>JBDRGF010000119.1:0-10797 GCA_043818055.1 Pseudomonadota bacterium | reverse complement strand
CGCAATCTTCGCCTTCATCGCTGAACCAATCCTCTTTCGCATATCTTGCTCCTTTCCTATGGGCTTGCCTTGTTTTTTATCCCCAATTTTACACCTTATTCAAGCCCCTTTTTTGGTCCAGTTTTTGCCAACCATTATACACCTTCATGCTGAAGATCCTAAAGAAGGCCAGAAGGAAAGAGAAACCTAGAGGAGGTCGTCGCCACGTTACGACTTTCGTCTCTTCAAAGAGAGTGGAGTGCATATTCATCCTGATATCGAAGCCTTGGTTGACAGTGGCTATACCGGCTTGAGGAGGTGTCACGAGAAGAACAGGGTTGCACAGAAATCGTACAGGAATAAACCGTTAACCCCGGAACAGAAAAGACAGAATCGGACACTTTCTTCAGATCGAGTGTTGAACGAAAATGTGATTGGAAAAATGAAACGGTTTAAAATCCTGAGCGATCGTTACCGCAATCGAAGAAAAAGATTCGGACTGCGATTCAACCTCATCGCTGGAGTCTACATCTATGAACTCAAATCATGAAAGTTATGCAAGAGGTCTAATATAGGACGTCGATCCCTACCAGGGTTTAGATTTTGTCTATTTTTGATTAACTCACGTAGCATCCTAAAACCGCTTAAATTTCTGGCATAACCTAATAAAGTGATGTTCAAATTCTTTAACGCTCTGTTAATTTTTCTAAATTCCACATATCGTATAGTTGAACTTTTTTTCATTCGGCTTAATAAGCTGTTGTTCAATACAGCGGCATTGCTTGAAAAATATAGCGGTAGAAGTGATGCTGTTTGTGGCAAAAAGGCGACCCGCTTACTCGTTTGATTTGGCGCGGCTATTCTCACTTTGCCTAACGTTTTTCGGCCTACCTTTAGGTTGGGTTTATTCGGATTTACTTGTGACATATATCCTCCTATTTATAATCTTATTATAGAAAGAATCGCATTTTCTTCTTCTGAAATGAACATCCTTCTTAACCCCTTAGCGGTTACTATCTCATCCCCCTCAGATGAACTGAGAACCAGATCAGAACCGGATTGAAAGATAAGTTTTGCACCTAGCGATATCGAATTTATCGAATTCAACAAATCGAGTTCACCCGCATTCTCAAAAAATACACCAAAAAAAGGATTCCTTAACTTTTCGCTTTCAATCAGAAAAACCGCTTTAGCTCCTTGTGAAAGCAGGTTGTGAAAGCTAGGGATAATAGATACCCCCATATTATATCCCTCATCATTAAAGAGCGTAATATAGCTACTGCACACTCTTACTCTAGTATCGGAGATATCTCTAAAATGATAGAGCAAGCTATCTTTTCTGGAAAATTCACCATCTATCTTTCCGGTGCGGATAACTCGATTATCCAAAGGATACTGCAAATCGTATCTATGATAGTTATCCTTATCAGTTAAATCACCATCGCGAGAACTCTCTTTAAAAATCATTATTCCTTTTTTAACATTAAAACCGATACACAGTGCACCCGACATCAGAAAAGAACATGGCTTTAAAGTCATAGGCAGGAAAGCTCGCACTATATCATCAGAATGCTGCAAGCCCACACGAAAAACACCTTGGGCGTTCTCAACATCACCAGTTAGAGAAATTTTAATATTTAGTCTAGGGGTAGCGAGTTGAAAAGCGGAGTCATCTGCTAATTCCATTTCAAGCTCTTCCTGTGATATCAACCATGGATGACCAAAAATTGAATAACCGCCCGCCTTAAATATTTCAAAAAAGTCTCGATACAGTTGCATTTGCAAATTTTTAAAAGTTTCATCTAAGTTCCTGACAGTAGAACGATCCCCCTTCTCTAAAGATTTCTCTCTGAACTCTATTAACATTGAAGGCAGGCAAACTCCCTCGCCCTTACAAAATGCAACACCTTTTGGAAGTTCCAAATAATAATCTGTCGGGGTTCTTTCTCCACCCCTTATCTCAAGTGGGGTCTTAACAATTTTTAAAGGAGAAAAAGAAGGGGGGGTAAAACAATAAGAAGGATTTGTTGTGCTTGTAAAAATGGCCATTAATCATCTCCTCTTAAATCCAAACTTGATCAAATTGGCAAAATGTGGACTCTGTTTTAAAGCTGTAATTCCTGTATCGGTAATATTATTATCCCACAAGCCCAGTTCAGTTAAATTGCCAAAGTGTGAACTTCCGGCAAGAGCTATAGCTCCTACATCTCCGATTTCGTTTCTTCCTAAACCTAGCCAAATTAAGTTGCGTAGATGTGGGCTCTCAGCAAGGGCTTTAGCTCCAGCATCGCCGATTCTATTTCCACTCAAACCCAGCTTAGTTAAGTTCGCAAGGAATGGACTGTTGGCTAAAGCCTTAGCTCCTTTATCACTGATGCTGTTCTCCCATAAATATAGCCCGCTTAAACTCGCAAGAAGTGGATTGTTAGCCAAAGCTATAGCTCCAGCGTCCTCAATATTTTCCTCCCATAAATCTAGCACGCTTAGATTCGCAAGAAGTAGATCGTTAGCCAAAGCTATAGCTTCAGTATCGCCAATGTTTTTCTTCCATGAATCTGGCACGGTTCTTGTATCCATAATTTTACTGCCATCTAAATTTAATTCGGTCAATTTGACAAGATGTGGACTCTCGTTCAGAGCTTTAGCTCCAGTATTTCCAATTATATTTTGCCGTAGATCAAGACCGGTCAAATTACGGAGATGATGACTCTCGGCAATAGCTATAGCCCCAACGTCACCTATGTAATTTCTATTTAAACTTAATGTAGCCAATTTACCAAGATGACTACTCTTAGCCAAAGCTATGGCTCCATCATTGCCGATTTCATTTTGGCTTAAAACAAGTACAGATAAATTGGCAAGATTCCTACTTTTGGCCAGGGCTACAGCTCCAGAGAGACGGATCTCATTTGCTTTCAATCCTAGTTTAGTCAAATTTTTGAGGTGCTTACTTTCAGCAAGAGCTGAGGCTCCACTGTCCCCGATTTTGTTTCCCTTTAAATTTAACCATGTCAAATTTTTGAGAGTCTCGCTTTTAGCTAAGGCTTTTGCCCCAACCTCTCCTATTGTATTCGCCCCTAAATGTAGTATGGTTAAATTAGTGAGTTTTGAACTTTTTGCGAGAGCTTTAGCCCCAGATTTACCAATTTTGTTTTTTTCTAGATCCAATAAAGTCAGATTTGTAAAGATAGGGCTCCTAGCCAGAGCTGTAATTCCAGCATTGCCAATGATGTTCTTCTCTAAATCTAACTCAACCAAATTCACAAGATGTGGACTCCTAGCAAGGGATTTAGCTCCAGCATCGCCGATTTGGTTTCTCTCTAAACATAGCACCACCAGATTAGCAAATTGAGGGCTCTCGGCCAGGGCTTTAGTTCCAGCGTTACCCAAATTACAATTCCACAATTTCAAAACCCTTACATGCTCCAAACCATCTAATTTCAAAAAGTCCCACAGGTTAAAAGTAGAACCCTTTATTTTTTCACATCGTAACAATCTATTTTCATCCAAAAGAAGATCAACCCCTGCCCTTTCAAAAATTGGCTGAAGTTGAGCTATAAGCTCTTGATCAACAATGCCATCACTAACTCCTTCAATACTTGGTGTAACAGATATTCCATGTGAGTTAGGGTTAGTCCTGCGTTCACCACTATCACTAGAGTCGGAAAGAAACAGCTCAGCCAAGTTATTCCCTTTCTTCCTGCAACCTCCCCCTTGCCCAGCAGAGATCCATTCGAAATTCATCGCTATCAAATCTCCATCCACAAAAGCTTCAGGGTGATATAGTGATAGGTCAAGCCCAGCGCCTTTAAACTTCGGCTCGATTGCAGAATCAAATTCGCTAACTCTTCCAGACGAACTTCCAATTCCAGTCAGATCGATTGCTTCTGTCTTACTACTATTCGTAACGAAACGAAAGCTGTCTCGATAAGTATCTGGCGCAAGTTTAGGCAATGGACTCCTATTTTTTGAAAAGGACATAGCACACCTACGCAATCTGAAGTTTGAATAACCTATTGGCTTGCCAGCGATTGTCATAATGGTTTCCTTGTTTATAAAATAAAAAACCGTATGCTCCATGCTCTTTAAAAGAACATTATAGTTAGGGTTTCTAGAATCTTTTTCTTTTTTCTAAACAATTTTGTATGCGCAATAAAAAATCAGTTTACAAAATTTATCATTTTACGCGCGACCCTTTCCCCAGTGCCTCTGGCGCTTATTTACAAATGAACCTTAAAATGCAATAAAATTCCATCTAAAGGAATTCGAAGGAAACATAGAGCTAGTTTTAGCCGCCTATAATGCAGGTGAAGGAAATGTAAAAAAGCATGGAAATCGAATTCCTCCATTCAGAGGAACTCAAGAAATATCTGGTAAGGTTTAAAATGACCATATTTATCAAGTCGGCCAGAAAACCCCGGGCTTTTAAGCCCGGGGATGAATGGCCGCCCGGAGCGCAGCCAGCTTTAGCTGGCGGAGCGGAGGCTAATCTGGCATAGTTCAGGCAATGGCCAAGTATCTCACAGGTGCACACACGAGACATCGACTTCAATGTCACTTAGTGTGGATACCAAAGTACAGAAATCTCGAGCAACCGCTCTAAATATTCCTCTCTCAATGGTTTAATAGCTGGTTAACCACTAAAGCCGGAATAGAACCTTATCTGAGAGTGCGAGAATCTGTTTTTAAATTTTAGTCTGGGAGTAGATCCTGATCCACGTAAAAAAGCCCAGAAGCAATTTTGGTAATTCAATCGGTCATGCATTCTTTTTTATGCTATATTAAAGTAGTTTTGGGGAGAACCCCCTTGTCTTTTGCTCTTTCCGATGATATCTCATCATCCTAATGAAACTGATTATTAAGATGCTGGCAAACGGTTTTTATTTGGGACACATTCCCGTGGGGCCGGGGACGTTTGGTAGCCTCATCGGCGTTTTAATCTACTATTTCATATGCCGCTGGCTATCCATCCCGATGCAGATTGTCACATTTATTCCATTCTTTTTCTTGAGCGTCTGGGTTTCAAACGAGGCGATCAAAATTTACAACGATGAGGATCCAAAGCAGGTAGTCATAGACGAAGTCGCAGGTATTCTTATCACATATCTTGCCCATCCATTCTCATGGAAGATGATCATAGTCGGTTTTATCCTCTTTCGCTTCTTCGACATATTAAAGCCCTTTCCAATCAAGCGAGTGGAAAAAATCTTCCCCGGCGGCTGGGGCATTGTAATGGATGATATCGTGGCGGGGATATTTGCGAACTTCTCTTTATGGGTAATTTTTATGATTATTAAATTGTAGGGGCGAACCCCTGTGTTCGCCCGCGGGCAGACACGGGGGTCTGCCCCTACATCTATTATATTTATGAAACTCGAAATCATCACAACCGGAAACGAAATACTCGACGGGCGTATCATCAATACTAACGCCTCCTGGCTCTCTGAGCGTGTATTCGAGCTCGGTCATGAGGTGATCTGGATGATGACCGTTGGTGACGATCGTGAAAAGATACAAGAAGCCTCACGTCTTGCCTCCGGAAGGGCTGATGTGGTGCTGGTGAGCGGTGGGCTTGGCCCTACGAGCGATGATATAACAATCGAGGCAGCTGCGAGTGCATTCGACATAAAGCTTAAATTAGACGAAGCTGTGCTGGGCGACATCAAAGAATTTTTTCGAAAGAGGGGAAGAGAGTTTTCTCCAACGAATAAAAAACAGGCGCTCATTCCCGAGGGCGGCGTAGCCCTCATCAACCATGTCGGCACTGCGCCCGGCATCAGGGTAAAGCTGGGAGGGGCGACGTTCTTCTTCATGCCCGGTGTTCCGGCGGAGCTCTTTCAGATTTTCAACGACTATATCTCGCCGTGGTTACAAAAAAATTCAACTGAGAAGGTTTCGAGAAGAGTTCTCAGATGTTTTGGCATACCGGAATCCCAGGTTGCAAAAGATGTCGACGCTTTAGCGCTCGATGGGATTTCACTCAGCTACAGGGTTCCATTTCCTGAGATTTTACTCACGCTGACTGCGCGATTGGAAGATAGCAAAAAGGCCGTCGATGATGCTGCGGAAAAGATCCACAAAGCGTTGGGAGATGTCGTCTATTCGGAAGAAAAGATCGGAATGCCCGATCTCGTCATGAAGCTTCTGGCCGATAAAAAATTAACCCTCTCGGTTGCCGAGTCTTGCACCGGGGGAATGCTCAGTAGCCTTGTGACAGATATTGCAGGTGCCTCTCATGTCTTCGAGAGGGGACTTGTCACATATAGCAACGCTGCCAAGGAGGAGATGCTCGGCATTCCGGCGGAATTGATAGCGCAAAAGGGTGCGGTGAGCAGTGATGTGGCCTCTCTGATGGCAAAGGGTATCAGAGAGAGGACAAAGACCGATTTCGGAATCGGCATCACCGGAATCGCAGGCCCTGGGGGAGAGACTAAAAATAAGCCCATAGGTCTGGTCTATATAGCCCTTGCCAAGGCCGATGGAATTGATGTAAGTCAGTTTAACTTTCCTATGGAAAGAACGCGTTTTAAGAGAATTGTTGCCTACACCGCTCTAAATATGCTACGGGTGGCACTCATTCGCGGGGGAAATCGATGAAGATCAGATCCTTTCTGGCATTTGACATAAATGACCAGATGCGAAAAGAGCTTTCTCTTTTGATTGAGCTGATGCGCTCGAAGGCTAAGGGCATCAAGTGGGTAGATCCCTCTCTCATGCACTGCACCGTGAAGTTCTTTGGAGATGTTGAGGAGGAGCTACTCATGGGAAGGCTCTCGGATATGATCCTTGAGGAGGTCTCCCCATTTAAGCCGTTGAAGTTCAAAGGGGTAGGAGTAGGGGTATTTCCAAATTTTCGATATCCCAAGGTTATATGGGCTGGGCTTGCCGGCGATAGCGAGAGGGCGATCGAGATGCACGATAAGCTCGAGGCTCTTTTTGAGGAGATTTCGATAAAAAAGGATAAACGCGCCTTCAGACTTCATCTGACTATAGGAAGGATGAAAGGTTCACTGAAGGGTAAGGAGAGCCTGGTCTCGTTTATAGAGAAGCAGGGTATAAAGGAATTCGGGGAGGTAGTCGTCGATAAGCTCACGTTGTATAAGAGCGAACTGACGCCAACTGGCTCGATATATACAGCATTAAATCAATTCCCATTAAAAGGTTTATAAGGAGGAGTATCATGTCAACAAAAGCACCAAGTCCGACAAGCACTGACCGCGAGAAGGCCATATCTTTAGCGATGGCCTCTATCGAAAAACAATTCGGTAAAGGTTCGATCATGCGTCTGAATGATGGCAATACGATATCTGATGGATTGTCAGTAATTCCGACAGGTTCACTCTCTCTCGACGCCGCACTCGGTGTCGGAGGTCTTCCGAGGGGGCGAGTCGTAGAGATTTATGGTCCGGAATCATCCGGCAAGACGACCCTTTCATTACAGGTAGTAGCACAGGCTCAGAAGTTGGGTGGCATCGTCGCCTTTGTCGATGCTGAACATGCTATGGATGTTGAATATGCCAAGAAACTTGGCGTCAAGGTCGAGGATCTTCTGGTGAGTCAGCCCGATACCGGTGAACAGGCTCTAGAGATTACAGATACGCTCGTGAGATCTGGCGCTATCGATGTGCTGGTCATCGATTCCGTCGCGGCGCTGGTTCCCAGAGCTGAGCTCGAAGGGGATATGGGAGATGCGCAGATGGGCTCGCAGGCGCGTCTTATGAGTCAGGCGCTGAGAAAACTTACAGCGACGATAGGTCGTTCGAATACGCTCGTGATATTCATCAACCAGATCAGGATGAAAATCGGTGTTATGTTTGGCAATCCTGAAACTACTACAGGTGGTAACGCCCTGAAGTTTTATTCATCAGTGCGTATCGATATCCGTCGCATAGGTTCAATCAAGCAGGGTGAGGTTGTGGTAGGAAACCGCACCCGCGTTAAGGTTGTGAAGAATAAGGTCGCTCCGCCATTTCGTCAGGCTGAGTTCGATATCATCTTCGGCGAAGGAATATCGCAGGAGGGTGATGTTCTCGATCTGGCTACCGAACATGGCCTGGTCGATAAGAGCGGCGCGTGGTATAGCTATGAAGGCGAGAGGATAGGACAGGGCAGGGATAACGCAAGGGTATATCTGAAGGAGAACAAAACTATCTTCAATCGTCTCGACAAGGCCGTGCGCGAAAAACTCGGCATATGGAAAGATACGGATGCCCCGAAAAAAACCAAAGCTAGCGAAACTCAGCCAGAGACAGAAACAAAGGGAAAGAAATGAACTCCTCAGAACTTCGCGAATCCTTCCTGAAATTTTTTGAGAAGAAGGGTCATACGAGGGTAGCTTCATCTCCGCTCATACCTGTCGGCGAGCCGACACTCTTTTTTGTCAACGCCGGTATGGTGCAGTTTAAAAATCTCTTTACCGGACAGGAGAAACGTCCCTATCCTAGGGCTACGACTTCACAAAAATGTTTAAGGGTCTCAGGCAAGCACAACGACCTCGAGCAGGTCGGATATACGCCGCGCCATCACACATTCTTCGAGATGCTGGGAAATTTCTCCTTCGGCGATTATTTCAAAGAGGATGCGATCAAGTTTGCGTGGGAATATCTGACTGAGGAATTGAAACTTTCAAAGGATAAGATGGTCGTCACCGTGTATAAAGATGACGAAGAGGCTTTAGAGCTTTGGACGAAATTCGTTCCAAAGGAGAGGATCTTTAAATTAGGCGAGAAGGATAACTTCTGGTCGATGGGAGATGCAGGCCCGTGTGGCCCCTGCTCCGAGATTCACTGGGATTTTGGAAAGGGAGAGATAAAGCCTTCAGATTTTGAGACCGATCGCTTCATGGAGATCTGGAATCTCGTCTTTATGCAGTTTGATCGCGACGCTAAAGGAAAGATGACGCCACTCGCATCTCCATCCATCGATACAGGGATGGGGCTCGAGAGGCTGGCATGCGTCGTCGAAGGAAAAAGAGAGAACTGGGAGACCGATGTCTTCGTTCCAATAATTAAGGCCATCTCGAAGAGCTTAGGCCACAAACAGGGTGAATCGAAAGAGGTCGATGTCGCGCTCAAGGTGATCGCGGATCATCTTCGTGCGATGGTCTTCATGATAGAATCAGGCGTGATACCCTCGAACGAGGGGCGGGGTTATATACTGCGCAGGATAATAAGAAGGGCAGTGCGCTATGGCAGGATGTTGGGAATGGATGACCCCTTTCTTTCCAAGTTAGCTCATGTCGTGATCGATCAGATGGGCGAGGCATATCCGGAACTCGTCAGCCACTTCTCGACAATAGAAAAGGTGATAGCCGCAGAGGAGGAGAGATTCTTTAGAACTCTCGACAAGGGGCTAGATCTTCTCGATGAGGAATTCAAAAAGCTTAAAAAGGATAAGAAAAAAACACTCTCCGGCGAAGTAGTTTTTCGCCTCTACGACACCTTCGGATTTCCAAAGGACCTGACCGAGCTCATCGCGAGGGAGTCGGGCATTGAGCTCGACGATGATGGTTTCGATGCAGCCCTTGAAAAACAGAGGGCGCAATCGAGGGAGAGCTGGAAGGGCTCAGGCGAAGAGGGTGTAGCTAAGATATATCAGGAGCTGGCAAAGAAGGATGCAGCCTCTGAATTCGTAGGATATGACGAGGAGAGCGTAGAGGCGAAGCTCACCCATATAATAGATGGTGGAGAGCTGGTAAAAGAGGCTAAGGCAGGCGCTGAATTGGAACTCATATTCGACCGCACCCCTTTCTATGGAGAGTCGGGTGGTCAGGTCGGCGATATGGGCGTTGCCCTCTCGAAGAGTGTCGAAATAGAAATTAAAGATGCCAAAAGGCCTGTGCCGGAGCTGATAATTCATAAGGCCAAAATAAAGAGTGGTAAAATAAAGGTCGGCGATAAACTCACACTGGCGATAGATAGCGAGCGGCGTCAGAGGATCCGCTGCAATCATACGGCGACGCATCTTTTGCATAAGGCGCTCAGAGAAGTGTTGGGCGAACATGTGAGGCAGTCCGGTTCACTTGTCGAACCCGATCGGTTGCGTTTTGATTTTTCTCATTTTCATGCACTGACGAATGAAGAAGTAGAGAGCGTTGAGGCCTTGGCAAATCAGGCTGTGCGAGCCAATCACTCCGTTGAAACGGATGTGTTGCCCTACAAGCAGGCGCTCACAAAAGGGGCATTGGCCTTCTTCGGTGAAAAATATTCAGATCATGTGAGGATGGTACAGTCGGGCGATTTTTCGTGCGAACTTTGCGGAGGCACGCACGTGAAGAGGACAGGCGAGATCGGACTTATCAAGATAACATCGGAATCGAGTGTCGCCGCCGGCATAAGAAGGTTGGAAGCGGTCACTGCTGGTGACGCCTTGAACTATGTGAACGGGATTCAGAGGGAGAGTCTTAAGTTGGCGCAACTTTTTAAAGTTCATCCCAATGAAATTTTCCCGCGTGTTGAAAAATTGCTTTCAAATGTCAAGGATATGGAAAAGAAGATCTGCGAGCAAAAGCAGCTCGCTCAGGGAAGTGCCGACGATCTACTCTGCAAGAAGCGTGAAGTTTCAGGTGTCGCGGTTTTGACTCTGGAATTCGACGGGCTTGAGGCTCAGGCTTTGAGAAGGCTCTCAGACGACCTCATGTCAAAGATAGGCTCAGGAATCGTTCTCCTAGCCTCTAAATTCGAAGATAAGGTCTCTATCATAATATCCGTTTCAAAAGACCTGCAAGGGCGTTTCCAGGCAGGCAAACTAGTCAAAGAACTCACTCCAATCATAGGCGGAAAAGGGGGCGGACGCCCCGACATGGCCCAAGGCGGCGGA
>JBDRGF010000118.1:0-4580 GCA_043818055.1 Pseudomonadota bacterium | reverse complement strand
ATCTTCACCGGAGATCTTGAGTGGAAGGGTCAATGAAGTCGCTGTAAAATTTTGAGGATTTACTGCAGGGATATCAATTTCAACTTTGACATTTTCGGGTGCCGTTGTATCGACTGCAATCTTCGTGTCATTATTTGAACCCCCAGCAATACCTGTTAAAGTCTGGTTATCAACTTTGGATCCGCCGCCTTCACATGATAGAATAAAACCGATTGTGCAAAGTGAGAAAAACAAGATTAGATACCTCGAAATACGTCTCATAATACCTCCTTGAATATTAGTGAATGCCTCAGGTAATACTTTTTACAGCTTAAAATCATCTATTTGAGCTTTCCCCAGATGATTTTCGCAGTTTTAAGGCTGGGTTTGTCGTTGACGGTGTAAATCAGTTTCCCTTTTTTATTATAGACGAGAACGCTTGTTTTTCCCGCTTCGACCCCCAGTTTCTTTCGAACATCTCCGTTGGTATCGATGAGGAGAAGGGGTGGTGTGCCGGGAACATAATCCTTTTTCATATCCTTGAGCGCCGTCTTTTTAAAATCGCTCACACTCATATCTTCAAGGAAGAGGAGGGTGACCTTCTTTTTAGGCATGGTTTTTACTAAAAATTCATTCCATCCGTTTTGCGCGGATTCATTGCTTAACGTAGGTGCTGTCACGACTATCACAAGTCCCTTTTTAAGTATCTCACCACTCGTGAATGTTTTTCCGCGAGGATCTTTGAGTGAAAAATTTGGCAACTTGCCTTTGGCTCTTTTATGGTTACCCGAATTACAATTTGAGGAAATTAAGATCACCGAAAACATTAGTAAAAAAAACGCGCTGTTTTTCTTCATTTTTTCTCTTTCATCATATCGATTATGGGTTGAGTATTTGCGATTGTGACGAGCGTTTCAAGGAGGAGGTTGTTGAGGGTTTCTGTAATCTTTTTAAGTTTGCCGCTTCTCATGCCCTTTGATTCGATTTCGCAGTTCATCGTGATGTCCGATGTGCCGTATCCTATTTTCTTTGTTAAAGTGATCACGCTTTTTGCAGTAGTACTTCCGGTCAGTATTTTTTTGTTAACACCTGCATAGAAATCTACAATCTTTGCTGAAAGGTGTGGTGAGGTGTTATCCTTGACTAAATTCAAACCGCATGTTTTTAGGAAATTCTGCAACGCCTTGTCCATGACCTCAGTTAGCAGTGGATCAGCAAGGATATCGATGGGTTCTTTCCCCTTTTTGGTCTGCAGGCCGATCTCAGCGGATTCCCTCATATCCTTTACACCATCCCATACGATTTTTTCATCGTTCCACAAGGGAACAGGGCAGGCTGCCCTCGAAATATTTTTTGGCTGTTCGAGCGATATGGAAACGCTCTCAGCTGCATAAAGGTTTGAAACGAATACTAATGAAATAATAATTGTGAAAAGTGTTACAGTTCTCTTCATATTGCCTCCGATAAAGATTTACTTTGATTTAGATTTCTTCACTTTAGGTACGATCAGGCTGATTTTTGTTACAAAGGGAAGCTGCGCTATATTTTGCAGATCGTTTGCCTTCACATATCCCCGCGCGATGTTTCCTGATGCCTGCATCCAGTAGAATCCCTGTGATATGAGAAAAGATTTGTCCCCCTCGTCGAAATATTGCTGTCCTCTGACAAAACAATCGAGTCTTGCTTCCATGTTGTCATCTTTTTGTGCTGTGAGCCACGCCTGTTGCATATTGGAGTCAAGCTTTCCCCAGGTCTTTGTCGTTTCAAAACTTGGTGCTTGCGTCGTTGTTGCATCCTCACCAAATGTGGAGGCTGCGAAGAGGATTGTAAAGAGGGCAAGGCTTAAAAATGATATGTATTTTGTATTTTTCATAGCATTGGATTCTATCAGAGTGAATCAAAAATACCATAGAAAAGTTGAATGGAGTCTGTTGCCGAACTGAAATGTAGGGGCAACCCCCCGTGGTTGCCCTCTTATAAGGGCAGGCACAGGGGCCTGCCCCTACAAAAACATCCAAAAATGAGGTTTGGCAGCGGCCTCATTAAGGGGGAGCGACATCCCGTGACTACCTCGGAAAAACAACCCTTTCAACCTTCCAGCTCTCATCCACCCAAAGGCCAGTGATGTTGACATTCAGACCCCACGAATCAACTGTTTTGACGGCTAATTCCAGCTGCTTCATCTGTGTTTCTTTATCGACAGGGTTTCCTGCACAATCGTGGTGGGAGACTATCGCGATATTTTTTGATCCATGCTTCTGCACAGATATCAAAACCCTCTTCTTGATTGATTCCACATCTTCGTCATCAGCGAGGATTTTATTAGGGCCGGGCTCCGTGATAGTATCGACATAATCGACCTTGAATTCATTTTTCATCCATTCGTTTGCCGGCAGCTGGGTGCGTCCATCCATACAGTTTATCACCGTTGCAAATTTACCGTGGCTCATGATCTCCTCCTCAAATTAATAGATTACCAGTTTATCCAGCAGCTTGTCCGGGTCGGCCGAATATCCGATGAACTTATAGGGATGCTTTTTCAATATGTCGAAGTATTTTTTATGCATATTTTTTGGGATATATTCTACATTCAGAATCAGCTTGTTCTTCAAAAAAAGCGGCTTTATGAGCCTTAATCTGTATGACTGATCCTCTTTGTCGGTGATGTTGAAGAAGAGATCCTCCAAGCCCACACCGTCTATTATTTCCAAATACTTTTCGCGCCATTTGTCGGATGCATCATCCATGATGGAAAGGCCGTTTTGAGCGAGGATGATAAAGGAATCTCCCGCCTTTTTTCTTGAGTATTTCGCGGTCTTTTCTATGAGCTTTATCATTTGAGCCTTTACAGTTGAGGGGAATTGATATAAAATCTCCTATCGAATTAAGCTTAACTTATTGATTATTAACGGCTTTTATAACCAAAAAAAGGGGGGAGAGATGAAAAAAGCAGTAATCCTATCAGCGGTACTACTCATCACGCTAGTTGCATCAACGACATTTGCTGGAAGATGTGAATTCTATCAATGGAAATCAAATGTTTGTAAGAGCTTGAGCGATAGAATCTCAGCTCAGTTGTGTGATTACCATCAGTGGCCAGAGGCGCCATGTGAGATGGTCGCTCCAGTGAAGTTTGAAAAACTTGTGTTGGAAGGTGTTCTTTTTGATTCAGGCAGCGCTGAGATCAAGGCTAAGTCATATGCAGTCCTTGATTCCAATGTTGGAAAATTGAAAGAGAGAGAAAAACTCAATATCGTAGTCGTCGGCTATACCGATGACAGGGGGAATGATGCTAACAATCAGGCTCTTTCAGAGAAGAGGGCGAATAGAGTGAAAAACTATTTCGTCAACAAAGGCATCAATCCGTCGAGGATCAGCGCAGTAGGTCGTGGCGAAGCAAGCCCACGTGCTGATAACTCAACGCCTGATGGCAGAGCGATGAACAGAAGAATTGAAATTGAGACGAACTAAGGTTTTATTTTGAAGTTATTAAAAGGGGCTCTGGTAACTCAGAGCCCCTTTTTTATATAGTAATATAAAAAACCAACCATGAATGTGTAGGGGCGGGTTTGAAACCCGCCCCTACAAGTTCCCAACAAATAGATCTTCTATCAAGAAACTCCCGCCTCGTTGATTATCAGCTTTGCATTGTCGCCATCGATTGTCGCTGAAACGCCGAAAGGAAGTGTTATGTTGATCTCGCTTTTCACCCTGTGGCCTGAGGGGAATCCATATAAGATAGGGACCTCTATATCATCCAGAATGTCGTTCAATATATCTTCGATCGTGTGCTTTTTTCCGGAATGATCGATGCAGTCGATCATTCGGCCGAAAACAATTCCTTTAATTCGTTTCAGCTTGCCGGCGAGCTTTAGGTGCATGAGATAGTTGTCTATCACTTCGATGTCTTCACCGATATCTTCTAGAAAGAGGATCTTGCCGTCTGTGTCGATGTCATAGGCCGTCCCAATTGTGCTCATTATGAGAGACATATTTCCGCCGATCAATGTTCCAGTTGCTTTACCCCCTCTCAACGATCTCAAATTGCTCGATGTGATTTCTCCAATAGGCTCACGCTTTGAAATTGCTTTGATGAGGGTGCTCTCGGTTATCGGGTTCATCCCTTCGAATATCTCCCCCGACACCACAGGGCCGTGAAAGACCACCATTCGTGCTGTAATGTACAAAAAATACAATAGAAATGTTATGTCACTATAGCCGACGAATATCTTAGGATTTTTTCTGATTATGTTTTTGTCGAGAAAGGGAATCGTTCTGATGGAACCGTAGCCAGCCTTTGCGCAGAATATCGCTTTGACATCCTGGTCAGCGAACATCACGTTGATCTGTTCTGCCCTTTGATTGTCGAAGCCCGCCATATTCCAGTATTTGCTGAAGATCTTCCGGTGGTATTTTACTTTGTAACCGAGCGCTTTGAGTGTTTTGACTCCTTCCATGAATGCATCGGGATCGAATGACCAGGCCGGAGCTATTATTCCTATGGTGTCACCGGCTCTGAGTGAGAGGGGCTTTGTGATTTTTGTTTTAAGCATTTTCATCCACGACTTTAATCTTGGGAAACCATATCGATCTGTAAGTTA
>JBDRGF010000117.1:0-6314 GCA_043818055.1 Pseudomonadota bacterium | reverse complement strand
CGTCATCATCGGATTTTATTTCTACAGCGCAAACAAGTGTCTCATACCCCTTGTCCTGCCATTCCCTCAGGGCGTCTATGTTCTTTACTTCGCCTTTCTTTTTCAGAATAGTAATATATTTATCTAAATCAATTTTGATGAAGAAATCTGGATTGAATCCGCGACGAACCCGGTCCCTTCCACCTTTCCAATATTCGTAATCAATAGAGTAAAAGCCCTTGTCCGGTGATTTGATCCACGCATCCAGATACTGTGAATTCTCCAGCAATAGAAATACAAATTCTTTTTCCGGAGAATGAGATACGAGCACCGTGCTTTGGGGTGTTTTAAACACTGAAGGGTTTAGGATATATGGTGGCCGATCGTCGTTTTCAATTAATGGACGGACATACTCACTGTGTTTGTCCAGCAAACCAGTTGAATCAACAAAACTAAATACCTGTTGAGTACCTTGGTGATCTTTCGGCTTTCGAGTCTCAATGAGATGTTTAAGCAGTGCCTTGGTCTTTTCATCAACTTCCTCTCTATACGACTCGCTCATAAAGGCGGTCGCATCACGTTCCAGTTCGCCAACTCTCACTGATCCCCGCTCAATCTTTTGTGTACTCGTCGGTACGATATCCCCTTTAATATTTTCAAATACACGCTTTTTCTTTCCGCGCGGCAAAAACTGGTTAAAATAAAGATCGATCTGTTTTTTATTGTCTTGAGTTAGTCCCTTGTCAGAGATTTCAGATTTTTCCATTGCGGCCAGTATCGTATTTCTGATTTCATCTTCACTTGGACACCTTGTCTGTTCGCCATTTCCAAAATCAAAGCGAATCCCCTCAAATTCCCTCCCTTTAAACCGGCGATAGAGAGCATCTACCAAACTGTCCACGGAAACGGTTTTTTTCTTGAGAGCATACTTATTTTTACCCTTAAGGAATTCAATGGTGACATTTTCATTAACATCATATTTTGTCAAAAGAAGCTCACGCATCGGAATGGCGGTTTCTTCCCCGTCGGTAATATCTTCTGTCTTTACTCCGGAAAGATAATTGAGATTAAATAGCGAGAAGTGGTGTTTGCCACGCCAGTTATCTTTATCAATCAACTTCAACGGATCTGACGTGATGTACATATCAGAGTTTGTGACAGCATCCATCAGCTCTCTGATATGGTCAGCAAACTTCTCGTGATTTGTCACAGTAAGCCACGGATATGTCATTTGAACATCGGTACAAGAAATTTTTCTTGGTATACGTAATCCCCGTCCTAAAACTTGTGAGATTAATAACTTGGAATTAAATATGCGCTCTTCCATCGGCACAATCTGAAAAACATTATCCACGTCCCAGCCTTCTAATAACTTGCCGACTGAAAAGATAAATTCAACCTTACCTCCGACTTTGTCTGGGTTTGTTTCTTCAATATTATCGAGTTTATTTTTGAATGCTGAATCAGATATACCGGTTATTACACATATAACTTTCTCTCTAACCAGTTGATCCAGTTCCGCATCAGATCCAGTGGCGCTATTTTCCTCACGCTCCCACTTTGCTAAAAAACGGATAAATTCCTCAGTGCGATTTTGCGCATTAATGCGGGTTGGACAATAAAAAACCGTGATTGGTTTAACTTGTCGTTTGCCATTCTTTTTGTATGCATATGTTTTGGAAATTTCGAGGTGCTTTTTCAGCACAACAGCAAATCGCTTTGGGGTCGTCCACTGCATTTCACCATCTTCTGTTTCGGTACTAATGATGGGATTAATATCCTTGATGAACTTTTCATTGATAGCTGTGCGGATGTTGTAATCAAATATCACATCAGCAAAATAGTCGTCTTTGTTGTATGGTGTACCAGTAAAACCGATATGTCTTGTGATTTCTTTATGCTTTTTCAGAAACTGCATCCAGAGCCGTTCGGTTTTACCCTCTGATTCCTTACCCTTTTTGGCATCTACCTCTTTATCCAATTCAAGAGCTTTTTTGGTCGCATTAAAATTAAGGTGCGAATAGGCGTGATGAATTTCATCGCCCAGTACCAGCACTTCATTTGTTCCTTTAAACAAAGTATCGCGAATGCCGCCAACAGAATAAATGGCATTGATATTTTCAATGGTGATACTTCCGTCGTCAATGGCATCATTATTGGTCAGAAGGTCAATCGCTTTGCCCTGATATTCTTTTGGCAAGCGATCATTCCACTCCTGTTTATTCATAAATTCCTGGAATTTGTCGCGCAGGCCTTCCTCAATGATCGTGGACGATGGTCCTAAAACCATGACCCTTTTGGCAAGCCCCATCACGAGCGAGAGATAGGCAACGGCAAAAATGACATACGACTTTCCGGTGCCTGTCGCCATATGCACCACACCCGAAAGACGGTCAGCAAGAGGCAAATGTCCCAGCATGATTTCTTCGGAGCCAAACCGCTCCTGGATGTGTATTTTTTGGGCAAAGTTTTCTTTGGCCAGTGCAGCTACATTTTTATATCCACCACCCCACAGATAGATCATCGTATGCTTGATGGCCTGATACTGATACTCGCGTCCGCCGGTAACCGCGCGGACATAGTCTTCAATATAAGAAAAGCGAAACTTTTCGTAACTGCATTTGCGGATATTGATATCCAGCGTATGCTCAGAGAGATTGAGCTTTTCTACGGTTTTGATTCTTTTTGCTTTTGCCATCATTATTCCAGATCAAATGGTTTGCTTTCATTGCCATGCTTATCAATGGCGATCAGGCCAACACGCTTGGTCAGACCTTCTATTTTCATCGAACCGTCTTCGGCAATCTCTTTGGCAAACACGGTCTTGTCCATATCAAAAGGCTTACCAGCTTCGTAATCCAAATCGACCAAAAGCATCGCGAGTCCTGAAAAACCCTCAAACCGCTGGCCTTCTTTGTTTAATATTTTAGTCTCAAACCTGGTAATCTTGATGCCATCGCTGGTGCGCTTTGCATCTATCTCAACATCCTCATTAAAGTAATACGCCGTGGAGGTGATAAGAGTGTTCACATTGGCCTGCGAGCTTGGCTGTTCCTGAAGTTCCAGATTGCGAGAGACATCTTCCAGCACTTTGTATGGAAAAGTGAGCATCTGGAAATGAATATCCTTGCCGTCTTGATTTTTGAGCGTGGTATCGCCGACATTGGTGCAGGATTCCGGGGTGATAATGTAATAGTCGCCTTTTAGCTTTCCGCCAGATTGAGTGATGATGCCACGCAGATAGGTTTCGTCAATCTTCACTTCTTTTAAGAATTCATCGTCCCAAATGGGATAGATTTCTACCGGGTTATTGTCTTTGACGGCAAAAATATTGGTAAGCTTGTATTTGGCTGACTTTTCATCATCACGCGCCAGTTGAAAAAGCCCTAATACAAAATCAACATAGGTTTCCTTGTGCTTACGCAGATCCATAATGTGTGAAAAATCGTAGGCACCTGAGGATACGACACAAAATGGTTTAGACTTTTTTTTGTACGGATCACTTTTTTTGATTATCACTTTGCCGGTGTTATCTTTTTCTTCTATCAGGGCTTTAGATTCTCCAATGCGGAGCATGCGTCTTTGCATGGTATAAATAGCATGCTTACCAAAATCGCAAGTGATCCAGCGACGACCAAGTTTTTCGGCTACCGCTATAGTGGTGCCTGAGCCACCAAAAATATCCATGACAAGATCACCTTCTTTTGAAGATGTTCTTATTATCCTGTCTAATAATTTTTCTGGCTTTTGTGTTGGGTAATCGGCCTTCTCCAGAGAGCCCCCTTGAATTGGGGCTACATCTGTCCAGATATCTTGAAGTGGTACCCCAGGAGATTCGTCGATATATCGCCTCTTTTGAGGTACGGCGCCTGGTTTTGATTGAATTATTTTTCCCTCCTTCAACAACCTATTCATAGTTTCCTTAGAATGAACCCAATATCTTGAAACTCCCATAAATTCAAAATATGGATTTCCCTTTGAAGCACCACCTGGTCCAAGCAATGAAACCAAACGGTATTTTCGTCCATCAGAATCAAAATATTTGTAAAAATCACTAACGTATTTTTCAGAGTATGGCGTATAGACAATATTTATTTTTGGAGTCAAATCGTTGCTATAAAAAAGAATCATGTCATGGAGACGTCCAAAATGCTTTGCCCCTTGCCCGACATCGCCATGCGAGAATGTCCTCTTCCAAACAATTTCATTAACAAAATTACTATCTCCAAATATTTCATCTAAAACAATTTTTATATAATGATGCATTTTCATATCCAAATGAACGTAAATACTACCGTCATTTGTTAGAAGTTCTTTTAGAAAAAGAATTCTTTCTCTCAAAGATTCAATAAATTCTGCTGATTTGATTTTATCGGTATAGCTTTTTACTCCTTCTTTATCCGCAAAGTCAGACTCGGTTGCGAAGGGAGAGTCTATATAAATTAACTTAACCTTGCCCTTAACCTTATCCTTTATCAACGGGTCATGATTCATGTAGCAGGTCTTCAAAAACTGAAGATTGTCCCCCTGCACGATCAGATTTTTCCATTCACCATTCTTTGCCTCGCCAAAACAACGCACGATCTGAAGTGGCGCCGCACCAATGCCTGCCCCAGCTTCCGCCAGAATCGCCGCCTTGGAGCGCTTGCCGGCGTATTCGAGTGTGGGAATCTTGGCTCTATCAAGCGCTTTTACATCAAACTTTTCCGCTGTGCCCGGAAAAAGTTTGGGCAACAAGTCTGGAGTAGGTTCGGTGCCCTTATTCATGGCTTCGATAAGCTTGGCTTTATCCTCTGGTGTGAGATTAATTTTGGGCATAGTTTTGGAATTTCCCTTCTATTAAAGCATTCAGGACATCGGTTTCGGTTTGCTCTTTGGTTTTCGGTCGTAAATTAAACTTATTGATCCGCAGGAATCGGTAACCGTAGCTTTCCAGCTCAAACTGTCGCGCGGTATCATAGTCCAGATACGCTTGAGAAAAATTGAGGCTATTGACCGGATTTTTGAAATGATACTCCACGCCATCATATTCCAAAATAAGCGTCTGATCTTTACCCCCTTCGGCATAGGTCAAAAGAAAATCTGTGCGATATTTTGGGATGTATACCTTGTACTCGGCGGCAATATATTTTCCGATATCAAACTGTGGGATTATTTTGATATGTTCTCGGTGGTCTTTGACAAATTTGGTTTCCAAAAGAAGGCTGTATAATTTTTTCTCCATTGGCGATCCGAAAATTGACTCGTCTTCAATAAAGAAATCATTTTGTTTATTTATCTCCAGTGTCCTTTGATAATGCTTGAGTGCGTCACCCAGACGTGTGTTACTAAACTGCTCGATGGGTTGGCTATGCACAAAAATCATCGTATCCTTGGCACGACTAAAGCCAACATTGAGACGCTGCATTTTGAGGCTCCGAATGCTGTCTGCGGTACCTCCAATGACAGGATAGATGCTGGCCAAATTAGCGTTTTGCAGACTTTTATCTTCCACAATCGAGTAGTACACGATATCGCGTTCTTCGCCCTGCACATCGCCCACAAACCAGATCGCCAGTTTGTGATCGCGCTTTAAAATCGCCATATTAAACTTTTCGTTCAGAGCCTGCTCTAACCTGGCTTGCTGCTCTTTGAATGAAGCGATGACACCGATGGTGCCTTTGAATCCGTTATCCAGGCGTTTTTGAATGTCATTGGCAATAGCTTCTATTTCGTCCAGATTAGTATTAGGGCCAGCCTTCCCCTGTGTTGTCACGGGTATAAACTGTAGCACTTCGCCGATTGGCTTGGTGCGGATACGGTTTACGACCAGTTCCATCTGTGCTTCTTTGTAAAAGAAATCATTTGAATAACTAATAATCTCAGGAAAACTGCGGAAGTGTTCTCTGAGCGAGGTGGTGTAATTAGCTATGGCCTTGGCAAAAGTAAGAGTGGATGTACGGATATTAAAGGTTTTGAGCCAAAGCACAGTACCGTCTTGAGGTTTGAGCAATATATCGCTTTCCTGTTCATCGGCGGGTACTTCTTTGGAAACTTCATCGACAAGCTCCTTTTTGGCCGCTTCTGATACCGTGGTGCTGTAATCATCCGCATAGGCTGTGATAATCTCACTAAAATAGCTGGCAGAATACTTTGAGCTGACATTGGTTGCGCTCACTGCGCCATATTGATATTCATCCCCGAATATCACAACCTGCTTGGCACGCAAGATGAGCGAGATGGAGTCGGCAATAGATACTTGTGAGGCTTCATCAATAATCAGTACATCGATCAAGCCTTCTTCCATAGGGAAATGCTTTGATATCGTGCTGGGTTCGGCAATAATGCAGGAAATA
>JBDRGF010000116.1:0-2233 GCA_043818055.1 Pseudomonadota bacterium | reverse complement strand
TGATTCAAAAAATGACAGGCCCCGATGCGATATCAGCCTCGGCATTATCCAAGGAGGTCGATGTCTCCCAGGCAACGCTTTCCAAATGGTTACGCATGGCCGGTGTTGGTCCATCGTATGTTTTCCCGAACAATGCACATGAGTATACAAAAATGGCTAAAATAACCGATTCCAAGCGCCCCAACGATCAGAGTGCTGAAGATAAACTCAAGGTCGTTCTGGAAGCTTCATCGCTTTCCGATGAGCAACTCGGCCCCTTTCTGCGCAACAAGGGACTCCATCAAGCCCACCTTGACCAGTGGCGTTTGCAGATGCTCAAAGGTCTTAAAAATGACTTCTCCAAAAAGAAAACCGGACACCAAATCGCTGATGCCAAACGTATTCAAGCCCTGGAAAAGGAACTGAATCGAAAGGACAAAGCCCTGGCTGAAACAGCGGCACTGTTGGTGTTGAAAAAAAAAGTCCAGGAGATCTGGGGGGACGAGGACAATCCCACAACCAGGAGCAACGGAAAATGATCATGAGTCTTATCGACAATGCCGTTGAATCCGGTGCCCGATTGAAAACAGCCGCAACCATGATTGGACTCAGTGCCCGTACGATCATCCGGTGGCATCATCAGGATGGCGGCCAAGATCAGCGCAAGGGGCCAGTATCAGTTCCCGCGAACAAGCTCAGCGCAAAGGAAAGAAAACAAATACTCGATGTGTCCAATAATGAGCAGTTTCGGAATTTATCACCCAAACAGATTGTTCCCCACCTTGCTGATCAAGGGGTCTATTTGGCCTCCGAATCGAGTTTTTATCGAGTTCTCAAAGAACATAAAATGTTGGCCCACCGTCAGTCTTCAAAACCTGCTGTTCAGCGGCAACCGAAGGAACATGTGGCAACAGGGTC
The DNA here is from genome assembly GCA_043818055.1 of Pseudomonadota bacterium. Classification (GTDB taxonomy): domain Bacteria; phylum UBA10199; class UBA10199; order 2-02-FULL-44-16; family JBDRGF01; genus JBDRGF01. The sequence goes on along the minus strand of JBDRGF010000116.1, from coordinate 1,336 downwards.
CTGCCAGGTGTGGAGCTGGGACATAACGTATTTAAAAACTCCGGTTCGGGGCCTGTTTTTCTATCTGTACATGATTGTCGATGTCTGGAGCCGTAAAATTATCACCGCTCAAGTTTTTGCCGAAGAATCCATGTACCACAGTTCAATGCTATTCGCCAAAGCCTGCTTGATTCATGGGGTGAAACCTGAAGGACTTGTGCTTCACTCCGATAACGGCGGACCGATGAAGGGTGCCACGATGCTGGCTACTTTACACAAACTGGGAGTCATTCCATCTTTTTCACGGCCCAGCGTCAGTAACGACAACCCTTTTTCCGAATCGCTTTTTAGAACGATGAAATATCGACCCGAATATCCATTACAACCATTTGAGAGCATTGATCAGGCACAGACCTGGGTCGATGAATTCGTCTTTTGGTACAATACACAACATCTGCACAGCGCGATTCGGTTTGTTACTCCTGATGATCGCCATTTTGGCCGCGAGGAACATATCCTCGCTAACCGCCGAAAAGTGTATGAAAATGCCCGACATCGTAATCCGGATCGCTGGTCAAAAAATACGCGTAATTGGAACCCTGTGCGTCTGGTTTGGCTGAATCCTGAAAAAAAGAATGTTACGGCTCAGACCTACCATTTAAAAGAGGCAGCGTAGGCTATGGTTCAGGTGACATCTATCTTGACACCCGCCGAGTCTGGATGAACATATATTGTGAACAGTTTATTAATTAATTCATTCTTGTACGTTTCTGGCAAATCCCCAAGCGCATTTTCGATTGCAACTGAGTTTCTGTCATAATTTTCTAATTTTAAGATCTCTATATAATCATTTATGTCGATGATTTGCGATGGATATTCTTCGTTCAATACATACTTAATACAATCATCAATAACTGATAAAACCTTCACTAGAGAAGGGTCGCTACTTTTCGGATGACCGTAGAAAATATGTCTAGCCTCTTTTGAGTGCCTCAGTATTTTATATGCTTCCCAACCAATAACCCCTATTTTATATGCACCCTCAATAAGCTGATCGTCATTCACATAGTCCTGGAAATCCTCATAATTATTTATCTCTCTGCTCACATCGACTTCTTTATTAAATAGGCTGAGACTGCGAAACATAATCTTGTTGCGCAGATCATCAACTACAGCATTCCAAAAATTACCTATGGCGCTCCTGTACCCTTTAACGGGAAGGACACGAAGCGCCTCAAGGATATACGGATTATCTCGCATATCCTCTCGCACATTCATGACTGCACGTTCAATGAGCGGTACAATTTCAGTATCTGAAACCTTTACTATCTTGTTCATCTTGTTCCTTTTGGCTAAC
>JBDRGF010000115.1:0-3159 GCA_043818055.1 Pseudomonadota bacterium | reverse complement strand
GTCTTTTGAGGAATGCCCTTAAACCCGTGATGGGTATAGCTCCGAGGGTCCTCTCTGCGGCCAAGGATCTGCCACGTGTCCCGAAGCCCAGTTTCTGGGGCCATAAGCACTTGATGGACGCGCGATCCAGGCCCGTCATTGAAATCTCCTATAAGCATTGCCGGACCAGTGCGTTTAGCCACCCATTCCGCAAGTATTTTCGCCTGCTGATATCGGGCCTCGGTCCCGAGGTGATCCAAATGAGTCACCGCCACCCACAGAGATGTGTCAGCATTTCTGAATCTGATTTGCGCATAACTCATCATCCTTGGGAAGGCACTTCCCCAGTCTTTGCTTCGATGAACACCAGGGGTCTTAGAAAGCCAAAGTTCAACCCCCTGGCGAACATCGCAATCACGTTTACGGAAATAAAGGGTAGCGTATTGGCAGGTGTCGTCCACCACCCTGTTGGGGGCATGCAGGTGGTATTCAGGCAACCCATCCTGTAAATAGAGAAGCTGGTTCCATCTACCTTCCTGAGTTCCCAAGATCGAAGGAGCATAACGTTCAATCAAACGGGCAACAGGCTCCCGGCGATAAACCCAAGAATTTGGGCCATCCTCATCATTCTCAAAACGAATGTTAAAGGTCATTATACGCATGAAAATAGGTGGCCCCCTTTAGGTTTAACCCCTTTTTCTCTCTTCATCCTTGTCAAGCCTGATGTTATGCAGCCTGTAGTTTCCGAACGTGCAGGATCTCTTTATCTTGCATCAAACGCACGTTTTCGCTTTTAAGAGTAACTACTGCTACAGTATCGCCTTGTCCGGTTATAAATTCTATCTCAAAAGCATTACCATCTTTGTAAGAATGCACAACAGCCCCGATGTCACCCTTTTTAAGGCCGTGCTCAGGAAGATCTTGAGAGAGAACTACCACGTCCAGTTCTTTTATCATTTCTGCCTCCTTAAAAATATAAACCTTTTAAGCTGGATACGCCGTCACAAAACGAGGACGGTTATCATGAGAATCTATTACCCAAATGGCACGTAGCCGTACCTTTGTTCCGATAGGCGTGTCAAGTTCCCCATCAATAATCCCGAATTTCGCAAGTGTTTCCGAGGAAAAAGCAAAAACTGTACTTCTAATACAAAAAATTAGCTCGTATCGATAAGTGGGTATCTCGTGTGAAAAGAAAATCGGAAAGCTACGGTGATAAATAGCTGAAAATGCTTATTTCACCTAAGTGTGGGCACTCTTATCCTTCAAGTACTTGGATTTACGATGTTTAGGCTCCAGCAAATTATACTGACACAAGATTTTCTCTATATGAGTTCCAATCATCACGATATGGGAACCAATCTGATAGCTTTAGAGTTAGCTGACGACCGCCTCCGATTAACTTTGCGGGGATCATCAGCCACTTTCTCCTTATAGTAGAGGCAAAAGGTCGAGGGGCATCTTGTTTCAATATGTTCTTAGAGAACAGAATGATTTGGTTGAGGGCCAGAAGTCTCAATTCCAAATCGGCTGCATTAGCATGAAAATTGTCAGTGGAAATATGGTCAATATAGAAATCATACTTGCCTTCACGAATATGATTCTCTACATCAGCACGTTTATCATAAAAACGATAAATATCTTCTTCATCCCAATTCAGATTTGTAACAAAAACCGAATAGGTATATCCCAAAGGGTCAAAAAGGTTTGTTTGAGCACGATCCATCTCATCTTTCCAACGAACAACCACCACACGTCTTTCTTTCGACCAAGAATCCCTTTTGAATTGAAAGCTAAAAACTTCTATCTCCCCAGCTTCAGTATTTATTTTGCGGTAATTCGATTGAGGAATACAAAGAACCTTCGACCAAAAATCACCCCTCATCGTCATCTTATTTACATATCCTACCCCATGTTCTTCATGCCAACTAAAGACTTCTTCACATTCATAACCGCCATCCAATCGAGTAAGTACCTTGCACAAGCCTTTTCTTTTACGTTTGAAACGCTTGGGTATAACTTCCCAACTCTCATCGAGGAAACTAACAAAGTCGGTGGAAGACACCGTATTACCAGGTCGCAGTCGAGACCATACACTAAGCCCGCTTTTTCTCTCACGGCAAAGCTGAGGATGATAAGAAGCTCTACCTGGCTTGTGGGGGTTCGTCCCAATCTCAAGAGCTTCCTGCGAACCATAACCCGTATTAACATGAGAGTCATGTTCCAAAATCAAATACCCATCCAGCCTCTTCAGCACACTCTTTACCTGGATCGCTTTCACTCGACGAAGCCGATTCACATCATCATCTGTCTTGAATTGGTTGTTAAGATCCTTACGCAACACCGTCTGGTCAGGCAACTTCTCCATATCTCGCTTGGCCGAAAGCAAAGGATCATTCTCTATGCCTTCAAATTGATAAATGTTCTTCAGTCCAAGGGCATAGCCATCTACAAGGGTTCTACAAACTGTCGGCATATCATAAGTGGCCCAAGGAGCTTTCATACCCTCAAGCTCCTGCTCTATCAATCGATCAAGACCATTGATCGAAAGATAATCGCTGAAAATATTGTAGCCTCCGTATATCGTTGCATTTTTGAGTGTAAATTCTTCCTTGATCTTTTTGTTGACTATCTTTTCAGTACGCGGTATATTCATCTTAAGTTGTTTCACTTTTTTCGTGCTCCTCCTATTGGTTATTATTTTTTTGCGTGAATACTTTATACCATAGGAGGAGCTTTATTTATAGGGCTTTTCACCACTATTGATAATTTTTCATTCGAACTTGAAACATGATCCTTGCGAAATTCGGGTTGAATATCAAAGCTTCTTTTTCACCCACAAATTATTGTGAGGATCCTTCCTTAAAAATCTTGCGATAAGGAGCAATACTCACTATTTTATAATCAAGGATTCATGACTATCATTTGTCGAAGCTGGTCAATTGACCCTAAACACAAATATATATTGCCAGCCTGATTTTAACTGGTCTAGAACAAGCAAAGATGTCTAACTCATTGAGTCATGGCTTGATATGCTGTGTTTTTGTGTGCTTCCTTACCGCCTTGGTTTTGATAGGCTGCGCCGGACAAATGCCCGATAAAGGCAAACCCCATCACGCAAAGAATGGGTTTAGAAACATATATCTCAGCGAAAAGCCAGGTTTCTTTGATTTCCTGAAA
>JBDRGF010000114.1:0-8579 GCA_043818055.1 Pseudomonadota bacterium | reverse complement strand
ACCGTCCGAAAATCGATCACACTGTCCGATTTCCAGGATATGAGAGATTACCCTCTCGGCATATTCTTTCTTTATTTTTATGCAAAGGCGCCAAGAAAAACAGAGCATCAAACCTTAGGGAGATTGATAAGTTTGAATCTTCAGATTCTATACAGAGCTCCTTTTCGTTTGACACACCTAAATACTCCTGTTGATGGGACTACAACACATCTTTGTGATGTCGAGCACCTTGATTCTACCCGTTGTCATTATCAGGGAGATTGGTGGATCCTTTTCTGATATACGCAGCGTCGTCTCCTTTACTATGATCGCTGCCGGCATCGGTACAATTCTGCAGTCGTTGGGTAAGGGCATTGTCGGTTCTGGTTATCTCTGTCCAAATCTCTGTGGACCATCGTATCTATCGGTCTCACTTCATGCGGCATGGCTGGGTGGCATTCCATTGATGCGCGGCATGACAATCGTCGCAGGCCTTTTTGAGCTCCTCTTCTCCCGCGTAGTTCGAAAGCTAAAGTTTCTCTTCCCGACAGAAATTACGGGACTTGTCGTTTTGATGATAGCCGTTTCACTTATACCTCTGGGTGTATCGAAGTTTGTCGGCATCAATGTATCGGGTGACATACTCAAACCTGATTACGTATTGGTCGCGTCAGTTACTCTCATAACAATGATAGGAATTAATATATGGGCGAAGGGACGATTGAAGCTCTATTGTGTGCTGATAGGATTGGTTATCGGTTATCTTTTATCTTACGTGATGGGAATATTGACCGTCGATGATTTTGAAAAGGTCTCAAATGCGCCACTCATAGCGCTCCCGGGTGTCGGCGTTACGTTTTTTAAGTTCTCCTTCAAATGGTCGCTCCTTGTGCCATTTGTTATTGTATCGCTGTGTGGAAGCTTGAAGACATTTGGCAACTTGATAACAGCGCAAAAGATAAACGATGCTCAGTGGAAGGGGCCAGATTTAAAAAATGTCGGCAACGGATTGTTCGCGGATAGCTTAAGCGTCATCTCTTCGGGCTTGTTGGGAGGGATGGCGACCGACACCTCGGCGAGCAACGTCGGTATGTCGTTGGCCACCGGCGCCACGAGCCGTGTCATCGGGTTTTGTGCAGGTCAACAGGGGGTTGAACTGCAATTACCCGACCCGAAGAGACTGATGTGGTCATCTGCTGAATCCGCAGTGATGCGTGTTCCTGCAAAGTGGCTGATGTTGGGCGCAACACAATACCTGTCAAAATTTCCATTTGGTATCAGTATAAATAATGCTCTAAATAAATATAACAATCCTACCAACCATCCACATATGTCACGGTTCATCAGGGCATTCCCCGCAATTACAAATATAGGCGGGCAACCATATGTAAGAACAGGTGATAATGCTATAAGTCTCGATGGGCTCTCCAAAGGATTTGGCCTTATGGACAGAGTGAAATCAGCCTTTGTAAGGTTAAAAATCTTTAAATCCAAAGATCCTCATATTAAACTTGCCGATGGAACGAAGATCGAAATTATAAAACAGCCAGGTCGCTTCAGTAAGCAGCCGATGAACGATGGTAAGATTAAATGGGGAGAGAATGGAAAAACTATAAAATTTTCAGAGCTCACAAGTGAACAACTCGCTGCGCTGGAGAAAAGCGGCATTACCTTCAACACACGTGGACAGCTAGCTTCGCCAACTGTTGTTTATGAAAACTTCCCGGAGGAATCACAATATCCCGTCTATCGACCTTTCGGTTTCCCACCATCACCTTTTCTAAACGAAAATGTCCGGCGGTGTTACTCGACTTATCAAAATCGATACCCATGATATGTCGCTCACTCGATGTGTCGATATCGCCGACGACGAAGGTCTTCTTGACCGTCTGCCCAACAGGAGTCGTATCGAACTGCTCATCCTGCCAACCGGTGAACTGCTTGGAGGAGCAGGAAGCAATCAGTAGTAATATAATAGATGTAAGTAACGTTTTTTTCATAATCATGTTTATCAGTGTTTGAGTGTAGAAGTGTTTAAGTATAGAAGTTAAAAAAACATTTTTAGAAAAACTCAAGCACTCACACACTTAAACACCTAAACACTGCTTCATCCATACGCACAGCGTTATTATCGGTTGAATTTCACAAAAGTTGCTCAAAAAATCAGAGATGTTACCGCAACGCAAGAATGTCCGCTTTACTGCAACTGTAGAATGTCCTCTCTGAGTTGTAATCCCCTGTTTTTCTTAGGTTTATGCCTAAACACCCCGATCTCCTTTTTCTTGTAATATATCTCTAAATTCTTCGATAAATTCAGTCTTATTTCAACTTTTGCCTTCGCATAACTGATTCGGTACTTGTTTGCTTTGATCTGATACGTCCGCCCCTCAAACGATATTGTGTTGTCCGCCTTCACTTGTCGCTCATATTTTAAACAAAAAATATCCTCTAACTTAATATCTCCTGGCAAAGGCCTGAACGCATTGTTACTTAAGTATCGCTCATTCGGTATCTGTTTTGTTATGCTGTGAACATGATGATTGTTATACCAATCGACCCACCTCTTTAAATACTTGTTCGCACTTGCTAAACTTCTCACCCTTGCCGTCTTCATCTCATTCACCAACCGATCCTGCATAAATCTAAATATCCGCTCCACCTTTCCCTTCCCTTGCGGCTGATATGGCGTGCTATGGATGCATTCTATTCCTAGCTCAATCAACGATCGCTTAAACTGACTCACCGTCTCTCGTTCCTCTTCATTCATTCTGCTCCTGTACATCTGATACATCCCCTTCGGTTTCTTGTTCAATGGATTATAGATCGGGTTATTATCCGTATAATATGCGAACGGTAACCCATGTGTAATCACTGTTTCCCACGACACCATCATATTGCTCAATACGTCATCATGCTCAGAAAACAGTGCTCCGGTTATCTTCCTTGAGTGATCATCTATATCCAATATCAACTTTAGATACTTCTCCATACCTGGCACCCACAGATGAATCGATGTGTCTCGTTGTATCAACACACCTGCTCGAGGTGCCTCAAATCGTTTCCTATGTCTTTTCTTTCTCTTCCTAATCTTTCTCTTCGAGTGTAGCGATTCTCTCAAAAATAGCTTTCGATAATATTCTCTCGATCGCTTTATCTGATGCTTCATCTCCAACGTATCTCGAAAATGAGATAGATTGTACTCTCGATATACCTTCTCTCTTAATTTGATTATCTCCCGCGCTTCAATCTTCGGAACCCGGTTCAATGGCTCATGTCCTCTCTTATACAGCAGTCCCAACACTCCTCCCTCTTCAGATCTCCTCCTCAATCTCCGAACCTGTCTTTTGCTTAGACTCAACAGATCCGCTGCCTCCTGCATTGTCAGTCTTCCCTTATCGACCTCTATTATTACCTCGTGTCTGTTGTTTGCCCTCATGAAGTCCTCCATTCTCATAACCACCTCCTGCCAACTTATCGGAAATAGCTATGCTCTTGTTGCTAGGGGGGGGACATTCTTCCGTTGCACTTAGGGGAGGACATCTCTGCGTTGTAGCTACATAGTTTTTTTTAAAATTTTAGAATTAAGTCTTGAAGCTAAGAAAAAAAATCACACGCATGACAGAGGTGCTTTTTCTTTTTTTACAGTGAGTTAGCTACCTCCGTCACGCGTTTATTTTATTGTTAGTTTTTTATCATCACAAAAGAGCTTTATCTGTCACACATAAACCTAAACAGAGGCAGGCGAATCTTCGTGCTATTTACGGTGCGGCAACAATCAATTTATTTTCCTCTGTCTGGAAAAAACCGCCCGCAAAGGATGGAAGAGATGGAAATAAAGAGACGTAAAAATCATCTTGACCATAAATATTTTTCATGAGCACTTAAGCTTTACTAATAATCTTATACATTCATCCAACACAACATGATGAGAAATGATATACAGGGGAGTCGAAAATTTTGAAGAAACTCACAACACATTTTTCTGCGAACTACGAAGGCTACTGAGTGACATCAAGTGGCCTTTTTGTTTATGAGAGGGAGGAAACGTGACACGAAATAAATGTTTAATCGCTGTTCTGCTGCTTTTTTCAATAATGACTTATCAAAAAGCTTTTTCTGCGGAGCCGATACTTGCAACTGGTTTTATATTTCCAGTCATAATGGATGAACCATATCACATCACAAACAACATTGAAGATAAAAGAGTAAATCACGATTCATGCCAAACCGACAAATGGTTTACAAGCGGAAACCCCTTCGGAAACAATTATTGTCCCTCTTCACTCGGTTGTGCAGGACCCAACTGCTATCACCCTGGTATGGATTGGAATATGTGCCCCAACCCATCAAACAACGAAGAGGGAAAACCGGTCTTCAGCATAGCCAATGGAAAGGTGATGAGAAGAACTACTGTGATGGCAAGTGGTACTGAAGCAGGTTATTATGTAACGATAAAACATATTCTTCCACGAGAAGAGAACATCTCAGATTATATACTCGCAGGAACAACTGCTCCAACTGATGATCCAGCAACCACTGATGAAGATGAAAGTAGTTTTGATACAGTTATATCAGCCTATCTACACATAGATCCTTCAGTTAATGTCGGAGATATAGTGAAAAAAGGAGAACAGATAGGCACCATATCAACATGCTGCAGCCATCTGCATTTCGATTTAAGGCTGACAAGTATTTACTCGGCTTCATGCGACTGGAATTGTGGCTACTGCAGCAGTCAACAAAAGATCACCGATGGTGGCTATCTGAATCCAATCACGTTCATTAACGACCACATCAATGATATCTCCACAACAAGCAACCTGCCGGATATGAGCATATGGGATTTTGGCAAAGGCATCGTTAAGATAGAGGGGCAGGAAGGTTTCTTTACAGACACCAAAGGAACCATTGATATGTGGTTTGAACATAAAACCTATTCCCAGCTCTACAATCCCACAATCCGATCTTGGAAGGATACAGAGATTGAACTTGATATCTTTTCACCGCTGACAATTGGCTTAGCGGTCATGACAGAACCAATCTCACTGACTATCAAAAGATCCGATCAAACCGTTGTTGGAAAAATTTTCTTTCCCTTCAAAGATGTTGAACCAACACATTGGTTTGGCAGACCAACAGTATTGAGTTGGAAAAAACATGTCGTGAAAGGAAAGGGCGAAACGGGTTTCTTCGCCTCTGCACATAATACAAATTGGGCTGAACTCGTCGCTATGGTTATCAGAGCATCCGGAGAGAGCTGCGGGATTTTAGATATTTATTGTACAAAAGCCATTCCCTATAATGACGTCAAAACGAGTGATTGGTTTTATGAATCTGTAAAAATAGCATACAACAAAGGTTGGATAGACAACAAAACAAGTTTTGAACCCAAAAAAAACGTCATACGAGCTGACGTTGCAAAGATTTTATCGATGGCTAAGGGCTTTAAGAATGACAGCTATTCTGGAAACGCCTTTTTCATGGATGTACAAAAGATTTCCGCTGGCAATCCTTGGTACTACGATTATGTGTATTACTCAGCAGAGAAAAATATTTTTAAGGGATACGATATTGGAAAGGAATTATGTGAGAACAAAAAAGTTGGTGAAAAGCATTTTTGTCCATTGAGATACATCAATCGCGCAGAGGTCGCTCAGGTCATATATAATACCTTTTACAACTAATGGAGATACTATGAAAAAAACCCATGTAATTATCATATGTATATCCTTTTGTTTTTTTAGCATTGTATCCAATGCTGCACCAACGCCAAGTGACTTTAACAAGGTTGATTCTGCAAATGGTGTCATCCTTTGGAAATACACATTTCCAGGCGGCTATCCAGATTATATATTGGAAATCGATTTAACGAAAGCCAAGATTAAAAGCACTTTTAAAACTCCCGTACCACACCCTGATCAAAGAAGCGATCACTTCACAAAACTAACTCTTTCCGACCACTGGGAAAAAGCGAAAACGAACAATCAAACACCCTTTGCAATTTTTGATTTTGCCTTTAGCAGCGTAACCAGTCCAAAAGGAACCATCACTCTCCCTTTACGCGTCGGCGATGCATTTACGGTTCATGGCTATGGACTTGATGATGCTTTTCATGCCGAGTGCCCCGCTCAATTTAAAGATCATCAAGGCGGTGAATGCCCGAACAACTACCGCGTGCTGCATTACAAAAATGATCTTGCTACAACGAAAAAATACTATCCTCTGGATGGAAATCTTAGCTATTGGGATGAATGGCTCAGTAACGAAACTCTAGAAGACGATGATGAAATCATCGGTGGCTATTCCTCGAATATGTGCAAGGGAGGATGCAGTGCAGTAACGGCCCGGGTTTTCATGGGACCCTCGGACAGTGGGAAGAAATTATTCATCTTCTCCTCTGAGATGGCAGACATTCCATACGCCGTGGATACTTTAAAAAATTTTGGAGTTAATGAAGAAAAAATTCTTCAGGGCGACGGCGGCGGCAGCGGCCAACTCATTGTCAGGGATAGCGCGAATTCGGTCTATTATGAAGAGAGCACGGGAAGTCTCGTTGCAGTAAAATCAGGAATGATGCTCGTTCATGGAAGAAAAACATCCAATCATGCATACGGCCCTAGACGTGTTCCTCATGCCATTGCCATACTTTATACTCCAAATCTTTTTTGGGATATCGATAAAGACGCCTGGTTTACAAAGTATGTTCTAAAACTCTCCGAACACGGCATCGTTAATGGGTATCCGGATGGCAGCTTTAAGCCATCACAGTTTATCAACCGTGTCGAATTTTTAAAGATGGCTTTAAAAGCCGCTTTCAACACAAAGTTTTACAAACCTTCGACGGATCCTTTTCCTGACGTGGATAAAGATGCATGGTTTGCGCCATACGTCGCTTTTGCAAAGGATAAAAATATTGTTGGCGGTTATCCTGATGGCCAGTTTAAGCCAGCTAACTATCTCAATCGTGCTGAAGCAGTAAAAATCCTGGTTACATGTGGAGAATACAGCACTAACGAAAAACTTAAAAACGTATGGAACAAATATAAACAATTGAAACAATTACATTTACCTATATCCAAGGAGTTTTCGGATGTAACGTACAACAACAATATCGAATGGTTCTATTATCATCTGTATGCTGCGAATCAATCCGGTCTTGTCAGCGGTTATGATGATGGAACATTTAAACCAGCCAACAGTATCAACCGTGCAGAGGCTTCAAAAATTATAGCGCTAGGAAATTTTGAGGATTAATTTGATGCTTTTAAAATTTGACTGGTCCTAATTAAAGGGGAGGATAAACATGAACAAGAATGACAAAATGAATAAAAGGGTTGGAAAAAACTCATTTCTTTTTACCCTTCTTCCTTCAGCAGGGAAATATCTAGCATTTGTTTTGCTCTTCGTTTTTATACCTGTTTCTGCATTGGCTGCGTATAGTGTCGACCGCACCTATACCTACGGAGGAGGCGGAACTTGGGGATCCATATTAAAAATGACAGCCAGCTTAAATGGTTCCAGTGTAACTTTTAAGGTAATCAAACAGAACGGGAGTTTTTCTGCAAACAATAACGTCTATTTAAAGGTTGGCACATATGAGTCATACGGTGCGAATAGAGATAATGGGATCATATACGCTGGCGACAATTCATGGTCATCGACTCACAATCTATCAAACTTTTCCGGATATCCAAAAGAATTTTATTTTCGCCTTGAAAGTACCGGAGGCTATGCTTGGGTAGGACCAATAACTGTATCTTACACCAACAATTCGCCATATTCTGCTTCAATCAGCAGTAGCCCCAGTAGCACGAATGCAGGTGATACGGTTTATATTTCTGTGACGAGAGGTACAGATCCTGACGGAGATCAGGTCAAGGTTCAGTGTACGGGGACGAATTCCAATAGAACGGATTCAAGCCCATATGTATCCAGCTGGGGATATGGTGGAACTACTACCTCGGCACCATTTGTTTTTTCAGGCGGTGGTACACAGACAATTTATTGCACTACATTTGATAATAACGGAGCAAAAAGCCCCGTTGCCAACAGGAGTATAACTGTTGTTGCCATTCCATCAATACCTAATCGCCCCAGCGCAACAGCAACTGGATCGACAAGTGTAAGCGTTTCATGGAGTTCAGTGAGTGGAGCTAGTGAGTATAAACTCTATCGGGCAAGCTCTGCATATGGCAATTATTCTGAGATCTATAGGGGAAGTTCTCGTTCGTACTCTGATAGCCAGCCCCCTCTTTATCCCAACACGACATATTACTATATGGTAAAAGCTGGTAACAGTGCCGGATGGTCTGACTACTCAAGCTATCAATCAGTAACCACCCAAGCTCTACCGCCATTGCAAACACCAACCCTACTTTCACCGAATAATGGTTCATCAACAGTATCAACAACACCAAAACTTGATTGGAATGATGTGGCAGGCGCTACGAAATATCGAATTTTCGTCGCAACATCATACAGCACACTGGATAGCTTAAGCAACACGACCAAGGTCTGCACCAACTGCATTATCAATGATGACTCTCTCACAAGCAGTGAATTAACAGTTCCTTCAGGCAAGTTTAGCGCAGGCAATACAT
>JBDRGF010000113.1:0-3574 GCA_043818055.1 Pseudomonadota bacterium | reverse complement strand
AATCCAACTCGATTCCTAATTAAGTAAACCTCGCAATGAAAAACTACGACCAGAAAACAGACTACATCTCTTTCACTCGCGCGCTCTCTCCTACCCGTTTTCAATAACTTACCCCTTCTTTCCCCGACAGGCACTAATTAGAACCCCAAGTGAATAAAGTCAAAAAAAAGTGTAACCCATCTTCCCGGTTCATTCAATTCGCCAGTTTTCTTCTTGCAGGAATTATCCTTGATAATTGCGATAAATTCACAGTAGAAGATTATTTGAGTTTATGGCCAGAATCCTTTAAAATCCTAGATCTACATGCAGCTATGAAAATTCGTGCGCTACTGGGGTTCGGTTTTTTTGAAAGAGAACTTAAAAGTTTGCCACAACATAAGAAAGATGTGGCCTTGAACATAAAGGCTAAGTATATCAAATGCTTGATGAAACTTTCGCAAGTTCGTTATTGAATATGACACATATTAAAAAGGAGGATAGCATCACGAATTTTACAAAAAATGATATAGATTGCTCAAGCCTACAAAAACATGCTTTGGAGTCAAATGCATGGCCATTCACTGAGGCTAAAAAACTTTTGGAACAGAGGCTAAAGCGAAAAGTTCCCAAAAAAGGATACGTGCTTTACGAAACTGGCTATGGGCCATCAGGGCTTCCTCATATTGGAACATTTGCTGAAGTTGTCAGAACTAGTCTGGTGAAGAATGCCTTTGAAACACTGATAAATGAAATACCAACAGCTCTTTTTTGCTTTTCTGACGATCTCGATGGATTGCGCAAAGTGCCGGATAACATCCCCAACAAGAAATTAATTGCTGAACATCTTGGCAAGCCACTTACTCAAATACCTGATCCATATGGTGAATACGAAAGTTTCGGTCATCATAACAATGCGCGTTTAAAAAAATTTCTAGATCAATACGGCTTCACATATCAGTTTAAAAGTGCTACGGAGTGTTATCGTTCTGGGATATTTGATGAAACTCTCTTAATGGTACTTAAAAACCATAAGAAGATTTTGGATATTCTTTTACCAACACTTCGTGAGGAGAGAAAGAAAACTTACAGCCCATTTCTTCCCATTTCTCCAAAAACTGGTAGAATTCTACAAACTGAGGTTCTTGAATACAATGTCGATCAAGGAACAATAGCATTCAAAGATGAGGATGGAAGTAAAACTGAAATTCCTGTTACAGGTGGAAACTGTAAGTTACAATGGAAGTGCGATTGGGCAATGAGATGGAAGGCCTTTTCCGTTGACTACGAAATGTACGGCAAGGACCTTAGAGACTCTTTTTTCCTTTCTAGTAAGATTTGCCGTGTTATAGGAGGTACACCTCCAAACAATCTTCCCTACGAGATGTTCCTTGATGAACATGGGAGAAAAATTTCAAAATCGATTGGCAATGGTTTATCTGTGGAAGAATGGATGAAATACGCACCACAGGAGTCACTGATCTTTTATATGTACAAAAAGCCACAGGTAGCAAAAAAACTCTGTTTTGATTGTATACCTAAAAGTGTGGATGAATACCTAACTCAACTCAGCAACTACTTCTCCAATGATATCAAACAGCGTTTAAATAATCCTATATGGCACATACATAATGGCAATCCACCTAACCCAGAGGCTAACATCTCCTTCAGCATGATTTTAAATCTTGTCAGCGCATGTCAAACCGAGTCACCCTCTGTACTATGGCATTATATCTCCAATTATAGTCCAGGTTCAAATAGCGAAAACTCGCCAATTACAGATAAATTGATCACATATGCTATATCCTTTTATAAAGATTTTATTCTGCCAAATAAAAAGTACAAAAAACCTACAGTTGGTGAAATCATTGCGCTTCAGGATCTCAAAGAGGAGCTTTCTAAACTTCAGCGCGGGAACAATAATGATGCACAAACTATACAAACTCAAATCTATGAAGTTGGAAAAAGAAACGGATATTCAGACAACCTTAAAACCTGGTTCGATATCCTTTATCAAATTCTTTTAGGGCAGGAGTCGGGACCAAGGATGGGATCATTTGTTATGTTGTACGGTATAGACAAAACCATTAATCTTATAGACAGAATGGTTAGCGATGTTTAAAAATATTCACAGATTTGACAACATAAAGGTCATAAATATTTTTTTGGTTCTATTTCTTACAATTTTTTTTACAACTATCGGCGCGGGTTTAATCATTCCCCTCCTCTCTCTATATGCTCAGGGTCTTGGTGGAGGAGCGATTCAAATTGGTCTTGTTTTTGGCGCATACTCTCTAGCAAGAGCTTTATTTTTGCCCTATTTCGGAAATTTGTCTGATCGCAAAGACAAAAAAAACTAATTTTAATTGGATTGTTCATCTATTCTGTTACTGCAATTCTTTTTATATTTTCAAAAAACGTTTTAACTTTGATTCTATTAAGATTGGTTCAGGGTTTTACATCTGCAATGATACTGCCTGTTGCTCAAGCATATCTTGCGATGATCACCCCTCACAGGATGGAGGGGCGCATAATGGGTTTTTTCAACGTATCTCTCTACGCCGGGCTGAGTGTTGGACCATTGATCGGTGGTTTTCTTTCAGATTTGTTCAACATTCAGGTCTCTTTTTTATGTATGGGAATATTTGCACTAGCTGGTTTTTTACTCTGTTTGATCTGGCTCCCCACTACTGAAGCAAGTCATAAAGGCCATGAGATGTCCAATAAATCAGTAGTGCAAACGCTTAAGATATGTCTAGTTGATGATTCAATTCTCTCAATCTTTATATTTAGAATTTGTTTTACAAGCTGCATTGGGATGATTTGGACATATTTGCCAGTCATAGCAAAAAATAGTTTTAATCTATCAAGTTCTGAAATTGGTATTTTAGTTATGCTGAATGTGCTAGCGATTGGATTATTTCAAGGTATTATGGGTTTCTCAGCCGATAGATTTAATAAAAAATATCTTGTAATATTTGGAAGCGCTTTAGCGGTATTAGCCTTCATATATTTTTCACTCGCATCCACATTCTTTGATCTTTTATTAGCAAGCGGATTGTTTGGTCTAGGAGCTGGAATAGCTATACCAGCCATCATGGCATTAGCTGTCATTGAAGGCAGAAATAAAAAAGCTATGGGAACCATCATGGGTTTTTTATCACTTGGGCATAGCATAGGCATGCTAATAGGATCGACATTTTCAGGTATATTAATCACATTTTTTTCATTTAGGACCATATATATTTCTGGCGGAATCGTAATTATCATCGGCACTCTCATATTCATTTTACAACAGAAGCTTTTCCAGTCTCCAACAAATACCATAGAAAATAGTGAATGTATGAAATTGCAATAACCCCACTTCCCGGGCTAAAGTTTGGTACTTTGTGGCTAACTTGGAAAATCAGCAAAACATCCTCTCAAATTATAAAATGATAAAATTGACTTAACCGCTTTGCAGTGCTAGCTATTGAGGCAATCTGGAGGCTTTTATGAGAGGAAATGCCTCTAAAAATATATATCAATCAATAATTGGGGCGGGTCTCAAACCTGCCTTTTTGATTTTTAAGCCCTTCCCCCTGGACGGGGGAAGGTG
>JBDRGF010000112.1:0-6723 GCA_043818055.1 Pseudomonadota bacterium | reverse complement strand
ATCAAAAAACAACCCTCTAATCAGAAAAACCTCGTCAGAAGGTTGACAAGGCTTGCCATCGAAATCCAAAAAAACAATCTCCCAACCAATTTCCCCATCCTCCCTACACAAAATCCCTGACCCGATTGGCCGGTTAATTGCCTAGTTTTTTTATCTAAAAATGTAGGTAAAAATGGCATAGATTTTGGATGGTTACAAGGCTTTATTCCTAAAGAGTAACCACTCACCTCTGAAAATCTTGGGATCCTGAAATCGTAAAACTTTTCATTCAGATCATGGAAGCGAAATAGACTACATTGTCATTTGTGGGCATAATACTCAAAAAGTGTTGCTAATTAGCCCTGTTTTTAAAGTAACAATACCACTTTAAATAGCTTTTTCTGTGCTCTTTTGTGAGACCTCTATGTCTTCTATAATCTGCTTTTAATCTCGAGAAAAAGCTCTCTAATTTATTTGTTGTTGAATCTACATTCTTATCTTCTAAATAATGAAACATATTTTCCAATCCATTATTTATTAACCCAAGTTGACCAGTTAACTGACAATTTGACTTGGCTTCCACAGGCAGGTAATCTAATTGCTAAAGGGTGTAAATTGGGTTAAATGGGAGTTTTAAGAGGAGGAAAGATGAAGAAAATATTGCCGATTTTGGGTATTTTTTTATTTGTAAGCGTAGCATTTGCCCTACAGCCAACTGATGAGAGAGAAGAGCTTAAACAGCTCGAAGAAACTAAAGAGTTTAAAGAGAGCGACCTTGAAATCAAAGAGGTCACACCGCAAGTAATGGAAGGAGAGCGATTTTTTCCGATAAAAGCCTCTACGCCACCCCTTAAAGATTTCTACTCCCCAGAATATGAACATCAGGAAGAGGCAGAAACGATTGCTTCAAAATGTTACTTTGGATCTATATGGAGAGAAGTTGGCAACACTGGAGTATGCAAACAGGATTGCAAAAGCGATGCTGAGTGTATCGGGCAATATCCACCAAATGAATATATCGGCGCTCCTGGAAAGTGCTATGAGTCAGCGGATAAGAGTTTTAGCTATTGTGGTTGTTCAATTCAGGGCATGTGCACACATGGAACGATTTGTAATTTAGAGCCTGATAAACACTACTGTGATAACTGCAGGGATGATATTGAATGTATAAATGCACATGGACCAAATTATATCTGTTCTAAATTTACACCACCAAATCAGAGTGAGGGAAGATGTTTAGAGACAAAATACACCTCTCCAAAGGCTGGAACAACACCATTTGCAGCTCAACTTCCATGTGATGTTATAGATCAGATTAAAGATGAGAAGTTTAAAAAGTATGTGCAGGAGAAATGTGCATCTGGATATAAACCACCACCACCTCCTCCTCCCCCACCGCCACCACCGACCGGTAAAAAATACCGGCAGCCAAAGCCAGTTGATATCTGGGGGCTTAAATATAATTTCACGCCTTTCGATGTAGCAGTGAATAGCAAGGGGATAGTTTATTTTATAGAGGATAAGCGTAGAATCATAACGCTAGATCCCAGTGGAAATCTGAAAGGCTTTTTCTATATCAAAGCAAATCCACAAATTGTTGGCTGTACTTTATTCTACAGCGACTCAATAACAATTGGGATCTCTGACAACTTATACATGTCTGGTTATTGTGGTGCTGAAACTTATATAGAGTCATTGCTAATCTATGACAGCTCACATAAATTACAAAAGGAAATCAATCTGCGTTCATCTCTTAAACAGTCAATAAATATCACCGACATCGAAGCAGATCCGAAATCAGGTGAAATTTTTCTGTCTGATGAAAAAAACGATCAGATTATTGTCTTAGATGACAAGGGAAATTTCAAACGTAAATTTGGAAAGAGAGGTCTAAACCCGGGTGATCTGATAAATCCCAATATACTCACACTCGATTACATTTCCAAGATACACTCCCAAAGGAGAACTCTCTATGTCGCCGATAGGTCAAACCCCGGCACTTCAAGGGGTGGGTCGGGAAACCGGATTCAGGCATTCGATGCCGATACCGGAAAATATATTAAAGAGATAAATATTCCGACTACTCATGCGGGCGAATATCACCGAGGCTTAGCCTACGATAATACAAATGATTTGCTCTTTGGCAGCACGGATGAGAAGGGGATCGCTGTTGAAAGGGTCTGGTTTCATGGTAAAGAGAATGGCATTTTACCACTTATCTATACAAAACTTGCAACATATAAGGGTAAATATCTCTATGCTATTAATCAAACATTTGAATCTTTGAGGGCGTTTGATATTAGTAAAATCTTTAAGAGGGCAGATAAAATAATCTGGGATAGGGGCAGGGGAGGATTGAAACCCCGTGAATTTAATAGACCATACGGGATCGCGTTTGGTGGGGGTGGATATATTTATGTCGCAGATCGTGAAAACGAACGCATTCAGATGATTGAAGCATCTACCGGAAAATTTGTTAAAGCTTTTGGCGGCGATGGCAAAAATCGGGTTGGATTCTTTTATGGAATTGCCGCTAGCCCAAGTAAAATCTATGCAACAAACAGCGTTCACCAAACAGTTGAAGTTTATGATCTGCAGGGAAACTTTTTAAAGAGATTTGGGACAAAGTTTAAGCTTCCAAGGTCTGTAGATATCGATGAAAAGGGTTATGTCTATGTGGTAGATAAATTTGATTCTGATATCAGTGTATTTGACAGCAATGGTAACCCCGTTACGAAAATCACTGTAATACAGGACCCCAGGGATATTGCAATCGGTCCGAAAAGTTCGCTGGGCAAGAAAAATAGCATTTATATAACGCACAACAGAGAGGTTGTTAAATTAGAACCAGACTATTCATCGACACCACCTTCGTACAAAATTGTAGGTAAAATTCCCACACAGAGTTATTATGGTGATATTTCTCTTGATAGTCAGGGATTGATCTATGTTACAGGTGGCAGCAGTGTTCAGGCATTTGACGATAAGGGGAATAGCATTTTTACACTTGGTAATCCGCTGATCTATAGTCAAATCAAAAAGCCGGGCGATTTTCATGATGTATATGGAATCACCACCGACTGGTACGATAATGTCTATGTAACAGATAACAGCAACGTTCACGTTTTTAGATAAAAGATTTATAAAATAACTTTGGAGGCTTTATGAAGCGCAAAATCTCTTTTATAGTTTTACTTGCTTTGGCGGTGTTCGCACTTATTTTTTTGGGAGCGAAGTTGATCGCTATGGAACCCGCACCGAAAGAGGGTGAGACGATAATGGTTCAGCCTGAGGTTGCAAGAGATCAGATGGAGCTTTATGAAACTCCCGCGTTGGAAGTGCAAGCTGATGAGCGTCACTTTTTAAAACTTGAAGATGAAATGAGACCTGAATATGGCCCACCCCTTGATGGTGGAGGAATTGTTGTTTGCACTGATGGGTATGTTTTAGATGGCAAGGATTGCCGTATGTGTCGCTCCAAAAGTGAATGCCAGAAGGAATATTCTGACAGTCCGGGTGAATGTATGCCGAGCGGTTTTTGCAGATGTGATGTCAATAATGCAAAGAGTGTGTGTAGAATAGGATCAATATGTGACCAGACCAATCGTTGGTGTCGCAATTGTGTTTCTCACGATGAATGTAAAGCGCAGTGGGGAAGTGAATATAATTGTGGCCTTGCAGGGAAATGTGTTTCCTCTTACCAGACACTGGATCCATGTGCAAACTACAAGGATAACTTATCAAAACTCTCAGAAGAGGATAAGAAAAAATATAAAAAGGAGCTCGATGAGCTCAAGAAAAAATGTGATATAGAATCAAAGACTGTCTATAAGGAGCCGGGAAAATCTCCACCATCTCCACCCGCACCAACCAGCGGAGGAAAAAAAGATACAGGAAAACATATTCCAGGGGATATTGGATGCGCCGGAGGAGGGACCTGCGGTGGTAAGGGGTTGGATGTACCTGACCAGTGCCCGGATAAACCGATATGGGACCTGCTAAAGGGTCTGGCTAAATCACTTGGCTATTTCGATAAATATGGAATTCGCCCCGATGGTCACTTTGCAATGGAGCGAAACAAGGATTTTAAGGGCAAGGGGCTAGAACTGCTCGATATTGCAAACTGGATGTCAGAATCCCAGATGCTCATCGCTTATGAGAAAAAGATTAAGCGGGATGTAAGTATAATGCCTGGCGATAATATTATAAAAACTGAAACGAAACAATATTTGCAGCTTTGGGATAAGGATAAAGGTAGCTGGATCGGAGTGCCAAATGAGATTGATGATTTCGTTTTTCCAGGGATGAGGGCGGCCGAACCAAAGTTGAAGGGTTTGGCGTTTGGTAATGGTTATTACTATGCACTTATAGAAAACTGGGAGGTAAAATATTCTCCAACCGACTACTGGGTACTTGCGAAACCAAAACTCGTTCGAATTGGATTACACTCTGACAGGAGCTCGAATAAAAAGTTGGAAACCAACAACGATTTTGGCACCCGTCCGACAATACAGGGAAAGACAAGTGTTTATAAGGGAGTGGCCGCAGTTGAAATTTTTGATCTTTTTAAGGATTTCGCAAAAACTGACAAACTTCTCACTTTTAACAGCAAGGACCCAAATTTTCAGCTAAGCGATCTATACGTAAGTGAAAAATTTGTCGCTTTTTTCATGAAGGTGCCAAATAGCGGAGTATATTATGTTATCGTTCCTCCAGATGGAAAGATGTATGATGCAAATAATAAGGCGCTCTATGTCATAAGAAAACTTACTCAGTTTACTGACATACCGGAGCTTGCTCAAATAGCTCCAAGATATGCAAAAGCGATATTGATCGACAAAAGGGAAAATCCAACAAAAGCAGTTGGAATATCAAATTCAGGATATGAGATGAATGTGCTGGATCTCAAACCACTAAAAATAAATAGAGTGCTCTCCTTACAGTATAATGGGAATGTCTGGGAGGATCGCAATAAACAACCTCAGAACCAATATGGCGAGATGTATATGCTCTATACAAGGCCAAATTATGCAACAGCCGGCACGGAAGTTATTGCCATGAGCGAGATTATAAAAGGAACGATAAGCCGGACTGAGGAATTTGGTTCGTCACAAAAACCGCTCACTTGGGAGGTGAAAACATCTTCAGGCACAAAAAAATATAATTCAGCATATACAGTTGTTGCCGGTGGCCTGATGCCGCTGTATTGCTATGGAGAAAAAGTCGCCACGTGGATAGAGGCTGACAAAAAATCGGGTTTCAACTTTATGCTTGCTTATGCCGTTGCGGATGGAGAGGGAAAACTTACAATTGAGCGCAAAGCTGTATATGAATATGCTGTTGATTCGATGCTAACTAAAACTTCTAAACGCATCGATGTCTTTCCTCCTTTCTTTATTGCTCCTACTACAAAGGGGGAATATTCGAGTGGCTTGATTTTTAAGCTGAACAAGACTTTGCAAAATGGCGATATCGACGAGGAGATTCGCTACAACAGCTTTATACTCAAACTCCCGCCGGGATTGTGATTATTATTAGATGTATTTGCAAATTTAATACGGTAATAATTAACAAATTGTTAATTGGTAATTGTTTATTGGATATTGCTTTAGTTTTATGTTCTCACAACCGGTGTGGGGCCGGGGACCCTTCCCCTCGATGTGAGCATGATGGCCACACCGCACGAGATGATGATGAGAGCGGCTACTATGGAAACAACATCCGGGACTTCCATCCATAGTATTATCCCTGCGCAATAGGAGAAGATCACGGATGTGTATCCAAATGGGGCGATGAAAGAAGCGTCCGCCAGATGGTATGCCTTTGTCATCATCAATTGTGAGAGCGTAGTCGCTAGCCCTATAATTCCAAAAAAGATCCACTCCTTCAAAGAGGGCATTACAAATTTTCCCATAGCCGGAACGACAGAGACGAGGATCACAAATATCGTGAAGTAGATTGTGATCGTGAATGGATTATCCCTGTTTTTCAATTTGCGTATCTGGATCTGGGAGAGTGCCGCAAATAATCCGCTGGCTACCGCAAATATGGCGCCAACCTGTATCACACCCCATCCCGGTTTGAGTATCAGAATGACCGCTCCAAATGCTATGGCGATAAACCAGAACTGTTTCTTCGATACACTCTCCTTGAGCATGAGAGGTGATAAGATGGCTATGAATATCGGCGCAGTGTTGGTCAGCGTCGCCGCATCTCCAATTGCAAGTTTGGTGAGTGAATAGAAGTAACATATCATCGCCGATATTCCAAAGATGCATCGCAGAAGCAGAGGAATAGGTGAGTTTATCTTCAACCGAAGATGACCGCTCGATTTTGCCAAAAGAAATAAAAGGGGAAGACTTATGAGCCCCCTGAAGAATATCACTTCAAAGAGTGGAATTTTTACTCCAACTTTTTTGATAAGCGACCACGCGATGACGAATCCGAGTTGTGAAACGATCATCAAGAGTGAGCCACACCATGGGTGTGATGTGTGTCTGCAACTTTTAATATTCATTATTTTTGATTAACAATCACAGATGGATAAAGTCAAAACAAAATCAGCAAAACAACCCTTCAAATGATAAAATTGACTTAACCTCATTGCAGTGCTAGCTATTGAGGCAATCTGGAGGCTTTTATGAGAGGAAATGCCTCTAAAAATATATATCAATCAATAATTGGGGCGGGTCTCAAACCTGCCTTTTTGATTTTTAAGCCCTTCCCCCTGGACGGGGGAAGGTG
>JBDRGF010000111.1:0-3038 GCA_043818055.1 Pseudomonadota bacterium | reverse complement strand
CATCGCTTTTGACTTCAATAAACCCTCAGCAAGGGCTTTGGGTGGTTTTCTCCGGATCTTTCTAACCACCGGGGATTATTTGCCTTTACCTCCTTTCTCCTTTTCCGTTAAAGAAATCTGCCTCGCACACGCAACATTTTTGCTAAAATGCCGATAATATGATTAGGGTACAAAATGAGCGATTCCAGAATATTGGGTATCGAAAAATAGGGATCGACTTCAAAGTCTTAGGGAAAAGTTATTCATGGTATACACATCAGGCTCTAGAGTGGCTGGATCTAATTTTGCTGCTCAAACTAAATTTTATAATCACTCGCAAAGTTTGGCTGAGGCTGCTCATGCCGAGGCTGCATTTATAAGGTCCGATCCTTCGCAATTGATAAATCTTCTAAATGGTCACTCACTTCAAGGTCACCGTAAGGGACTAAATGACGCACTTGCTGCTGGTCCAGCCTTAATATCACGATTTGCATGTTTAGACCCCGAACATTTATCCAGCGCAATCGATGCATGGAAATATAGCTCAAGCCTATATCTCAACCAGGCTGGATCTGCCGGATTGACCCATATGAAGCAACGAGAGCTATACTTTGCAATGATGCATACTATGCTATCTAAGTTGGATATTGAACAGACTGAAGATGCTGAATTCATAGCTTCTGCTCAAATGTTTTTAGGCCACATGGAAGCGGCATTCACAGAATTAAAGCCATACTACACAAGACGAGATCTCATGTTAGCAAAACTTTTCGAAAACACTGTTAACGCACTGATGAGAAAAGAGATCGTACATATTACAAGACTACATATGAGAATGACGGAGGCTAATAAATTGGATAGAGGCAGTGGCCGCGTTGGTGATAGTTTAAAAGTATTGACTATTGAAGCTTTACAAAATCCAAAGCTCATCGATTCCAACTTTGATTTGCTGGAAATTGAGGTATATGTTGACCCTGTGGGAACAGCACTATACTTGAAGGCAAAGGACAAAGTATCGATTGAAACCATCCTATCAGGCTTGCCGAAATATTTAAGCGAGGCACTCTCAAAAAATTTAGACCCTGATATGCAAGAAGAGCTATCTCAATTCAGGCCAAACCACAGCGCCTTGTACATAAACCTTTCAGTCAGTGACTTAATGAAAAAAAACCTTCTTATCGCAACACTTATAAGCGAGGTTCATAAACGTGTTGCTGAATTACTCGTCAATATGCCTCCAGCCACGACCTTCATTGAAAAAAGGGCTGCAAGCTATAAACCTATGCATACTGAAGAAGATGTAGGAAGTTTGATTAATGGGGATGAAAATAACAAAAAGTATTACAATCAATTGATAGAAGGACTTGTCGGCTTTGTGGGTTTTGGTCAATATAAAGAGTATCCAGTCTCACTTGATAGCGACTTGAGTTCAGTTCTGCCGAGAATGGGAAGATATATAGGTCAGATCACAAGATCTAGGCAAGATTCTTCCGGAGATGAGGGGGGGTTGATTGAAAGATTGAGGGAGACTATCAACTCACTTAAAGACTTAAATGAGAGTGGAGAGGATAACGCAACCCAAAGAGAAACGATACTAGCTCGATTGTTGGGTCTTTTAAAAAACTATACAGGAGAACAGATAGAGGTCCCTGCTGATTTGGATGAACACCCATTTCCACCATCGGAAGATACCGGTCTTGGGTTGTTAACTAGAATGTTTCGAAGTGCGCAGCTTTATTTTAGATACCCAAGGCTACTGCGTCCAACAGAGGCCTGGAGCAATACCGGCGGCCACATAGAGAATGCAGATGTTGTATATATGGATACAGGTAGGCTTGCGCTAAAAATAGAAAAAGAGGGTAGTGTTAAAGATGTTTCGGTTAATATTATTGAGCTGGATTTAGCGAAGAATCATCTCGAAAATAGCTGGATAGTAGGTGAAAAGGGTCAAAAAATATCTGCTATTGCAGACAAGGATCTCGTCGATACTCAGATGCATGAGATTTACAAGGTAATCCTGGATAAAGCTGAAGAGTTGTGTGGAAAGGAAAATGTAATTTTTGCACCATTTCAAGGGGATGCACTGCACTTGAACTTCATTCCACCAGATGGATATTCATCTGGTGATGTGATTTCAGAGTGTCAAAAGGCGCTCAAAAATAGGTATAAGAATCAGTTTTTTATAATTACTCATAAGTTCAAGATGGCTGATTGTTCGATTCAACGCCGACCTATCTTTGTAGCTCCAGATGGAACTTACAAAGATGGAGAGGTTGGTCAGGCTGAGATGGCGGGCTATGAACCTGTTTTGGGACATATAGGTTTCACAAGGGTTGGAATTAATCTCAGTGGCACATCTTGGATTGAAGATGGTAGAGATGATTTCTCCTCTTTATCCTATGCGCTGGGAGCACGAATAGATACACATGCTAAGAAAATGAGAACTGGAACAACTCCAAGAGGTACATTCATCCTCAAAAAAGAGGGAAATCAGCTACTTCCCGATGAACTTGTTCCTCAATCATTTAAGCAAAATTGAAATAATAATCACGATCAATCATCAAGATTATAAAAGGAGTGCAAAGTCGTGAATGTAAGAATACTCAGTTTAGCTTCTAGCTTGTTTTGTGTTCAGCCACATGAATTAGACGCGTTTAAAGCTCAACCACATTTTCCTCTGTCGAATCGTCGTGGTGTATATCTTAGCTGCACTCAATAGAGTACAAGCAAAACGCATGCCGTTCTTGGTATTTTGCAAAATCAATATCTTACAGGTTCTTGATGGGTTGCGAGTGTTCAAATATCGGACATGTGATCCCTCTGTGCCAATGAAGGTGAGACACGAGGGGTTGCTAAATTAAGGTAGGGCGAGATCTTATGAATGTAACACAGAGAATCACAGAGGAAACGTCACAAAAGGAGGAAGCCCGTAGGGCGACCGGAGTTTGTGACGTCGGCTCGATGGCCAGGGTTATTCCCGACCCTGAGGTGCCGGAACAAAAAGCACGGCGCCGGTTTACCGCTGAGTACAAGCTTCGCGTATTGAGGGAGGTGGACGC
>JBDRGF010000110.1:0-10021 GCA_043818055.1 Pseudomonadota bacterium | reverse complement strand
GAGCAAGAGAGAGAGTTATTTGAAGGCAAAAAATGGTGAAATTGTTATTTCAGGAGTTCAATCCATTCCAAATCCCTTTAAGCTGATAGTCTCTTTTGCAATACCTGTGAAGGATGGAGCGGGAAAGATCAGATGGATCGCAGTGGGTCAGATGAATATGAAGAAGATATGGAATGTGACCGATTCCGTTCATATCGGCAAGACCGGATATGTCATGCTGGTCGATGCATCAGGTAATGTAGTCGCACATCCTGATAAGGGTCAGGTCTTTTTCATGCAGTTATCTGATGAAGAACTAAATAAGATTGTTGATCATAAACATGGTCTTTTAGATTTGTTTAAAAGTAGTCATTATCGCGATGTAGCGGCTTTTTCAGCTATACCCGGCAGTAAGGGATATGATTTGCCTCAATGGAAGGTTGTGGCATTGCAGTCGGGTCAGGAACTTTTCGCCTCTGCGATAAAGGCAAAGCGCCTAATCATATTTATTTCGACAGGCGTTGTTCTTTTGGCTTTTATGATGGTTCTCTTTCTCTCAAGGCGTATCACCATACCGATTACGAGGCTGACCCGGCGGGTGAGGGATATCTCCTTCTCAGGCAACCTCGATCAGCGTGTGGAATTTCGGTCAAAGGATGAACTCGGAATACTAGCCGACTCCTTCAATGAAATGATATCCAAGTTAAAACATAGCACGGTGACACTCGATTACTTTAATAATATAGTAAATTCCATGACTGACTTGCTTTTTATAATGAATAAGGAGGGATTGATTAAGGATATCAATCGCTCAGCGCTCGAACGGCTGGGGTTTAAGAAGAGCGAGCTTCTTAGTAAAAACGTAAGAATTCTTTTCCCAAGGGAAAACGATTTTGAAGGACGCATGTGGAATGTGTTGTTGAAAGAGGAGAAGCTTGTTGAATCTGAAACTTCGTGTGCAGGAAAGAGCGGTTCTTTATTTGCTGTCAGCATGTCGGGAGCCGTATTGAAAAACTCTTCAGGTAACATTACGGATGTTGTATTCGCATTGCGCGATACGACCGAGCGCAAAATCGCCGAGGAGAATGAGAAAAAACTTATCGCTGCTAACACAACCGCACAGGTCGAAAGAAAGAGGGCTGAAGAGCTTAAAACTGCATATGATACTTTGAACATGACGAAATCCCAGCTGGTTCAGGCCGAAAAACTCTCCGGCATTGGAATTCTCGCGGCTGGAGTAGCACACGAACTGAATAGCCCCTTGACGGGGCTCATGGGACTTCTGAGAGTTATAAGAAAAAAAGTCGACTCCGGCAGTATCGAGTATCAGGATATCGGGGTCATGTTAAAAGCTTCAGAGCATATGGCAAAAATTATCAAGGATCTGAACTCTTTTGCGAGAGAGTCTAAAGGCGAGTTTGAATATATAGAACTCAACATAAATGATGTCATCGAATCGACTTTGAGCTTTAGCTCCTATCTTCTGGTCAAACAGAGCATTGAAATCATAAAGGATTATGGTGTTGATCTTTTCAAAGTTTTGGGAGACAAGTCGCAACTTCAACAGGTCTTTGTCAACATCATAACAAATGCAAGGGATGCGATGCGAGATGGTGGTCGGTTTACGGTTAAGACCAAAAACTCCGATGATAAAAAATATGTTGAAGTGTCGTTTTCTGATACGGGTGCTGGAATTGAAAAGGAACGATTATCCAAAATATTTGATCCCTTTTACACCTCGAAAAAACCAGGAGAGGGAACGGGGCTCGGCCTTTCAGTTTCACACGGCATAATAGTTGCTCATATGGGAAAGATAACTGTCAATAGCGAGTTGGGCAAGGGGACTCAGTTTATAATATCTTTGCCGGCGCTCTCAGGAGGAATACATGGAGAAAAAGAAGATACTGGTCGTGGATGATGATGAAATAGTGATTTTGGCGTATAAGAGGGAGCTTGAGGAGCTCGGTTATGATGTTATAACAGTCATGAACGGTTTTGACGCTGTGGAGATCATAAAGAAAGAGGCTATACCTCTTGTTTTTGTGGATCTCATCCTTCCCCGCATGAATGGTGTGGAGATATGTAAAAAAATAAAGGAGATATCTCCCAGCACGCAGGTTGTGTTGGTCTCAGGCCATCCGACCGAGGTCAGGGAATTTCAGAAGGATTTTCTGATGTCGGGTGGACGGGACGAAATATTGAGAAAGCCCCTCTTGGAAGATGAGTTGGGACATATTGCAAAAAAAGTTTTCGATGAGATAGAGAAAAAGTGATATGCTAGAAAAAATAGTTCGCTTCTATACAAAGATCGCAGTTAAATTTTATATTCCCATTCTCATGCTTGTGGGAGTGCTGCTCTCTATTTCCATCAATCCTACGATCGCTCTTTTTAAGAATATTCAGACCGATTTCTCTTCACTCCTGCCCAGAAGCTATCCAAGCGTTCAACTCATGGATGAGGTTGATGCCAAGTTTGGCACCATGAAGAACGTGATGGTCATCTTTGAGACGAAAAATCCGGATGCTATCAAAAAGATGCTGCCACTTCTCTCGAAGGAATTTGAGAGCGATGAGGAGGTCGGGAGCGTCGACTACAAGAAGAGGGGCTACGACTTTTTCTATGAACATAAGCTGCTTTTCCCAAGTGTTGAAGATCTTGAAGAGATGAGGGACAAGATCGATCGCAGGATTCAGAGGGAAAAGCTGGGGAGCTTGTATGTCTCGTTCGAGGAAGATGAGGATGAAGATGCTGATGTTGATGAGGGTTTTGGCAATCTAAAGAAAAAATATCGTTCTCTCTATCCGGGAAAGTTGACGAACGAATTTATCACGGATGAAGAGGAGACTGTCTTTGTTTTGGGAGTAACGCCAAAGCAAGAGAAAGCTAATGTCTCCGCCTTCAGCAAGTTTTATAAAAAATTCGAACAGAAGATAGAGGCGTTTGATCCGAAGCGCTTCGATCCGGATGTCAAAATACATTACAGCGGAGGAATAGTCTCAAGCACGGTTGAGTATGAGAGCCTGATTCGTGATTTGAAGGTCGCTGGCATCATCTCTGGAATCCTGATTCTCGTCTGTATAATCGCCTATTTTTTCAGCTTTCGAGCCATTCTATTTGTCGGCATACCTCTGGCGATCGGCATTTTCTGGAATTTTGCACTGGCAAGGCTTATCATCGGTCATCTCAATATGACGACGGCATTTTTATTTTCCATCCTCTTCGGTTTGGGAATAGATTTTGGCATACATCTCTATTCAAGATATACTGAAGAGAGGGAGAATGGAAGGACGCTCTTCGATTCACTCTACGCTATGATTTTTCATGTCGGACGTTCATCCTTCACAGCAGGGGCCACCACAGCCGCTGCCTTTTTAATTCTCGCCATAAATGACTTCAAAGGGTTTTCCGAATTCGGCCTGATCGCCGGCATCGGCATCATGATAAGCCTCTTCGCTTATCTTACTATATTACCCGCCATGTGTGTGTTGGAAGAGAGTATTTGGTTCCTGAGGAGAAAGAAATTTAAGTTAAGGGCTTGGTATCTTGACAGAATAGTTAAGATTCCTCCCAAAAAACTCCTGCTTATTTCGGGATCGCTTTTATTGATTTTTCTTCTCTCCATATCTTTTGGGCTCAACTTCGATTACGATTTTTCCAATTTTTCAGCCAAAGATAAAAAGCTCGGGATAGCCAAGGAGCTCTACCGAAGAATCAATCCTTCCAAGGCTATTCCATCAGTTGTCCTGGTTCATTCGAAGGAGGAGGCAAGAGTTGTCAAGAGTGCGGTGCTGAAACGCCGCGATGAAAATAAAAACAGCCTGATCAAGGCCTCAAAGAATCTCTACGATCTTGTGCCCGAAAATCAGGAGGAGAAACTCCCCATCATGGAAGAGATCAGGGAGCTCTTGAATGATGAAACAATTGAAAAGCTGATCAAGGGTGAGAAGAAGGAGGATCTCGATGATCTGAAGAAATCCACCTTTGCAAAGCCCTTTACAATGGATGCGCTGCCGGATTCGTTGAAGCATTCCTTTGCTTCAAAGGAAACCGGCGAAAAGGATCAGCTTGTCTATATTTTCGCCGAGAATGAAGTCGATCTAAAAAATGGTAAACTCGCCATGCAATTCGCCGACCAGATTCGCAATATTCCGACCGAGAAAGGTACCTTTCATGCTGTATCGAGCTCCGTGATTTTTGCAGATGTTTTGAGCGTCATGCTTAGTGATTCTGCAAGGGCGATTTTTCTCTCTTTTATAGCCGTTCTTCTCCTCCTCCTGATCGACTTCAAGTCGATTAAGAAGATGATTCTTACCGCTTTGCCTCTGACGATTGGATTTATAATGATGCTCGGAATTATGGTGATCTCTCAGCAAAAGCTCAACTTCTTCAATATGATCGTATTGCCGGCAGTGCTTGGAATGGGCGTGGATGGAGGCGTTCACTTCTTCCACAGATTCGAAGAGGAGGGCTATAAAAACCTCTCAAAGGTCGTTCATTACACAGGCGGAGCCATAGTTCTGACTACCGTCACGACGATGGCCGGCTTTGCAGGCATGATAGCAGCGAGCCACTTAGGTCTAAGATCGATAGGCATCGCAGCCAACATCGGCATGTTCTCCTGTCTCATCGGATCAGTCATAATATTCCCGGCAGTTCTGAGTTTGATATATGGCAAGAAGGAAGATGTCGTATCATGCCCAGAATGACAAATTTGCTATTTATTGTTTCATGGTCGCCTGAAGATAATTTCCCACATCCTCCGGTAATTTTGGTTTTTCCACGCGACAGAAACCGTCCAGTCTTTCCGGCAGATTTAAAAACTCATTCGATACGTCACGAAATTGCGAGGTTACTTTTTCTATCATATCGATAGAGGCCTTGTTAGATTCAGCCTCCCTTTTCCACTCACTTTGATGTTCTGTGAGAGCCTGGTTTAAATGGCTCATGCAGTATGCGGACTTGAGGTTAGCTCTGTTCTCAGTCAGAAAACGGTTTATTTTGATCGAATCGCTGAAACTCTCTGACAGGATTTTATAGGCATTATATTTTACAAGCTCTTCTCTCTTTTCTTCGAAGGCCTTTCTCATAGCGTCCCTACTCGAGTTCCATTCTTTTATAGCCGACTTGCAAGCGGGATCATCTGATTTGTTTTGCAGATAATCTTTTTCGAGAGATGAGTCGATGTCGCCCTGCATCTGCTCCATGCTCTGATAGAGATATTGAATGCTTTCAGCTGTTAAGCGTAACAATCTGGAATTCTCCTGTCCCGGATTAATCTGCGCACTTTTAGTCCCCTCGTAAGGGAATGGATAATTATTTTTGCAATTGTAGCTGTAGAAAAAATCCTGAAAGGATGCGGGAAGAAAGGCTTGAGCCGCATCATAACATCTCTCCTTTGAATTAATTCCGCAGTCGATAAAACAGCCTTCGGCATTCTTTCCCTTCTTTTTGCATTCCGCAAAGCAGGATTGATTGGTGACGACATCTATGATGAAGGGGTTGTTCTCATCATATGATGGACGGAGATATGTGAGATACTCTTTGAAAAAGCCGGGTTTGCACTGGGATTTTTGATCCTCGCTAACCCCGGAATTAAAAAGATCCTTTGCAAGCGTATTATAGTAATTGAAATTGAGAATCTCCTGTTCGAGCTGTGCCGAAATTTCCATGAATCGCTTGTTCGCGGTTATTGCGATCGCCTTTGCCAGTACAGATTCCGTCGATGGAGTTTTTTCCCCCTCCTCACCTCCTTTGTTATCCGTGGATGGCTTCTCTCCCTCTTCCACTTCCGTAAGCGTGCTCTCATGTGTGATCCTGTCGAAGGTGTTGACCACTTCCAGTGGTACGCCAAGCGCCAGGACCTGCATATCATCGAATGCCTTGGGTTTCTGATTCATCTGGCTGAGAATCAATTGTGTGCCGTCGTCTATGATGGCAGCAGCCTGCAATTCACTGGAAATCATCGCCAATTCAGTCTGAGGCAATGCGGGTTTCGATATCTGCTGAATATTCGTCTGTGTAGCAAGGGTATTTTTGCTTCCCCCATCAGCGGTCTTTAGGGTTGGGTCTGTCTCGGTTGTCGAAGATGGTTTTGAAAAGGGTGAGAGGATTAACTGAGAAAGGGTTTTCTCTTTAAGGGAAGATGTTTTTCCTTGCGCTGATTTTCCATTCTCCTTGCCATTTGAATTGTGGCTCAAGAGCATAAAGGCGAGGAGAGTTCCCACAATGACGGCAACACCTACTACCAATAAAGGCTTTTTCATATTCTTACCTCCATAATAAAAAACACAATTTTTCTTATTTTAGCAAAGCCGCCATTTCAAAGCTATGTATTTCTTGTCTTTCTTACAGCTTATCGCTGTTTTATTGGCCTCTTGACGAAGGGAAGCAAAAAGGTATACTGCCGCCGCCTTGGAGCGAAAAAAAATCATACACAATCAACAATATAAAAAAAGGAGTGAAGACATGTCTAAGAAAACAAAGATTGCAATCAACGGTTTTGGACGTATTGGACGAATGGTCGTTCGTGCTATGAGAGGAAGAGATGACATAGAGCTGGTTGGTATCAACGATCTGATTCCGATTCCGACGATGGCTCATCTGCTCAAATATGATACAACTCACGGCCACTTTCCCGGCAGCATATCTGTCAAGGATAACGCGATCGTGATCGATGGAAAAGAGATTCCCGTAACTTCAGAGAAGGATCCGGAGAAACTTCCGTGGGGAAAGTTGGGTGTGGATGTCGTGATGGAATGCACAGGTGTTTTTAGGGATCAGGCAGGGACATCGAAGCATCTCAAAGCCGGTGCAAAGAAGGTGATAATCTCAGCGCCAGCGATTGATCCTGACGGGACGTTTGTGATGGGTGTCAATCACACAACATATGATAACGCTAAACATAACATAGTTTCGAACGCCAGCTGTACGACAAACTGTCTTGCACCATTTGCGAAGGTGCTCAACGAGACATTCGGCATTGAGTCCGGTTTAATGACGACGATCCACGCGTACACAAATGATCAGTGCGTCGTAGATGCGCCGCACAAAGATTTAAGAAGGGCGAGAGCCGCGGCGATGTCGCAAATTCCGACAACGACGGGTGCTGCTAAGGCAGTCGGACTGGTGCTTCCTGATCTGAATGGAAAGCTCGATGGTTTTGCGATCCGTGTTCCCACCATCAACGTCTCATGCGTCGATCTCACAGCTCTCTGCAAGAAGCCGGTCAACGCGAAGGACGTAAACGCGGCTTTCAAAAAGGCCAGCGAAAATGAGCTGAAGGGGATTCTGGGATACACTGAGGAACCTCTTGTCTCCACTGATTTCAACGGTGATCCCCGCTCTTCGATCGTCGATGGTCTTCTAACGAAGGCAAACGGAAATCTCGTCAAAGTGATCGCATGGTACGATAACGAGATGGGCTTCAGCTACAGGATGGTCGAATTCGCAATTTACATGGGTGAGAGGTTATAATGGTTATCAAGTATATAGATGAATTCGATATCGCGAATAAGCGTGTCTTCATAAGAGTGGATTTCAATGTCGCTATGGATGGAGATGGCAAGATCACGGATGACACCCGCATCAGGGCTGCGCTTCCGACGATAAAATACGCCTTGGGGCACAACGCGAAGGTGATTTTGGCAAGTCACCTGGGAAGGCCAAAGGGCAGGCCCGATCCTAAGTATAGCTTGAAGCCTGTTGGAATTCGCTTAAGCGAGTTATTGGGCGGTGTCGATGTTGTAATGCCGGAGGACTGTGTTGGCGACGGGGTGAAGAA
The DNA here is from genome assembly GCA_043818055.1 of Pseudomonadota bacterium. Lineage (GTDB taxonomy): Bacteria > UBA10199 > UBA10199 > 2-02-FULL-44-16 > JBDRGF01 > JBDRGF01. The sequence continues at coordinate 2,261 of JBDRGF010000110.1, read as the reverse complement.
ACTGGCCAGCGATCTCCAACCCGGGCAGGTGATGCTCCTTGAAAATTTAAGATTTCATAATGAAGAGAAGGAAAATGAGGAGGAGTTTGCAAAGAAGCTCTCTAACCTCACCGACGTTTATATCAACGACGCGTTTGGCACAGCTCACAGGGCGCACGCTTCGACAGCCGGCATGGCGAAATTTGTGAAGGAGAAGGGCGCCGGTTTTCTGATGCGTCAGGAGGTCTCATATCTTTCCCAGATCTTGAAAGATCCGAGTCGTCCCTTTGTGGCGCTTCTGGGAGGTGCTAAGGTCTCAGATAAGCTTGGCGTGATCGATAACCTTTTGGGACTTGTGGACAAGATAGTCATCGGCGGAGGCATGGCCTATACATTTCTTAAGGCCTCCGGAAAAGAGATCGGAAAGTCTCTGCTCGAAGAGGATAAACTGTATTCCGCGAAGCGCATCCTTGAAAGGGCGAAAGCCAGAGGAGTTTCGATTATCCTTCCCAAAGATTTTGTGATCGCCAACGAGATTTCCGAGGATGCGAAGACTGAAGTTACAGATAATATTCCTGAAGATATGATGAGCCTCGATATCGGTCCTAAGACGGTGAAGGAATTTATAAAAATTTTGGAAGAGGCGAAGACTGTATTCTGGAATGGCCCGATGGGCGTTTTTGAAATTGATGCATTTGCGAATGGCACGATGGCTGTTGCAAAGGCGATTGCAAATTCGAAGGCGATCTCCGTTGTCGGCGGAGGCGATTCAATCGCAGCGCTGGCCAAAGCAGGGGTATCAGATAAGATCAAACACATTTCAACCGGCGGTGGGGCGAGCCTCGAATTTATGGAAGGCAAAAAGCTCCCCGGACTGGCAGCATTGGAGGGATAAGTGACTGACAAAAATAGAAAGCCGATCATGGCGGCAAACTGGAAGATGAACAACGATATAGCTGAGTCTTTGAAATTCATAGCTGAGTTTAATCACGAGCTCAAAGCCACAGGCGACACCGAGGTGATCATCTGTCCTCCTTTTACATCATTATACTCTGTAGGAGTCGCACTCTCCGAATTGCCATATATGCTGGGCGGGCAGAATATCCACTGGGAAGATAATGGCGCCTTCACAGGAGAGATCTCTGGGCTTTTTTTGAAAGAGGCTGGATGTCAGTTTGTCATCATCGGTCATTCCGAGAGGCGCAACATTTTTCACGAGGATGATGAATGTTTGAAGGACAAGGTGAGAACAGCGCAGCACAATGAACTCATCCCCATCTTTTGTGTCGGCGAGAAGCTTGATGAACGCGAGGCTTCGAAGACATGGGATGTGATCGAACATCAGCTGAGGATCGGGCTTTCGTCATATAGCCCCAAACTTACAAATCTTGTCGTAGCTTATGAGCCGATATGGGCTATAGGGACGGGGAGAACAGCCACTCCTGAACAGGCCGAAGAGGTGCATGCTTTAATAAGGGAATGGCTCTCTACAGCATTTGACCGCGAGTTATCGGACAAGACCCAGATTTTATATGGAGGCAGCGTGAAGCCATCCAACAGCAGGGATTTGATCAAAAAGCCCAATATCGATGGATTTTTGGTTGGTGGGGCGTCGCTTGATTCGAAGCAATTTGCTGATATTGTTCGTTCGAGTTTTTAATGCTTGAGTAGATTGAAAAAACGTGTTTTGATCCGGAAAATTTTTTATAGGAGAGTTTCAATGGAGAGTTTAATCACAGTTATTCATTTTGCCATATGTGTCATCCTGATCCTCACTATCCTTTTGCAGGTCGGAAAGGGAGCAGATATTGGCGCAGTTTTCGGTGGCGCTTCACAGACACTGTTTGGCAGCCGCGGTCCCGCGACATTTTTGAACAAGATGACCATTGTGCTTGCGATTCTCTTTCTGGCGACATCGCTCACATTAGCGCAGATGGCCAAGACGAGATCGGTTGAGAGCGTCCTGAGCAACAAATCGCTTCTCGAAGCAGTCGAAAAGGAAGATACGAGGAAAGCAAATGAGAAGGCTTTGCCTCAGGAATCTGAACAGAAGTCGGAAGGCACTAAGTAAGATTGTTAAAACTAAATACTGTTTTGCCCAGGTGGTGGAATTGGTAGACACGCACGTTTGAGGGGCGTGTGGGGAAACCCATGCGGGTCCGAGTCCCGCCCGGGGGCCCCAAAAAAAAGGGGGGGGAAAAACCCCCCGGGTTTTTTGGTGGCCCGGGCGGGGCGGGGGGGGCCCCCACAGGCGGGCAGTTTCGGCGGCCAACCCCCCCGTG
>JBDRGF010000109.1:0-14027 GCA_043818055.1 Pseudomonadota bacterium | reverse complement strand
GAAAGCCTCAACATATCCTACCCCCCCAGCCCAGACTAAAACTTTTCCTGCTCCATTTATCGTATCCGGAATTTTCACATAGAAAGTTTCATGATCATATTCTTTTTTCCCAATTTCTGTGTGACCACCTAATATCGAACTCACATAAGTCTGATATGCCCAGCCCGGGGCTGCTTTCAATTGTTCATCTGTGAGATATTTAACTTCGATATCCCATATGCCATCAGGGCCATTTGGCCCTCCAAGGTCAACCCGCCAGTAGCCGTCAGAACACAAGATTGAGATGTCTGCCCACCCATCGCTGAAATAGATCCCTTTGCTATTTTTATAAGAGCTTGCCAAATCGCTGACCGCAGGTCTCGAATATTTGCTCTTCCATGGGTCAATGTTCAGTTCGTCCTTCCAGTTGTATTGAAGTTCTTTATCCCATGTTGCGATACGATTCTCACTCCCGTTGATATAATCGACATTCATATATTCGATGTACCAACGTCCATGTTCTTTGTCGTAGAGCATGAGGTCTGATCTATGATCTGCGTCCATGTCCTTCACATATGGCAAGACCCACTTGCTGTTGATATCGTTGTAGCTGATTGTCAAATCCCACGAACCGTATTTCTCAGGAAATTTGTCACAATAGCCGTCGGCTTCTCTCACCCCCTTGAGATCGGAGCACCATGCTGAATCTGCTCCTTGTGAACTGATGTCCACCTTAAACTCCCCACGTTTCCAGCTTACGAGATCCATCAAACCATCGCCGTCGATATCCATATCGACATTCATCTGGATGGCTCGTGGCCACAGGAGATCGTCTGAACAGAGTGGGTCGCTTGAGCTGCCGTCAGGGTCGTATTTGATGCAGGTTAATCCAACACCATCTGATCGCATTGAGATTATCTCCTGCTTCGTCATACGATTGATGTTGGGGGACTTTTGCTTCAATGCCGGATATTTTGCAGAGATCGTCTGCCAGTAGTTATCGACGGCCTTGATGAGCTTGTCCATCTTCGGCTGGACGCCGATGTTCTTGCCTGTCGTATCCTTCTGACTATCGCCGCTTGATCGAACGAGCTCTCTCATCTTCTTTGGCATGATGTATCTCATGCGATTGTTGCCGGCTAATTGCATGAATCTGCTTTGAGCAAGTGTCACAGCACCACCGACAATAGCCGTCGCACCGGATGTCCCCCCAAAACGGTTTGTGTAAAATTTGTGCTTGTCGTTCACAGGGTCTTGGGATGGCGGGCCGCCGGCACCTTTCCAGTAAAAGGGAGATGTCGCAGCGTCGCCGTATGGGTATGACGTCGTGACTATGCCGCTCCCCCATGAATAGGCATCCACCCTTGGGCTGTAATTGCTGAAAGCGGCCTTTTGCATGTTAGCGCCATCGCTGGCACCTACCATAATAGCGCCGCTGTCCTGTGTCGTTGGATTGACCCACACACTCCATTTGCCTGTGTATTGATCAGGATCGCCGATATCGAGTCCAGAGTTTCCAGCACCTTCGACAACCGTAATCCCCATAGCTGAAAGCGTTTGATAGTATTTCATCTCATCTGGTACGACTTCGCATGGAAGCTGACCTTTGCCGTAGCATGGATCATCGATTCCTCCACTGGTTTTTTGACATCCATCTTTTCCCGTGACAGCCGATTCGATGACAAAAACTGAACCCATAAATCCATTGTCATCCTCAGTATCTTTTTTGCTAATTGGAAATATATTTTTATCGTCTCTATATATCGGTGCAAACCCGGCCAACAATTTTGTATCTGGTGCAATGCCCTTTACTCCAAAATTTCCCCCTCCATTATTATGTGAAGCGTTTATGATACCTGCAACAGACGTCCCGTGTGCAATGGCGAGATAAAGAGGAACGCCTGTGCTTACAAAAGGTTGCTTCTCAGGAGGAAGATGCGCTGCCAGTGATGTATTCGCTCCAACAAGTGAACCGTTTGGATTATTTTTTTCATCATAAACAGTATAATCAAGCTGCAAATCCTCGTGGTCGAAATTAAACGCGCTATCCTGATCATACACATGGACACCTTTTCCCATGATTCCCTGATTCCAGGCGTATTCGGCATTTATACCGCCGTTTGCTGTTAGATATCCCTGCTGTAATGACAGATCGGGGGTTGTTGTAGCCGTCAAAACTTTTTGCAGATGCGGATAGATATATTCCACGCCATAGATATTTTTTAACTTATCATATAACACAAGCGCTTTTTTAGGTTCTGCCCTGAAATAATAGATAGAATTGAGATCGGGCAGTTCTTCGGAGTTTAGTTCTTCGAGATCGCGCTTGAAAGTGTCATACTTATCCTGACCCATTGTTAGATATCTTCTCACCGCAACCTGGTGTTCTTCGAGGATTTTGTTCAGATCATCAGCAAGGCTTTGAAAATAGAAATTCCGCACCTCTAAATGATTATTCCGCTCTGCCCCTCCCCCTTGACGGGGGAGGTCAGGTGGGGGTGATAATCTAACAACCAAATCATCCCTAAAATGTACAACAAGCTCGCCCAGATATCGATCTGACATGATCATATCTTCAGGTGTGATTTCTTTGTTTATAGGAACAGCATCATCCTTTTGAATGTCGTTATTACCTTGAGACCCGCAAGCGATAAGAAGAAGCATGTAGCATGTGGCATGTAGCATGTAGTTAAAAAACAAAAAGGCAGGTTTTGAGCCCGCCTTTGTATTCAAACGATATTTAGAGGCACTACCCCTCATCGACAGCCTCCCTGATTGGGAAAAGGCTATCATTATGATTTTTTAAGTCAATTTCTATCTTTAAGGATTTGACTATATGCTACATCCTACATGCGGCTTTGATCTTAAAATGAAAAAAAATATAAATCGGGGAGTGAAGTCCTCAGGTGTTTCGTTTTGTTACCTGCTAACTGTTCTTACCAGCAATCAACCAGCGACAAGTAACCAGCGACTTGCGACCGTTGCTACACCCCCAAATATGTGGAGATTTATCATGCTAAACTATTAAGTCAATTTTTTCATTTGATTCTCTGGTCGAACATCTTTATCGTGAAAATCCTTGCATCGAAGAAATTTCGTGATATAAGCCCCTCATCCAAAAACACGGGAAAAACAAATGATACAAAGATATGCCAGAGATGAGATGGCCGATATCTGGGTCGATGAATCCAAATATCAGCGCTGGCTGTCGGTTGAACTTGCTGTCTGCGATGAATGGTCTAAGTTAGGTCGCATCCCTGAATCTTCTCTAAAAATAATAAAGGAAAAGGTGAAGTTTGATCTCAATCGTATGAACGAGATTGAGAACGACGTCGGCCACGATGTCATAGCCTTTCTCACGACCCTTTCTGAGAGCATCGGAGCAGAGTCCCGCTATATCCATCTTGGCATGACCTCCTCAGATTTACTCGACACCGCTTTTGCTACTCAGCTGAGAGACGCCACCCAGCTCATACTCTCCGACATCGGTAAGCTCTTATCTGTGCTCAAGGAAAAGGCTCTTGCCTATAAGATGCTTCCCATGGTCGGCAGGACTCACGGCATTCATGCCGAACCTGTAACGCTTGGGCTTAAATTTGCGCTCTGGTATGCTGAGTTTGAACGGCACTGGGAGCGCTTGAAGAGGGCATCTGCGGATGTAAGCGTTGGAAAGATCTCGGGAGCAGTCGGCACCTTCGCCCATATTCCGCCTCAGGTAGAAGAGGGTGTGTGTAAGGCATTGGGACTCACTCCATCCCCGGCATCCACACAGGTCGTGCCGAGGGATCGTCATGCAAATTTTTTCTCTGTGCTAGCCGGTATAGCATCATCCATAGAGAGTGTTGCGATTGAAATTCGTCACCTGCAGCGCACAGAGGTCTCTGAAGTCGCAGAACCGTTTGGAAAAAAACAAAAGGGTTCGAGTGCGATGCCTCACAAACGAAATCCGATTCTCTGTGAAAACATCACTGGGCTTGCCCGTCTTGTGAGATCGTATGCGTCCGCCTCCCTTGAAAATGTGGCGCTGTGGCATGAGAGGGATATATCCCACTCCTCGGTAGAGAGGGTCATCGCGCCTGATGCGACGATACTCGTCGATTTTATGCTCGACAGGCTGATAAAAGTTTTATCCGGACTCGATGTTTTTCCAGAGAGGATGAAGAAGAATCTCGAATTGGGCGGCGGTCTCATACATTCGCAGAGGGTTCTTCTGGCGCTTGTCGATAAAGGGTTAACGCGGGAAGAGGCTTATGTGATAGTGCAGGACGCTGCTATGAAGGCGTGGAACGAGTCTCTGAATTTTAAAGATCTGCTCATGGCTGATGATCGGGTGACATACATTTTGAAGGAAGAGGAGCTAATCGCCCTCTTTGACCTCGATTATCATTTCAGAAATATAGATACCATCTTTCAAAGGGTCTTTGGACAGGAGTAATAGATGAAGAAAAATGAAAAATTGTACGAGGGAAAGGCTAAGATCGTTTACTCGACAGATGATCCGAATCTGCTCGTCATCCACTTCAAAGATGATGCTACTGCATTCAACGGTCTGAAAAAAGGGACGATCGAAAACAAGGGTAAAGTCAACTGTCAGATTACGGCGTTGATATATGAGAAGCTTGAAAAGGCTGGCATTTCGACTCACTTTGTAAAACTAAACGCTGATGACGAACTTCTTGTGAAGAGGAGTGAAATCGTTCCTGTGGAGGTCGTCCTCAGAAACAAAGTCGCCGGATCCCTGGCCAAGAGGCTGGGTTTGAAAGAGGGAACAGCGCTAAAGAGAACTATACTTGAATGGTACTACAAGAGCGATGAGCTTGGTGATCCCATGATCAACGAAGATCATATTCGTGCTTTTGAATTTGCAACGGAAGATGAAATCGCCTCTATAAAAAAGACTTCATTTGTTATCAACGATTGGCTGATAAATTTTTTCAAGGGCATCGGCATCGAGCTCATAGATTATAAACTCGAATACGGGCGCCACAAAGGGAAACTCGTCCTTGCGGACGAGATCACGCCGGATGGTTGCAGGCTATGGGATTTAGCGACTGGTGAAAAGCTCGACAAGGACAGGTTTCGTCGGGACTTGGGAGGAGTGGAGGAAGCGTACAATAGAGTGCATGAATTAATTTCCGCATCAATTTGAGGAGGAAAAATGTTGGCAAAAGTTTATATCACATTAAAAAAGGGCGTGCACGATCCACAGGGGCAGGCTGTTGAGGATACGCTCTCTAAACTCGGATACGAAGGTGTCAAAGGTGTGCGCATCGGGAAATTTGTTGAGATGGAGTTGGGATCGGATGATGTTGAGGGAAACAAGAAACGTGTGGAGGAGATGTGTCAAAAGCTTTTGGCCAATTCCGTCATAGAAACCTATAAAGTGGAGCTATCGTGAAATTTGGAATAGTAGTATTTCCAGGAAGCAACTGCGATCATGACTGTCACTATGCGCTGAAAAATGTGCTTGGGCAGGATGTGGTTTATCTCTGGCACAAATCTTTAGATCTCGAATCGTGCGACTGTATAATTTTGCCGGGAGGCTTTTCATATGGCGATTATCTGCGCGCCGGCGCTATTGCGGCAAAGTCGAATATAATGAGCTCCGTCAAAAAGTTCGCAAATTCAGGCGGCCTTGTGATGGGAATATGTAACGGCTTTCAGATACTTCAGGAGTGCGGTCTTTTGCCCGGTACGCTCATTAAAAACGACAACCTGAAATTCGTCTGCAAAAATATTCATCTAAGAATCGAGAATTCCAGTTCTCCCTTTTCATCCTCATGCAAAGAAAAGGAAATTTTGAGGATGCCGATCGCTCACGCGTGCGGGAGCTTTTATATCAATCATAGAGATGTGAAGGATCTGGAGGATAATGGGCAGGTCCTGCTCAGATACTCAAGCGAGTCAGGGAATGTGACGAATTCAACAAATCCAAACGGGTCAGTGAGCTCGATCGCTGGAGTTGTAAACAAAGAGGGAAATATCTGTGGAATGATGCCGCATCCAGAGCGATGCTGTGAAAAATCCTTTTGTGGCGAAGATGGCCGCAAAATTTTTGACTCGATAATTAAGGGCAGTCGCTAGTCACTGTATATTCCTCCCCTTTATAAGGGGAGGTTAGGTGGGGTGTTTTTACCTCCCCCATCCCCTCCTTATAAAGGAGGGGCGTAAGAACTCGCTTAATAGTGTGCATGCGACCAGCGACGGGTTTTTATTATGAAAATAACAGATCAAATAGTTAAAGATCACGGACTGACTCCCGATGAATATGAACGGATAAAGAGAATTCTGGGGAGGGAGCCCAACATCACTGAGCTTGGAGTCTTTTCAGTGATGTGGTCGGAGCATTGTTCCTACAAGAGTTCCAAGATCTATCTGAAAAATCTTCCGACTAAAGGTGAACACGTTGTTCAGGGGCCGGGAGAGAATGCCGGCGCTATCGATATTGGCGAAGGCAACATAATCATCTTCAAAATTGAGAGCCACAATCATCCATCATTCATTGAACCTTATCAGGGTGCTGCAACTGGAGTCGGGGGAATTCTGCGTGATATCTTCACGATGGGAGCGAGACCTATTGCAAATATGAATTCTTTGAGGTTTGGAGATGTGGATCATCCGAAGACACCATATTTGCTCAAAGGGGTTGTTAGTGGCGTCGGTGACTACGGCAACACGATGGGAATTCCAACGGTCGGTGGTGAGGTGCAGTTCAATAGCTGTTATAACGGAAATATTCTGGTCAACGCCTTTACGCTTGGAATTTTGAAAGGGAGGATGCCCTTCACAGGAAAGGCATCGGGCGTTGGCAATCCTGTGATATATGTCGGTTCGAAGACTGGTCGCGATGGAATTCACGGCGCTACTATGGCATCTCAGGAGTTCAATGAGGCGACAGAGGAGAAGAGGCCGACCGTGCAGGTTGGAGACCCCTTCACTGAAAAACGCCTTCTGGAAGCCTGCCTCGAGTTGATGAAAAAGGATTACATAATCGGGATTCAGGATATGGGGGCCGCCGGGCTTACCTGTTCCACATTTGAGATGGCAGACCGCGGAGAGGTGGGGATGAAGATTGATCTCAATCTCGTTCCTCAGAGAGAACTCAACATGACGCCATACGAGATCATGCTCTCCGAATCGCAGGAGAGGATGCTGATCGTAGCCAAACAAGGATTTGAAGAGAAGGTGATAGATATTTTCAAAAAGTGGGATCTCGATGCAGCGATGATCGGCGAGGTTGTGGGGAATAGAAAGATAGAGGCGATTCATAATGGGGAAAAGGTGCTCGAGATTCCGGTCTCTCCCATCGTCTGCGAAGCGCCTGTATATAAAAGAGCTGTTGCGATGCCTGATTATCAGGAAGAGAAACAGCAGCTAAATTCAAGCGACGTTCCTGTTCCAAAGGATATGACGCAAACGTTGAAGAGGTTGATCTTTCATCCCAACCTTGCTCGTAAATCATGGGTCTGGGAACAATACGATCATATGGTAATGACTAACACGGTTTTGCACCCCGGAGGAGACGCCGCAGTGATAAGGCTCAAAGGGAGCAAGAGGGGGATAGTCTTATCGTGTGATGCGAACCCAAAATATTGTTTTCTGGATCCGTATAACGGAGGCGCTCACGCGGTAGCCGAGGCAGCGAGAAATATTTCCGCCGTCGGTGGAAGGCCGCTTGCGATCAGCAACTGTTTGAATTTTGGGAGTCCCGAAGATCCAGGCGTCATGTGGCAGTTCCAACAGGTCACGGCAGGAATGTCAGACGCATGCAAAATTTTCAACACGCCTGTCACAGGCGGTAATGTCAGCTTCTATAATGAAACCTTTGGCAAGGCGATATATCCGACACCTGTCATAACTATGGTCGGTGTTGTGGATGATGTAGACAAGGCATGCTCTCAAGGATGGAAGGCGCAGGATGACGCGATCATTCTCCTCGGCTATTTCGAACCCGAGCTTGGCGCGACGGAATATCTCGAGAGGATTCATGGAGTCGTAAAAGGTCTTGCCCCCGTTTTGGATTTGGAGCGTGAGAGGCTCACTCAGCATGTTTGCAGAACTGCAATCTCGCGCGGACTGATCAGGTCGGCCCACGATCTTTCCGAAGGCGGGTTGGCTGTAGCGCTGGCCGAGTGCTCGCTTCTCTCAGAGTCCAAATACGGATCTGCTGTCGTCATCAATGGTGTAAAGAGAGTCGATCAGCTCCTTTTCGGCGAGACAGCCTCGACGCTTATAGTTTCCACTCCCCCTGAGGATCTTGCGATGCTAATGGAGATCGCCCAGACCGAAGGTGTCCCCGCTCAGGTGATCGGAAGGGTAGGCTCAGACAAGCTCACAATAGGAAATCATATCAACGTATCGGTTTCAGAGCTATACGAAGGCTGGTCAACGGCTTATGAGAAGATTTTTTAACAAAAACCTGTCGCTGGTTTCTGGTAGCTGGTCGCTGGTTGGTTACTTGTTAAGAGAGTTACTAACTAACCACTCTTGCCAGCTACCCACTAGCGACCAGTGACAAGCAACCAGTAACTGACTTTATGTGTGGCATAATAGGAATACATAATCATCCTGAATCGGCGAATCTCGCCTATCTCTGCCTCTATGCTCTTCAGCACAGGGGGCAGGAGAGTGCTGGCATAGTCAGTTCTGATGAAGGCCGCTTTTATCAGCGCAAGGAGATGGGACTCGTCGCGGATGTCTTTGATGAACGCAATCTCAACGAGCTAAAAGGTAAAAGCGCGATCGGTCATGTCAGATATTCCACCTCAGGTGAATCATCGATAACGAATGTGCAACCGCTCTTCGCTGAACTCTTCGGCGATAATTTCTCTCTGGCTCATAATGGAAATATCACGAATGCATTGAAATTAAGAGAAGAACTGAAAGCTGATGGCGCAGTCTTTCAGACTACATCCGATAGTGAAGTTATAATTCATCTCCTCGTCCGATCGCCGGAAGGAAAATTCGAAGATAGGCTCAAATGGGTGCTTGAAAAGATCGAAGGGGCATATTCGATAGTGATCCTCAAGGGAACTCAGATGATAGCGGTGAGAGACCCGATGGGTATAAGGCCTCTGGTCTTGGGACAGGTGAAGGACTCGTATGTCGTCGCCTCAGAGGGGAGCTGCTTCAATCTGATCGACGGATTATTTTTAAGGGAGATTGCCCCCGGCGAGATGCTCATCTTTGAGGGGATGAATTACAGATCGATAGAATTTAAAAAGCCGAGTCGCATCAGGCCGTGCATCTTTGAATATGTCTATTTTGCCAGACCCGACAGCACAATCTTTGGAAGAAGCGTGTACGAGGTGAGGAAGTTGTGTGGAAGGGCGCTCTCACAGGAAAAGCCGGTGGATGCAGATGTGATAGTGCCGGTGCCAGATTCGGGTTTGCCGGCAGCACTGGGATATGCTGAAGCCTCCGGGATTCCATTCGAGATGGGTCTCATCAGGAGCCACTATGTCGGTCGCACTTTTATCGAACCAGAGAGCTCCATCCGCCACTTCGGCGTCAAACTGAAACTCTCCCCGTTGAAAGAGGTGATAACGGGAAAGCGTGTGATAGTGATTGACGATTCGATCGTGCGTGGAACTACGAGCATGAAGATCGTGAAGATGATAAGAAATGCCGGGGCAAGCGAGGTGCACCTTAGAATTTCTAGTCCCCCCACAAGATGGCCATGCCTCTATGGGATCGATACACCTAACCGCGATGAGCTCATCGCATCATCGAAAAGTGTCGAGGAGATTCGAGATTACGTCACTGCCGATTCTTTAGAGTATCTTAGCATCGAGGGACTCAAATCTTTTGACAGCACCGGCAACTACTGTGACGCCTGCTTCTCAGGCGATTATCCAATTCAACCTACAGACAGGAAAGATCTGCGGGAAAAGGCAAAGGCGCATGTGGCATGTGGTCAAAAGGCAAAAAGCGCATGTGGCATGTAGCATGTGGCCAACCCCCTCCTAGATATTCGATTTTCTGTTAACCTATCGATATTCTTATATAAATCTATATAATATTAATAATGTATACAAATTGTATATATTATTGACATATCTGGTGTTCTGGAGTAGGGTTGGTAACTGTGAAGTATGTCATGAACAAAAAGGTGTTTTGGAAAGGGCTTATGAGTTTGGGCTATGAGAGCCTGCTCGATTTTTCCAGAAAGAGCTCCATTCATCGGAGCACAATTCAGCAATATCTTGATGGCAAGGATGTCTATGCCAGTGCCTTTAATAACATATGTTCGGCATTGAATGCTGATCCTGTTGAGTTGATGATGCCGATATCCGAGACTACAATTTCGATTCCTCAAATCGATGAGGTGCTTCACATCATCGCTAAATTAGCCAAAGCGGATAAGAAACTTGCGGTTATTCTAATTGGATCGAGGGCCAAAGGTAAGGCAAAATCCTTTGCAGATTGGGATCTGGCGATAACGTGTGGTGAAAATCCATTGGCCGGCAAGGAATATTTAAAGCTTAGAGGAATAGTTGAAGAGATGGCCGAGGATCTACCCAGAGGAATTGATCTCATCAATATGGATAATGCGCCGGAGTGGTTTTTTAAGGAGATGGATTATACGCCGCTCTTTCTGGATGGATCCAGGGAGAGCTTTACGTTTATAATGGGGGTATTGAATGGAATCAAAAGAAGTTTGTGCAAGTGAAGAGTATGATATCTCTGATTTTCTTTAAAAAATCGAGTAGGGATAAGTCAAACTGGCCACTCTCCGGGTGGCTCACGGCCGTCAAGCCCAACGCTTTGCGGGGGTGCTATGATTTAAAAACTTTATTAACAATATTCATCTAGTCCATAATCTGGAATTTCATCATCAATATTTGCATTTTGTTTCTCAATTATATCTTTAATCTTTTCTTTATCAATGATACTTGTTGAAGAAATTATTCCTGTTATTTTTTTGTTCAACCATTCAGATTTCCATATTGTTATGGATGGCTCTTCATTAGCAAGCTTGCAAAGTTCTCCTTCATATTCGATATTTTTAAACTTATATAAAATAGAAATACGCTGTAACCACAAATCCATATATTCTGTATTTGGAATACTTTCGAATTTATTTTTTATTTTTAATATGCCATCTTCACGCTCTTTTTCTGGCAGAAATTTAATCAATTTGCCTAAAATAGCTGAGGCAGCTGGGTAAGTATTGGAATTATTTAATGCTAAATCCACTACCATGCTAATAAGCATTTGAAGATCATATTTAGGCGATTCATCTGTTAGAATTTTTTCGCTAATATTCTTAAGCCTCTTGTATAAAGTTTTGCAGTTAGGAAAGCGCATAGACAAATCTTTTATATTGAACAACTCACGCTGTATATCTTCAGATATTTCACTGTTTACTATTGAATAAAACTTATCCGGTTTAATTGAATTATTGATAATATCCTTTGAATAAGATGTCTTCTGCGCATTGAGTTGCATGCCAAGATCGGCAAGGACTTCACTGAGGCCTTTTATAATTTCTTCACCAACCTGCGGGTTATTCACAAATACTCGATAGTCATCTCTATACCTTAAAATCTTATAATCCTTTTCCTCAAATTTGGATAACTTATCACTGAGCAGTTCATCAGCATAACTGAGTACTATCTCAGCAACAAGATCCATTAAAACACTTCCTTGCGGGATACCATTTGTTTGACCATATGACATACCTTGTAAATGCCGATCAATAACATTTCCGAGCAGTTTATCTGATCTATTCTTTTTTGCGATCGGCTTAGTATGAAGCGCCCATGCTATTGAATGAGTATAAATTGATCCATAACAGTGTAAAATATCCGTGTGAAATATATATTCATAATCCAAAGCAAGCTCTATGGATTTTTTCTCAACCGTTCCCAAAAAATGTATATTCTGCTCTGACTCATCATATTTTTCACCTTCAGATACAACAGGAATACTCATACATTCTACGCAACTGTTTCCATTAAACCTCTTTTGAATAATCTTCCAATTTCCATTGGATGTAATATTATGAACTAATGATACATATAACGCAGGATGAATAAGCTCCAAAGGTCTCCAGGCATATTTCCCATTTTTATTATTTATCAACAAATAGTTAACTTTCTCAAAATCTTCAGGCTTCAACGATTTCTCTTTTTTATTCTCATTGGAGATCTTTTTATAATAATCGGAGAGATTACCACCATCAAGTTTATCTGAGAGATTTTTGAGAAGCTCTGAAAAGGTGAAATATGGTGGCAATTTAGTAGTGAAGTATTTTTCTTCCTTTAGGAAAAATTCCCGTGCTTCTTTTGAATTTAAAGACAATATGTTTTTTTTAGTATCGTTTTTCATAGCTCTTTATCTCTTCAATGAATGGATAAACTCGTCTGTAGATATCAGCCTGCAAAACCCTTGCAGCCTTTGGGTTAGTAGGTTCAATGAACTTTGCCGCCCATGTAGGGCCAACTGAATTTTCAAATGCAAATTTTTCGCAGATGCTTTGTATTCCCTCTTCTATCAACTTGTTTTCAAGATAAAGCCCAATTTCTTCAATACATGAATTTGGTCCATTCTTATAATGCGCTAACAATGCATAAATGTCATAGGCATCCTTTTCTTTATAGCGCTCGGAAATGGTAATTCCCTTCATGGCAAGCATGCTTACGATGTTGGCCATCTTTATGTCACATGATTGCCTGCTTCCATCTGGCAAAAACCCATCAAGACGAAAATCAATATGATGCTCTGGCAAAATATCCGCCCCTCTTGCTTTTCGTGCTAGCAATTCATCATCTACCCGCTGGTGTCGTTGTTTCTTAGGTGTTCCACCATATTCGCCAGCAAGAAAATCAATGGCAACGGCTAAACCATCGATCACTCGTTCAAATGAAAAGGGAATGATTGTACCAATTCGACTCTTCCTTTCGGTGTAACCCTTATTTTTGATGAGCTCGACGATGCTTGCGTATTGGTTTTGCAAGATGTTCGAACAGTCGATTGCAATATCGATATCAATGGAACCTATGTGTTGAAAATTGTTTTCAGGCTTCTGAAACATTTTGAGTAAAAAATATGGAGCCCATCCCCCAACTAAATAGAGATTATTGCGATATTTTCCTAGAATAGTCATAAGTTCTAGCAGGACAGATTGCGATCTGTTGGCTTCATTGTTTTCAAAGTGAGTGATGAATCGATCGTTCATATCTTTATAACCTGTTCTCGTAAATGTTCCGCTTGTTCCCGGCCACGAGCTGGATATTTATAGAGATCCAGGTAGAGTTGGATATTGTTGACGATGTTGTACCCTTTGAACTTTTGTACCTGATTAAAAATTCTTGGATTTTGAGGAATGACAAGATTGACATTGCCAGAGAGCTCAACATCTATGAGCTTTAATTTTTCTTTCCAGTAAGCAAGATTGCTTTGGTTGGGGATATAAAAATCAATCAATTGATATCGAACAAATGGTGCGATGAAAGAAGCACCGCACATTCGAGTCAGTGCGTAGGACTTATTTGCTGTTTTAAAATTTTTAAGAATTTCTTCAGCTGATCCTTCTGCATAATAAGAAATAATCTGATTAGCTT
The DNA here is from genome assembly GCA_043818055.1 of Pseudomonadota bacterium. Lineage (GTDB taxonomy): Bacteria > UBA10199 > UBA10199 > 2-02-FULL-44-16 > JBDRGF01 > JBDRGF01. Next base: position 480 of record JBDRGF010000109.1, on the reverse strand, counting down.
CAAAAAGATAGGTGTCTCGGACAATATCCAGGAGTTGTCCCGGCTCCAAAAGATTGAGAGTTCGCCCCTTTGCCAAAAAACCAGCATCCCTCAAAATGTTGGCAAATTTTGAGATGAATCCCAAACTCAAATTGGAGAGTTTTGAAAATTCCTCAATAGTTGGGGTCTCCTGGTGTTGATTGATGAGCAAAATGGCCATCCAGACTCGCTCAGGCGTTTTTAACGACTGAGCCACCAAATTTGGATTTAAAGGGCTTTTTAAGGTGTTTTTTTTGTAATTTTCACGATTTTGCATAATTTTCACGCTCGTGAAAATAGTAGGTTATCGTGAAATAATAGTCAAGAAACAAAATGTTGAGATTTTACTACATGCCACATGTGCCTTTGATCCTAAATTCACTCAAACAAAAAACAACTCACCATATGATTTTTCTCGATCATAGTATCAGCTGGTTTTTTTTGTGCGCAGATTGGCATGGC
>JBDRGF010000108.1:0-8176 GCA_043818055.1 Pseudomonadota bacterium | reverse complement strand
TCAGATTTATCAGTCATAACATATTATTAGCTCTGTTTTTCACTTTCATTATTGTCTGTTCAATTCCGGCCTACGCTGCCAACGGAATACAGTTGATAGGAATAGGCGCAGTGCACAGAGGACTAGGCGGTGCCGGAGTTGCAAAACCACTTGATTCCACTGCGATTTACCTTAATCCGGCCGGTATGAATAATGTTGGCAGACGGTTCGATCTTAATTTCACAATGGCTTTTCCAAAAACGGCAATGAATACGACCCCGGCTGGCGGAAATGCGGTCAAGAGCGAAGATGAAGGAAGCCTTCTTCCCTCGGCAACTTTGGTCTATACATTTATGGATGATAAAATAGCTGCTGGCATAGGTGCCATATTTTCCTCAGGATTCGGGGTTGATTATCCCGCATCGCGATTGCCAAGCGTTCTGACTGGCAATACCTATGATACATCGGATCGCTACGGTTTATTGAAGATCATCCCCGCATTTTCATACAGAATACTAGACAACCTCTACGCCGGTGTGGGCGTTCACATCAACTACGCCTTTTTGCAGACGAACAGCGCTGTCGCGACATTCACCCAGACGACAGGCACGGGAAGGTTTGATCCGGCGATCGGTATCGGTGCAAGCTTTGGACTCATATATGAACCTCTTGATTGGTTGTCGCTCGGAACCACATATACCAGCCGTCAGTATTTCGAGAGATTCAGGCGTTACAAAGATTTATTAGCGGAAAGTCTTGATATGCCCCAGCAAGTGGCTGCCGGTGTTGCCGTCACCCCGATTAAAGGTGGAACAATAATGGCCGACTTCAGATGGATCAACTGGAGCGGTATTGGGCAGCTGGGAGATTCTCCCGCAGCGGGCGGTTTTGGATGGAGAGATCAATATGTGCTTGGAGCTGGGCTTCAATATAATTTCAAAGATCATTTCGATGTGCCTGTTGCGATTCGTACCGGTTATAACTATGGTCGCTCTCCTATCGCTCCTGCTTCAGTTTACGCCAACGCTTTGGTGCCTGCTGTGATAGAACATCATTTGTCAGGTGGTATCAGCGTTCAGCTGACAAAGAATATCGGCCTCGATGGCTCATATACCCGCGGGTTCAAAAACACAGTCACAGACAACGGCGCTATAAGCGGTGTGCCGGGTAGCACCCTCTCAACGCAGGCACATTTTTTTACTCTTCAGCTGAATGTGAGCTGTAAGTGATTGTTTTAAACTGACATTATTGATTAACGATATAAAATTTCTTTCTCCATTGACTATACCTGAAGTATTTATAATAAGGAATGCATGAAGAAGAAGGCATCAAAAAAAAAGAACGGAGTGGAGCTTTCAGGAATGTTTGGAAAGACCAGCTCTCAAGAGGAGAGAGATAGATATTTCGGTATACTTTTAGAAGAGATAAATTCAAAGATGGAAGTGGTTATAGAGTCTTCCAATACTACGCGCGTTGTCCTTGAACAAAAACTCGATGATCAAAAAGAATGGACAAATGGGAAATTCAATCTGGTAGAGGCGGCTATTACAGAGCATTCCAGGCAGATTATAAATTTAAGCACTGAAGTTGGGGAGAATCGCAAGGCTATCGAAAAAAATTGCAAAGCTATCGAAAAGAATCACAATGCTATTAATCAGCTGGAAACAGTTGTCGTTGATCATGGAAAAAAGATCGAAAATTTAGGTGGCAAGGTTGAAGAGAATCTCAAGGCCATCAACCGGGTTGAAGAAAAAGTTGATAAGATCGGCAATAGGATCGAAAAAGTTGAAACGAAGGTTGAAACTCACGACCGGATTCTTCAAAATATCGCCAGCAACACTCCATAACATATTTTGCATTTTTCACCGCTCTCTTATATATTCTCTGGTTCAGGGAGGGTGATTGTCAAATTTCGGAAAACAGACTTTCGAAGAAGAAATTCTTAAAGAGCTTTGCCTCAATAATAAAAAGGTAAATAATAAATACACACTATTGAAAGAACTTTCAAAAGGCGGGCAGGGTGTTGTATATCTTGCTCAAGATAACGATGGAAACCATGTCGCACTCAAAGCTTTAAAAATTCCTGAAGCTAAAGCGTCAAAAGGCCTGGCAAAATCATTTGAACAGAAATTTAAAAGAGAATTCGATATCGCTTGCAGGTTGAATCATCCCAATGTCGCGAAAATTTACGATTTTGGTTATCATCATGTTCCATCGATGGAGAGAAAAGTCTATTTCTTCACCATGGAATACATTCCAGATGGTGACATCAAAGAAGGCTTAGACCGTTTTCCCATTCAAGCGCTGGAACGTTTTTTTCTCGAAGCCCTAAGGGCATTCACATATCTTGGAAGCTATGGCTATTTCAAGGGTGATGCTAGGGAAAAAAAACAGGGTTTGCTGCATCTTGATATCAAGCCTCAAAACTTCCTTCTCACAAAATCGTCTGGAAGCTATGAACTCAAGCTGACTGATTTCGGACTTGCCGCAATGCTCGATTCTCCTGACAAGCTTGGCGGTACTCCACAATATATTGCGCCTGAAATAGGACAAAATATTCTGAGGCGTGTTTATAAAACGTATCCGGAAAATTACCCCGAGCTGGAATTTCTATTGTCTGAGCTTTTTCTTCCTCCGCCTGATCATCGCAGCGATATCTATTCTCTGGGACTCACCTTTTACAACGTGCTGGCAGGGATAAATCCTTTTGAGGACAAGGATAAATACAAAACAATAGGGAATCGTTTTAGAACCAGAAAAGATTTGGATTTGAAAAAGGAAAAAATAACGGTTCGCCCTCCATCAGATTACAACCCTGAGATCCCCGAATATCTGGATGAAATTATTTTGCGTATGATTGAATTCGATCCTGATGACCGTTATTCATGCGCGCTGGAGGCACTGGAAAAGCTGATCGTGAGTTCGGCAAACAGAAAACCTCCGGCGATTAAAACATATCTATCATATGTTCCAGACCACATTGGAAGAGAAAAACAAAAATCGGACATTGAAAGCTTAATTCAGTCTTTCAGTGAATCAAATAATGGATGTGCCCAGCGAAATGAACCTCTTATATTTATCAGCGGCGAAAAGGGCATGGGAAAAACCAACATCCTAAAACAGATAAAGCCCTTTGCACAAAGGTATGATTTTACGGTTTTCTATATCGACTTTGCTGATCCTTTCCTGGATCAGATCTCAAAAAAACTTGAAGAGATGTCTTTTCAAAATAAAACAGCTATTCTGATTGATAACCTCGATGTCATTTTATCAAAAAATGCAGCGCATGATGCGGAAAAGATCATAGAGAAAATACAGAGTGTGGTTTTTCAAAATGAGAATAAAAATTCCAGAATTTTTATTGCCACATATAATCCATCAACGTGCGACGAACAAAAGCTCTCTGTTGTTTGTAATAAACAATATCATAAAAGTAGATTAATAAAACTCAACCAGCTTACCGAAGAGGAGATGAGCGATAATCTGGAATATCTCTTTGGAAGCAAGCCCGACCCAGTTTACTCAAAGGGCATGATCAATCTCACGTTTGGAGTTCCAAAGGCGATGACTGATATATTTTGTCAGGCGATCGAAAATGGAAAATTATTTTCCGCCGACAGAAAACCTATGCCGGATGAATCTTCCTTTGCAATTTTGGAATCATACATGGAAAGCGTTTCACCCCCTGGCATTTTAACCACATTCATCGAAAATAAGTTTAACGCCCTCACAAATGGGGAGAAACTGTTATCCTTTGTAATATCCTGTGCAGGGTCACACATAAGAATAAATATGAATGATCTGCTCACATTCCTGCAGATGTTCAGGGAAAAGAAAGAAGAAACTTTGTCGAACAATATTTCAGTGTTGTTTTCCTCCGCTAATTTAGCGATTGATCAGCTCACCAAAACTGATCTTTTTATCAAAACCGATGAGAATCACGTTATACCCGCAAATATCATAGTTTCTAAAGTAATCAGAAAGCATTTTAGCACACAGGAACAGGAATGTATTCATGATAAAATATATGAGTTTCTCAAAACAAACAATGGACGTGTGGAGTCCATTGATTATCATCTTGCACGCGGAAGCGATAGAGACAAAAGAATTAAAGCTATACGCAGGCTGACAGATTTTTATAAGAGCGATTGCAAACCTCATCAGGCGATAATGTATATCAGGGATTTGATAGACCTTAATGTGTCGCAAAACGAATCTGATGTGGTTGATCTGCAATTGGAACTGGCAGGTGAGTTTGTTCATACTTTTGAATACCCAAAAGCGCTGGAGATTTACGAGAGGTTAGAAAATACAAAGCTCGAAAAAATATCCCACATGAAAGCGATGCTTGCTCATGCAAAATTTAATGTTAACAGAAGGATGCTTGAAGACGCGAGATCTGTTTTGGAAGGATCCTTGAAATTCTTTCCTGACAGCTTCTCGCTTTTAAAAACACTGGACGAATACAAAATCAATGATATTGAGATTAGCGTTTTACCTTTTTTTCTCAGATTCTGTGCTTTGCAGGCATATATTCTGCTTCTCGAAGGTAAACCGGAACTTGCCAAAATCAATATGCAAAAGGTGCTCAGGTTTGTGAAAAATCTTACTCCTGATCAACAAAAACAAATCAGAAAAGATGTGGAGCTTGGGCAGGCGCTTTATTTTATGGCTATATCGAAACGAAAGATTGGTATTTTCAAAACTGCCATAACAGCGGTGGAAGAAGAGCTGAAAATATTTGAGCAGGAAAATAATACGAGGGGAATTGTCTCGCGCGAATATCTGCTGGCAGAAATTTACCAACAGATGGATATCCAAAAAAAAGGTTCTTTCAAGAAGAAGGTTTTGGAACATTTTAATCGCGGAATCGATATTGCAAAGTCTCATCACCTTTTTGGAACGCTTGTCCGATTGAACAGCGGTCTTGGTGTCTTTTATAAACGATATAATGATTTACAGCGTGCTGTTTATCATCACGAATTGAGTTACAGGGATTCGTGGTTTGTAGGCGACATGGATTTGATGGTCGAGAGAATAATCGCGTATGCCGCGACTCTTCTCGAAATCCGCAATTTCAAAAAAGCAGCTGACCATCTTTTTACAGCGCTCTACTATATCGACAGCTGCGTTGATGGGGAAAACGTCTCCCTTGTTAAAAGACGAAAGCCCATTATCTATGTCTTTATCGCACACGCGCTCATGGAGTTGAATAATTCAAATGAAGCTGAAAAATATTTAAATCTGGCGGAAAAAGAAGTAAAAAATAATAAAATTAAAATTCCCTCCATGTTTTTCAATATCGCTGGAACAAGAGCTCAGGTTTTAATGAGGCAAAAAAAAGAACCTGCGCTTGTCAGGGAATTTTTAACTGAATGTCGAAAACAAGCTAAAAGCTCGCCGTATCTCAAATCATCTTACAGAAAACTGTTCAGGGAATATTTATTGTATAGACTAAGAATTCTGATTCATAGATGAGATGGTGTAGCCTAAGCATCGCTGGATGGATGTGCCCAGTCTGAAGTTTCATCGTATACATCTTTGAGTTGTTCTTTAGTCGCTCTTTCCTCCAGATCTTTCAACCGCGACATCATCGCTTCACTAAGTTTTTCGTAATGTTTTGGCTCTGATATGGATAAATCCCTGTTGAACATCAATTCTTTTAATTCTTCAAATTCAGAATCTGTTAACATATATCCCCCCATTTTCTTTCTTTTGCACTTTTTTCCCCGATCTTCCGTATAAAATAACACAGAATGACAAAATGATAAGCACAATATTTGCAGTATTGGTTTTGGCGTTGCGTTGCAGGGAACATGCGGAAGCTTTCATTCCAGCCATGCCGCCACCAAGCCCATCTATGTTCTCATCGCCTCCAGGTCCTGGATTTTGGATTCCACTTTGCTGGTCACCTCCGGCAAATCCCGCGACGCCGGTTGGTGAAGCTTCCGACTCTATGTCGCCTGCGGTGATGATGACTTCACCTAATGTCCATAGGGCTTGGGTTGAGCGAGTGCTTCCGTCGGAGCCCCTGAAAGTCACCATTACGTATTTTCTCTGCATACCAGGATCAGTTATTGTGATAGCATCGTCTTTTTGGATGAGTTCGTTGCCTTTGAGATCATGATGAACCAGAATCGTTTTTAATTGATTTCTTTTTTGGTTGATATTGTCGCCAGCATCGTAGATTTCAACATATCTGACGGGATCATCTTTTGATGATGTTGTTTGTGGCAAAATAAATGTAGGCTTATCTTTGATGATTTGAGAATCAATTAATTCGATATTTGAATTTGCACCCTTTTCCAACATGAACGCTTTTTCTGCCTCAATTCCTCCACCATTGTCGAAGAGAGAAATCTTCGATATCGATAATTTTCTAACACCTTCTTTTGCGAATATACCATAGAGTACGTTATTCGTGATTGAGCTCTCTTTGATAAGGATGTTCTCACCTTCAGCATCAATGCCGATATCAAAGTTTGATATGGTGATATTATCAATGGTGACATCTTTGCTTGTTTCAATCTTTATTCCTATCGAAACAGCTGGTGGTGATGCCGGAATACCTGTTAGTGTTGAATTTACGACCATGCACCCATTAGGACAATTGAGCCCGATTCCTTTTTTAGATTTGTCGATCATTAGATTGTGGACAATAATAAAACTATCTGTATTGATCTCTAGACCTGTGCCGTCCTGTTTAAACTCTAAACCGGATATAATGATCGGTTTATTTTCATTTGAAGATTGAGTAAATTTGATCGAGTTATCTAGAATTCCTGAGACGATGTTTGTCTGTCCTGCTTCAATTTTTTTATTTCCAATTTTAAAACAGAATTTGTAGTAACTGTTGTTTATAAGATAGGTAGAATTTGGATCAGAGACATTATCAAATAATATCTTATCAATCACATCCGCTTTATCAGCTACTATAGCATTGGGATCGTTCACCGGACAAATATTCATTAAATCAATTTCAGCATTTGTGTTAGGAATAGTGAACAAATTCTTAGATTCCTGCAATGGTATCGAACTTGGCAATTGAACTACCGGTTCTGTGTAGAGTTGAGGTTTTTCGAACGATTCTAAAACCTGAGCAGAGGCAATATTGCTCATAAGAATTACAGTTAGAAAAATTATGGTTTTTATCTTCTTCATGTGCCCCCGCCAGTTCATATGCATTTTCGAGGCCAGCTTTATACAATATCATCTATCACAATTTAACTTATATCTCAATAGGTTAGAATCTACATAAAAATCAAATTGGGTAAAAACAAACCCCTATATATAATGATAGCGTCAAAAATCCGAGAACTCATATGGCATGTCATCAAATCTTATAATAGATGATAGGGCTGAGAGTGTTTCCTGGAGGACCGCTTTTTTTTTCTACATGATGCCTTTGCAAACAGTTACGAGTCAATGAACGATTTTCTCTGGTTTAAAAACCGATTCTATGAGGTTTTGAACATATGATGCATCCATTTCTCCGACATTGATCAATAGCGTTTTTATCTGTTCCATGAGTTCATTCACATGTAATTTAGTCCTTCCCCTGTTGAACCAGCGAGTTAATATCGATCTATAAGTCTGTGCCGGAATTCCAACAATTCGTTTTCCATCTATTTTGGGAAACTGAGGCAAGATACCACCGAATTTAATTGCAACAACACGCCTCGATTCAAACAACAGTTTTTCCTGTGCGTTTTCAGGTTCTTTGTCCCATCCCTTCTTTTCAAAAATATCATCGATTATCAGTTTATCAACCTCGGCTTTTTCAATATTTCCGACTTTTTCCAATAACGCCATAACCTGTGTGTAAAATGAATGAGCTGATGCTCCCTTTCTAAATCTGACACGTTCCCCATTGATCCAGCGGGTCAACTTCGATGTCGATATCTGCATTGGAATTTCAACAATTCGCTTTCCATCTATTTTTAAAAGCGTGGGCAACGCCCCACCGAATTTTGTGGCAATTACGTGTCTCGATTTATAGAGAAGTCTCTCCTGTGCTGGCCTTGGGTATTTGTCCCATCCTTTTTTTTCAAAGACGGTTTTGATCGTCAACTTATCGACATCATTTCTCTCAAAACTTTTTTCATCTGTTCCTTTTCGATTTATTTTTTTAAGCCGGGGTAATGCTCCATTGAACTTAATCGCAACGACTTGCTCCAATTCGCGAAGGTACTTTTTA
>JBDRGF010000107.1:0-3391 GCA_043818055.1 Pseudomonadota bacterium | reverse complement strand
AGCTGCTAGAGAGGAGTTTTCTGCTCCAAGTGATCCATTTGGATTATTTCTTTCATCATAAACGGTGTAATCTAATTGCAAGTCCTCATGATCGAAATTAAACGCGTTATCATCATCATACACATGCACACCTTTTCCTGTAACTCCAAGATTCCAGGCAAATTGGACATCTATGCCGCCGTTTGATGTGAGATATCCTTGCTGTGATGAAAAATCCGGCGTTGTCGTAGCCGTCAAAACTTTTTGCAGATGTGGATAGATATATTCCACGCCATAAAAATCTTTTAATTTATTGTATATAATAAGCGCTTTTTTAGGTTCAACCTTGAAGTAATAGATCGAATTGAGATCGGGCAGTTCTTCGGAGTTTAGTTCCTCAAGATCGCTCCTGAAAGTATCGTACTCATCCTGACCCATGTTGAGATATCGTTTCACTTCAATTTGATGTTCTTCGAGAATTTTATTCAAATCATCCGCAAGGCTTTGGTAATAGAAATTCCGCACTTCGAATTGTGGTTCTGGTGTTGTATTGTAGGGGCAGACCCCTGTGCTGTGCCCCGTCGTATGACTGGGGTCTGTCCGTTTATAAGAAGGCGGGCAACCACGGGGGGTTGCCCCTACAATTCTCACCCTCAAATCATCCCTGAAATGCACGACGAGCTCGCCCAAGTATCGGTCAGACATGATCATATCTTCGGGCGTGATTTCTTTTGTGATAGAATCTGTGGGGTTTATTTCAGGAGAATCATTACCTTTAGATCCACACGCTGTTAAAAGCAGTGTAAAACACAAAAACAAAAAGGCAGGTTTTGAGCCTGCCTTTGTACTCAAACGATATTTAGAGGCACTACCTCTCATCGACAGCCTCCCTGATTGAAAAAAGGCTATCATCATGGTTTTTTAAGTCAATTTTTCTTTTTTAGGAAAGATTTAAGCCCCATCTTCTAGCATAAAGGCTGAAGGGGTTTAGGCTAATAGGAAAAGCATTAACCTAAAGACCTAAACGCCTACAGCCTATCTACCTGCGCTATATATCATAATAAAGATTGAACTCGAATGGGACCGGGCGCTGCTTCATAGGCATTATCTCGTTTTCGAGCTTGTAGCTGATCCATCTGTCGATGAGATCCTGCGTGAAGACATCGCCCTTTAACAGAAATTCATGGTCCTTCTGAAGCTCATCGAGCGCCTCCTCAAGAGAAGATGGAACATGTTTTATGTTCTTCGCCTCTTCCGGTGGCAGATTGTAGATGTTTTTATCTAAAGGTTCTCCCGGCGACAACTTGTTCTGTATGCCATCGATGCCGGCCATTAGGATTGCGGCGAAGGCAAGATATGGATTGCAGGATGGGTCAGGTGTTCTGAACTCGATTCGTTTTGACTTTGGGCTCGCTGAATACATCGGTATTCTGATTCCCGCTGAACGGTTTCTGGATGAGTAGGCAAGCTTAGTCGGGGCTTCAAATCCAGGAACAAGCCTTCTGTAGGAGTTTGTTGTCGGATTTGTAAATGCACATACCGCATTAGCATGTTTTAAGATTCCACCGATAAAATAGAGGGCCATATCAGAGAGGCCAGCATATTTATCCCCCGCAAAGAGGGGGGTGTCGCCTTTCCAAAGTGAAACGTGAATATGCATGCCGCTGCCGTTATCATCGAATAGCGGTTTGGGCATGAAGGTCGCTGTCTTGCCATGTCTCTTCGCGACGTTTTTAACTATGTATTTGAACCACATCAGCTTGTCTCCGCACTCAACTATAGGCTCGAAGCGCATGTCGATCTCCGCCTGACCAGCTGTGGCGACTTCGTGATGCTGACATTCGACATGAATGCCGACCTTTTCCATCTCCATCACCATCTCTGTCCGGATATCGTTCTGGCTGTCGGTTGGAGAGACGGGGAAATAACCCTCTTTATATCTCGGTTTGTAGCCGAGGTTGTGACCATCTTTTCTACCGGTGTTCCACTGTCCCTCGTCGGAGTCTATATGATAGAAGCTCTCGTTTGTTTTTTGATCATAGCTGATGCTGTCGAAGATGAAGAATTCAGCTTCGGGTCCGAAGTATGCTGTGTCTGCGATCTTGGTCGATGCGAGATATTTTTCAGCCTTTTGGGCTACGAAGCGTGGATCTCTTGAGTATGGCTGACGCGTGATCGGATCGAAGATGTTTCCAATCAGGCTCAAGGTCTTCTCTTTCATAAAAGGATCGATGATGCTCGTTTTAGGATCCGGCAGGATTATCATATCGGAGGCGTGGATCGGTTGCCAACCTCTTAGGGAAGAACCGTCAAAGCCGTATCCATCTTCGAAGGAATTATTTTCAAGCTCCTTCGATGGAACGCTGAAGTGCTGCCATAATCCGGGGAGATCGATGAATTTGAAATCCACCATCTTCACATCTTCCTTCTTGACGAGATCGAGCGTCTTATTGACTGACATAAAAATCCTCCTTTAAATTTTCCGTGCCTTGGTTTGAAAAATGAACTCAAGTCCTCTTTGGAAAAGATGGACTTTGAGCAGGATGGAATTGGTGGGTAGCACCGAGATAGAATTTTGTCTATGAAATTGTATCCGATCTGTTTAAATCCTCAATTTTTCGAAATTCTGTCGGCTCACTTGTTTGACCTGTTTTGTTGATTGTTTTGAATCATGAACTATTTCGATAATAATGCCCTCTTCGCGGAGGTCAGAAAACGCCGCGCAGATTTCTATCGCGGAATCCAGATCTTTTTCGTCGTGACTCCCTATTAGGAGACAGCTTGGACCCGGGTCTGTCTTAGGACGAATTAGACAGAGGTTTTTTCTCCTCTTTTCGATCTCCATATTATCTTTTTCATCCCTACCGACTATCACCTTAGCGCCGGTCGGCAACCTGAAGTGGCGTCCTAATTTTAAGAGCTCCACATCTTCACCATTCGCATTGGGATTGAATTTGAAGAGATCTTCGAGCCTTTTGGAAAACTCGGGATCTGTCAGTCTGCAACCTCCCGCCGGCTGTTCAAACGACTTTATTTCATATTTTTTCGCAAGCTCAAACTGAGGTTTTCGCGATCTGCCTTCGATCGCAAGGAGCATCGTCCTGTCTATCCTTCCATCAAGTTCGGGAATGGTTGGTTCGAGGAGCTTAGCCGAGAGAGGTCTTAAGAGATATCCTTTCATGCCGGCATCTCTTTCAACTATGTTAAGCGAAGCGAGGTTCTGTGACATTGGGCGCTCACCCAGCACCTCACCTGTCGCCACGACATCAAACCCTTCGCTTCTCATGATTTCGCCGGCCATTCTCACCATCATCGCGTGGCAGTCTATGCAGGGATTCATGTACCTTCCATATCCGTGTGGAGGTGCTTTGACCATTTTAAGATGCTCATCCGTGATATCCTTCACGATGAG
>JBDRGF010000106.1:0-2278 GCA_043818055.1 Pseudomonadota bacterium | reverse complement strand
TGGCTCACACCGGCGTTGTTTGTCTCAAAAAAGGGTAACCGTCTGGCAATACGCACCATGGAAGATAATTTTAAAAAGATCCTGCTTTGCTCTTCTTTAAACGTTCCTTTTAATGTTACATGCCATACCCTGCGACACAGTATGGCTTCTCATCTTAACGATAAAGAGGTTGATATCCTGGTCATACAGAGCATTCTCGGTCATTCTTCTACTCGAAGCACTGAACCCTATATCCACCCTTCTGCCGACAGAATCCGAAAGGCTATGGAGAAACTGCCCGGTGTTAAATTTGTCAAAGAACTGTTAAGAAAAGGAGAATTGAATTTGCGCTTCCAAAAACCATTTAGGCCGAAAAGAGAATAGTACTTCTTCTATATCATTTGCTTCTATTTGTTTTCTTATTAACTGTTTTCTATAACGGGACAGGAAAAGTGTTTGCAAATTATCTTTTACTATCATTACTGAAAATGATTTTCTTGAAATGTTCGTAATATTAATGCAGAATACAAAAAAATAACTTCTTCTCGTCATGTTTTATCAAAAAACGCCGTTCTAATTGCGCCTAACTTTGTATCTTACTGCGGGGTTCGCGGCAAATCAGCCGCGAGTTTACGAGTCGACTGCATTTGCTTGGTTAGCCATCGGCTCTTGAGGTATAGCCGACACAGTTCGCTCATTAGCTGTACACATGAGAGAGTAAACATGTGAAGCAGTCTTTACCAAATGGTCATATGTAAAAACCGAAATTATTCTCCCGAGGCCTTCCTTTTTTCGTATCTCTCGAAGTTTTTTTGGGGTCAAGTTATAGCCAAGTAACAAAATACATCGTGGATTCTCGAATCGCAATTCTTTCTCCTCATAAAGATAGCTCCGTTGCTGGACAGCAAACGAAATATAGCTTTCGGCTTGGTTCCACGCATCATTGAATGCAGCAGCATATCCCCCTTTTTTACGAAAGAGCTTAAGAAAGGGTTGCTTAATTTCAATTATGTCAAGGCAATGGTCATAGCAACGGATTGCAGTAAAGTCAGGAATTCTCTGATCGTCAAGGGCACTATGCCGATTTATTTCAGAGTATAGCCCCCCAAGCATCCATGGGTGTTCTTCAAGCAGTTCCTGATAGACTGATTCCGATTCATTCTGTTCCATAAGAAGCTGTTTGAGTCGGGACAGTCCATTTTCCATGTGTTGGAGTTGCGTCGTAAATCCTTCGGGGCTTTCGATTGTACTGGGAATGCCAAGGAGTAGCAGCGACTGTTGAGCGAATGCTTTCTCGATTGGATTAGTCCTGGGTCCGATATCGGGAAGCAGTGGCCCGAAGTCGAAAAACAGTGAGCGCCTCCAACCTAGTGAACGAACAAAAACAACTCCAAAATCTTGGGGTATCTCAACATTAAGATCAACATCGGCAACGTCAGCTACGTCACGTGCGTAGATTAACTCTCCACGTTTTACAGAACGGTTGACTTTAACCTTGTCCAAAATGTTCAGCTCATTTACGTAGGCAGTACAGGAAAGGTCAGGGCGAATTAGCACGAGCAAGTGATGGATTATAGAAGGGTCCGGAAGAGATGGGATCTTGCTAAATAGTGTACCTTGGAGCTGATCAAGTTGCTGTTGCAAATGCAAGGCATCCAAAGGTCCGATTAGTTCACGATAGCAGATCGGAACAATTTCTCCGGGTTTCGCAGTTGCCGCTGCGTAACCGGCTAAACGTTCATCAATTTTAAAATGTATAGGCATATTTAGTCCTGGCTAACGTCGGCTGTTGAGCCGCGAGGATGGCATCACGATGCAAGCGTGCTTGCGGCTGGATGCCACCGGAGTCGGCTCGAACGCCCTTGATAGGCGGAGCGCGAGCGCCGCCTGAAAGGGTGTGAGAGCCCGCAGGGCCTAACAGCCGACGATAAGCTGATCGCGAGCATCGCGAGCGGTCAGCTTATCAGTGTTGATAAATGTAAAATTTTTCCATGATATAGGACTATATATCTGGAAAATGTTTCCACGTATTCGCATATTAAGTTCAACTAAGGTAAATATTTCTCTTGAATTTTTTGACTCTTTTTTCTATTATTAAATTTTATATATTATCAATATAATATAATGAAAATATGGAAATCAAGATGAAATTTAAACTGAATCCAGAACATCGTTTAATGGATCAAGTCCGTGAAGTTTTACGATATTATCACTATGCATACAGTTTACCGCACAGTCTTACTCTTCCTGGATATTGCAGTATATAAAATTTTATGGGGCATGCCGATGTGAAAACCAC
>JBDRGF010000105.1:0-3906 GCA_043818055.1 Pseudomonadota bacterium | reverse complement strand
TCCTACACCACCCTTACCAGAGACCGCAATCTTCATTTACCCATACCCACGCCTGCATAATACGGCGATGGCACTGTCGGATATGCCCGATAGACATGATAAAAAACAGCGTCAGTTTTCGTATATACATCGCTTTGAGTATAATACTCTACAGGCAACCCGATTGCATCACTCCACAGAAAATCTCTAATTAAAGCTTTTACACCATCCCTTGTAGGCTCTTTGTCTTGCCACTTATACATATCCCTTAATTTCCCCTTCAGTTTTTCCAGTAATTCTTTGGCTACCTTCTTTATCTTTTGGATTTCATGGGATTTCAAATCCGGTTTTACTAAAAGGTCATAAATAGCCAGAGTCTCCTCATCTAATCCCTCTCGCACTGCCCGGCTTTCTTCCTCGTCCAATTCCTGCACAAATTTCAATAATGCCTCAAAGATAGCTTCAATATTTTGGCGGTCTTTTTCTTTATTGTACTCATCAATGATTTTTTCATAATGTTCCTGAAAATCTGTCCGGAGCGGATTTCTTTGGATGAGCCGCTGAAGTTTTTTCTCAATCACGCTTTTAAGGCTCTGAACAGTGGTATTTTTTGCTTTGGTATTTTTAAATTCTGCCCGCAATCGGTTAAAGTCAATTTTGCTGATATCATACGGCTCATTAGATTCTTTGATTCTATCAGACTTAACAATAATTGACTCATCAATAACTTTATGCAGTTGTCTGATAATATCGCTGATATCTGCCTGGTCGCGGTCTTTTTGTAGACTTTTGTAAATGATATTGATAGCTCCGTATTGGTTACGATAGTCATTTACCCCGGGAATTGTCAGGCAGGATTTAAATTTAATAAATACCTCGCGGCACATAACCTCAAATTTCTTTCTGGTTTCATCATTTTCGTTCACCGCTTCTTTAGCCACGACAATCGCCTTGTTTCTCTCAAATCCGTTGGTGTTGATGATTGCATGTAGAGACGCAAAATTTTGCGTCTCTACCAAATCAATCGATTGTTTTAAGTCTTCAAGTAATTCTTCTTTGGTTCTGGTTGGATCCAGTTCATCCAGCCCCAATCCACCGGTTCTGCCTGTATCGACTGTACCGGCAAAGGTTGCCAGTGCTTGGCGTAAATTCTTGAGAATACCGCAATAATCAATAATCAGTCCATTGTTTTTATCTTTGTTGACCCGGTTGGCGCGGGCAATCGCCTGCATCAGAGTATGAGCCTTGAGCGGTTTATCCAGATAAAGGTTCGCCAGACTCGGCACATCAAACCCGGTCAGCCACATCGCACAAACTATCGCTATTCTAAATGGGTGTTCCTCTCTCTTAAAAGCAGAATCCACATCAATTCGTGTTCCATCTGAGAGTTCAAAGCCATTCTTAATGAGTCGTCGGTGCGGGAGAATATCAAAACCCCATTTTCTGAACTTCTCAACCTCGCCCTGCTCTTCACTCACAATCACCGACATTTTTGTTACTTTCATCCAGATGAGCTGATTACCAAGATTTTCCTTTTCTTCTCCCGATGCCAATTTCCATGATTCTTCTATTTTCTCTGCTTTTTGATCCCAATATTGCCCAATCAATTCATACATCCGCACACAGGTTAATTTATCAATGCACACAAACATCGCTTTACCTGTTTCCCAAGAGGTGGTGTAGTGGTCCACAAAATCCCTGGCGATTTGATTGAGCCGTTTTTCGGCAGTGATGATGTGGTAATCCCGCTTCAGCTCTTTTTCTAATCGCTGGCTCACATCAATATCATCAATTTCAATTTGTTCCAGCTTTTCGGCAATCCGTTCATTGATTTCATTCGTTGCCACGCCCAGAGTTTCGCCCCGGCAATCGTAATATAGCGGCACAGTTGACTTATCCTCTACAGCCCGCTGAAAATCATAGGTGGAAATATACTCACCAAAAACCTTTGCGGTGATTTCATCATCCTTAAATAGCGGTGTGCCGGTAAACCCGATGAAGTTGGCATTTGGTAAGGCATTACGCATATTCAGGGCAAGGGTGCCATATTGAGTGCGGTGGGCTTCGTCGGTGATTACAATAATGTCATCTCGTTTGGTGTAATGTAGAGACGCAAGATTTTGCGTCTCTACATCCTGATTGAATTTTTGAATCGTGGTAAAAACATAAGCCTTGTGATGACTCATAAGCTCAGCTAAATGCCTGCCACTGGCTGGTCGGCAGTGTGTTTTGTCGTTATCAGCCACACCGCATCCCGCATAGGTTTTGTATATTTGGGTATCAAGATCATCTCTATCAGTGCAGACTAAAAATGTATAATTACCACCGATTTTACGATGCACCTTGGCTGTAAAAAATACCATGGAATAACTCTTGCCAGCTCCTTGTGTATGCCAGAAAACGCCGAGCTTTCCTTTAACCCTTTTGGGATCATTCAATGCCTTGATGACCTGATTAACGCCCAGATACTGGTGATTTTTCGCCAGCACCTTTATCTGTTTTCCGCTGGAATCGTCATAGACAATGAAATTTTCAAAGATATCCATAAAATTTTCCTTGTCGCAAACACCCTTCAAAAGGGTTTCCATATCCACTACGCCCGGGTCTTTTTCTGACAGACGCTTCCACTCATGAAAATGCTCATAACCAGCAGTGATGCTGCCGATTTTGGCCTTTTCGCCATTGGCGAGCATGACGATTGCGTTGTGATGGAAGAAAAGCGGGATAGTGTCTTTGTAATCAGCAAGGTTTCTTTCGTAAGCGTTTTTGAGGTCTTTATGAATGTTTTTGCACTCCACAAACAAAAGGGGAATACCGTTGACAAACCCGACAATATCAATCCGGCGGCGGTATAAATCTCCATGCACCCACAATTCCCGCACTGTCAAAAAGTGATTGTTTGTTGCCTCATTAAAATCAAATATCCTGAGCCGCTCTTTTTTTATCTTGCCATCTTCTCCCTGAAAAGAAACCAGCACACCGTCTTTGAACAGTTTGTATTTATCAAAGTTAGAGGCAAGCATAGATTGGCTCTGGGAGTAATCCACTACCTGTCGGACGGCTTCATCATAAGCGGCTACAGGGAGATGGGGGTTGAACTTTTCGAGGGCTTTTTTCAGATAACGCGTAAGCACCACCTCACGGTCGGAGTTTCTGCCCAAAAGACCATCCTGCCCAAATGTTTCCTGGTTGTAGGCATACACCGCCTCCCATCCAAGTTGATCTCGCAGGTAATCCACAGTTGTTTGTTGGACTAAGGTATCTTCGTTTAAGTATGTCATAGTTTTTTCCTTGTGAATTTAAGGCAATAGTTAACCGCAGAGACGCAAAGGCGCAGAGGGAATTCAAAGATTATTAACCATACGCTTGATTCCATCTCTGAGGACAGAAACATTCTTCATAGGCAGATTCCAAAAGACCCGGCCCAAGTGTCCTATGTATTTCAATTGCAGCCCCAATTATCTTTTCTGTTATTTGATTTATTTCCATCTCTGTGCCTCTGCGTCTCTGCGGTTAACTGAGCTGTTACAATTTAAGCAATTTTTTCACTTCGCGGTCAAAGTCAGATTCAAGCATACGGTCTTGAATGACTTGGTATTTTTCATATTCGCTTTCGGCTAATGCCACTGCGACTTCATGACTAATCTTGCCGCTATCCTGCAAAATTTCTTTTTCGTTGAATTGCAAAAAGCCGTTCAATCTCTCTACCCAGTCTTTCATATACATCACAACACCCTTTTGCGCCTGCATTTCAGCATAGTCAAGATACATCGTAACAATTCTGTTTAGTCCATCCATCTCTCTTTCATTCAGATAATTCTTGGCAATACTGACATCAGTTTTTCTAATGGCTCCTTTGGTCGCATTTTTCCAAGTGGTTAATCCCATATTTGGTTTCTCACTATTTACCCTGCTGTGAATAATTTC
>JBDRGF010000104.1:0-54917 GCA_043818055.1 Pseudomonadota bacterium | reverse complement strand
TCAAAAAACAACCCTCTAATCAGAAAAACCTCGTCAGAAGGTTGACAAGGCTTGCCATCGAAATCCAAAAAAACAATCTCCCAACCAATTTCCCCATCCTCCCTACACAAAATCCCTGACCCGATTGGCCGGTTAATTGCGATGTTTTTTACGGTGTTAAAATTTATCTTCAACATACCCTCATCTGCAAAGATTATATGGATAGGGTTGAAGGTTGGTGTTTGAGCCATCTTTTCTTGTATAAAGCCTGACCCTTGCTTTCTTTACCATAAATTCTGCTTTCTGATCCTTTTTATCCTGCCAGTAATCAACAACTCTTTTTGCATCTGAAGCAAGAGCTACGCCGTAAAACCAACCGTCGTTTCGAAAATAGATGAAGAATCGGTTGGCAAACATATTCGTTGTAAAAAACAGCCTTGCACCAACGGTGAGTGGAAGTTGTCTGATGCCTTCAGCCATTCTGATGCGCATCGACCTGTTCAAATAATCCGGGACATTTGAAATATCAACAGCCGAAATGTAATATCTATGTGTTCTTAAAATCTCTCCAATAGATCGCATGTGCTTTGGGGATGTCAGATCACCAACGACTACTTTAATCCGCCCGGATATTGCCTTTTGACGCACCATTTTGTACAATCGATCTGATCCTGCGAATGTATTATGAAATGAACGAGATCTATGGTAGTCCCCAAGACTCAATCTAAAACCTACACTTGAGCTCATTTTGGAAATAGGTTCGGTCAAAAAATATCTACTCTTTGAAATCAGTCTGACCAGATCGAATCCGGTGTTGATATGAAGTATATCTTTTTTGTTATCGCTAAAAGCTTTATTTTTTAACAGAAGAGATACGATCAAATCCTTGCTTTTATTTGAATAGGATTTGAATCCACGGCCTAAACCAAAATGCTGCCACCCTTTGATACGAGCATTGATATTACCTCTCAACAATTTTTCACAATCGTCATAAAAGTTTAGTTTTAAAATCGGATGTTTTGCATCAGGATAAGCCAGTTGCTGTATAAAACGAACCGATGACCACTTATTTAGCTTTGCCATTTCTATATGTTCCCGCTTTATCCCGCCAGTGAAGAGGATGCTCAAAAACTCGCGCCGGTTCTTTGCAATTTTAATGAGCTTTATGAGAAATCTATTGAAGGCAGCAACTCCGTAGTCGTAGTCAAACATGATGAGGAATGGATAGTTGCCATGAACAAGCCTGTTGAGCATCCTGAATGTTCCGACACCAACAATGCCTCCCAACGGTTTTCTTTGAATACAGCGTGCATAAAGATGATCATGATGTTCGTTTGGTGCAATGTACTGACCATGCGCTATGCCACCGATGCCACTTTTCAGTTTGATTTTGCGAAAATTAGTATAGAGCCTATTAAAGTCAAACCAACGGGGCTTCTTGAGACGGCATATTGGATTATTATCGTTGCCCATAAACATCCTCCTGTGACTTGTTTATCGGCGATTATCAAAATATGTTGCTAAAATTGGAGAGAAAGTAAGAAAAATTGTAACGGTAATTTTTATTGAAAAACGCCACAGCCCGGAGGAGGAAAGCCTTCCACCTCCGGGGTGGTTGGTAGCAGAGGGCGGGTTTGAACCGCCGACCCCGGGGTTATGAATCCCGTGCTCTCACCAACTGAGCTACCCTGCCATAAAAATCAGGTCATAGGTGTTAGAAAAACCTAAGACATGGTTGATTCATTTTTAAAGAGCATAATATGCCAAAACGCTTTTTTTGGCGTTATGGAATAACGAATTGCCAAGTTGAAGCACGACGAAAACACCTTTTGCCTCACCATCGGCCTTTTTGTCAAGAAGGTAGTCAGTGATAACGGCTGGCCACTGTGGAGAGGTTTTACTCTCAACAAAGCCGAGTTCGTTGTCCCTTTTCAGGATCATCAGCTGGCTTGCGGATGTGTAGGGCTTGTTGCCGATCACCTGCGCCATCGGCTGCTTGAAATTCGCGACCACGACTTCATTCTGATTCACCACCAGTGGGGCAAGGGGGATATCCTTTTGATCCAGAATATTCAAGCTTCGGCCGAGATGGGGGCCGCCCCGCCACGACTTTTTAAAGCGCTCACCCTTCAACTCCCAGATCTCAAAGCGGTTATCATCTGCCAGCTTTGCCATCTCGTCATTATTGAGAAAGCTAAAACTATAGAGATCGCAATTTCTGCATTTGACGTAAACCTTTGAGGGCTTGAGCTTTCCATCTTCGTATTTAAACTCGTAGATCTTGTCGTCCCTTTTACCGATCAGAGCGCAGTTCTCACCCGGCTTACAAACTACCCTCAGCATCCACGACTGCGGCGCGTTTATAGCAACATAACCATCGTCACTCTTTTTAAAGAGATACGACTGCCACGAATATGGCGATTGCGCAGTGACGACGAGTTCATCCTTGCCATCCCCTTCGAGATCGAAGCTATAGATCCTGTATGCTTTGATATTTGGGCCAAAATCGTGAATCTTTTTAGTCTTAGTGTCGTTCTCATATAGGTAGAGCGAACTGCGATCGATGAGATAGGTGCTCGAATTTCCATCACCTTCCATGTCTGCGCGCGCTATCCCCCAGATGTCGAGATCGATCGTCGTGCCGATCTTTTCATAGGATGGTTTTTCCTTGGAAAAGGCCGTCCCCACAAAAAGAAAACAGGCGACGATTGCGATGAGAAATTTCACATGTCGCATTTACAACAACTCCTTCACAGCCCTTGGATCTTTCGTCCAGTCTTTTCGTACCTTGACGTGCAGATCCAAAAAGACCTTTGTGCCGACCAGTTTTTCGATCTCTCCGCGCGATCTCGTTCCGATCTCCTTTATCTTCTTGCCCCCTTTTCCGATGATCATCGGCTTCTGGGATTCCCTCTCCACAAATATCGTCGCCTTGATGACAGTCAGCCCATTCGCCTCCTGAGGCTCTTTGAATTCATCGATCTGAACGGCGATTGAATAAGGGAGCTCCTGATGCACCTCTAAAAAAAGCTGCTCGCGAATTAATTCCGACGTCAAAAAACGCACCGAGTGGCGCGCATATTCATCCTTTGGAAAATGAGCTTCGCCCTCGGGGATACGGGTTTTGAGAAACGCGACTAGTTCTTTGACACCATCATTATTTTTGGCCGATATAAAAAGAATGTCGCTCGGGTTTAGCAGTTCTTTTAACCGTTTCGCAAACTGACCAACCTCATCCTTGTTCAGAAGATCGGCCTTGTTGACAAGGCATATCGTCTCCTTGCGTGTAGCAATCTCCCAGAGTTTTTCATCTTGATCTGTCGGAAAGATACCCGCCTCGAACATTACGCAAATGACATCCGCATCGGATATCACCTTTGCAACCTCATCTATCATCGCCTGATTGAGCGGTTTTCCCGATTCATGAAAGCCCGGACTGTCGAGAAAAACGATCTGGGAATCGTCGTCGGAATAGATGCCCGATAAATGTCGGCGCGTCGTCTGCGGCTTATGCGTGACGATCGCAACCTTTTCACCCAGAATGGCATTCAAGAGGGTCGATTTGCCGACATTTGGCCTGCCTACTATAGAAACATAACCGAATCTATTCATTCTTACCCCCTTCGAGTTTTTCCAATGCAGCTCTCGCGGCTTCCTGCTCTGCAGATTTTTTGCTCTTACCTGCACCTTTTCCCATCAGTCTCTCCTGAACAAAGAGCTCCACCTCGAAGGTCTTGGAATGATCCGGCCCGCTCTGTTTGACCAGTTTATAGTGAGGCACACTTCTGAATTTGCTCTGAAAGACCTCCTGCGCGCGCGTCTTGTAATCCCTTATAAATCCCTCTGCACCTGTCTCCTCGAGAAGATCGCACCATAATCTTTCAACAACCTTCTTGGCCTTCTCATAATTGCGATCAAGATAGATCGCGCCGAGTACGGCTTCGAAAGCATCTGAGAGAATGGAGGGCTTTTCGCGTCCGCCCGTATTGTCCTCGCCTCTTCCCAAAAAGAGCATCTGCCCCAGACTGATCTCTCTTGCTAAATTCGCAAGAATCTCCTCGTTCACAACGGCTGCCCGCATCTTTGAAAGCTCACCCTCTGGCTTCTCTTTAAATTTATTGATGAGGAGATGGCTTATCGAAAGTTCCAAAACGGCATCCCCAAGATACTCGAGGCGCTCATTGCTCTCGAATGCAGGAAGGCCGAGTTCATTCACATAAGATTTATGGCTGAGCGCTCTTTTGAGAAGGGCTTTATTCTTAAAACGATATCCGATTACCTTCTCGAACTTCTTCAACTGTTTTAATATCTCTTTGTCTATACCCATTTGCCCAAGACCTCCATTTCGGCGATGGATCCTATCATAGCTTTTCCAATATCGCCATATTTAACTACAGAAGAGGGTAATTTTATGTTTAAGTAGTTGTCGCTCATGCAAGTAGCAGTTTTATCATCCTCACTTGTCACTATGACTTCAAGTCCCTTGCCAATCTGACTCTTTGCAAATTCTTGCCATTTCTTAGCTGACAAATTTCTTAAATCGGCAACCCTCCCCTTTATAGCGCTCTTAGTATTGATATTTTGTAACTTAGCTGCGGGAGTGCGGGGACGCGATGAAAAGGGAAAGACATGGAGAGATGAGATCGGAAGTGAGCATAAAGCATCATAGGTTTGCGAAAAATATTCATCCGATTCGTTTGGAAAGCCTGTGATTATGTCAGCAGCGATGAAGATGCCATCGACCTCTTTCGCTAGTCTTTCTATGAGATTAATAACCAGAGCGGCATCGTAATCTCGGTTCATGGCGCGAAGAACAGGACCTGAGAGGCTCTGCACTGAGAGATGAATATGTCTGCATATTTTTTTATTCTCTTTCATCATGGATATCAGGTCATCTGTTATTTCATTTGGATGCAACGATGAGAGCCTGATGCGGGGGGAATTCTCTTCTTTTACGAGGCGCGCTACCAGGCGCGTTAGATCAAAACAACCTTTCAGATCGCGGCCATAATCTCCAAGATGGATGCCGGTGAGCACAACCTCATTGACGCCAAGCTCTTTTATGCGGCGATACTCTTTTAAAATCGAATCTTCATCACGACTTCTTGATTTCCCCCTTGCAAGCCTTATGACACAGTAGCTGCATGCGTGATCGCATCCATCCTGAACCTTCATAAAATATCGCGCGCGCTTTTGTTTAAACGCTGCATCTTTTGTAGAGGGTAATTTTAGATAAGTTTTTAGTCTGTCGGTGTCGCTCACACCGCACACAAAAACAACACCGTCGATCGCCATCCATCCTTTTGAATCAAGCTCTGTAGCACAACCTGCGATTATAATTTTCAAGTGAGGATATGTGCGATGAAGGGCGTTGATCTTCTGCCGCGCCTGTCTCACAGCTTCCGCTGTAACAGCGCAGGTATGAACAATTACAATATCAGCAGCGTCAGAATCATCGACATATTCATATCCCGATCCTACACAAAGCGATACGATCTCAGCACTGTCATACTGATTCACCTTACATCCGAATGTGATTGCTGTTATATGTTTTCTTTCCATATCCACTTCTATACTTCTACACTTAAACACTCCTACACTTGGGCTATCCACCCTCCACCCACAACCACATCGCCATCGTAAAAAACCGCGGCCTGTCCCGGCGTGACTGCTTTTTGCGGAAGATCAAATTTCACTTTGATTTTATCACCAGACGCTTCTAACTTTGAAATGACACCTTTATGATTATATCTTATCTTAACAAGATATTTTTTATCAAAATCAGGAATCTCCAACCAATTCAATTTCTCGACTACCATGCTGCTACTCATCAGATCTTTTTCATCCCCGATGACTATCTTGTTTTGAGGGGCATCTATTCTCACAACGTATTTTCTCTTCCCAAGGCTTAAATTCAGAGCTCTTCTTTTACCTATAGTATAGGCGTGAATTCCTTTGTGCTTTCCAATTACGTTTCCCTCAACATCGACATAATCGCCGCTCCCTTTCAAACGATTGTTTGCAACCTCTTCGATATAAGCGACATAATCATCATCCGGAACAAAACAGACCTCCTGACTCTCACGCTTCGACGAAGTCGGAAGGTTTAATTTCGTGGCAATTTCTCTTACATCCTTTTTACAGTGATCACCGAGGGGAAAGATAACCCTCCCCAGCATACTTTTATCAAGCATGAAGAGAAAATAGGACTGATCCTTTTTGTCATCCAACCCTCTTACAAGTCTGCCATCGATTATTCTGCAATAGTGACCTGTTGATATAAATTCGCAGCCGAGTTCATCCGCTTTTTTCATGAGAGCTTCGAACTTGAGCTTTCGGTTGCAAATTATACAGGGGCTGGGTGTGCGGCCGTTCAGGTATTCTTCGACAAAGGGATCGATCACAAGCTCCTTAAACCTCTCTTCGGCATGAATCATGTGATGTTTTATGCCCAACTGTTCACAAATTTTTTGAGCAAGAAGCTTATCCTCTCTTCTACAGCAGCTTTTATCGCTCACCCTATCGCAGTTGAAGAGGCTCAAAGTCGCACCAATGACCTCATAGCCCGACTCTTTCAAAAGATACGCGGCCACCGAGCTGTCAACTCCGCCGGAAATCCCTATCAACACACTCTTCTTCATTTGCGGGAAAATAGATAACTAATGGGGGGAGGTCAAACTAAAAATCAGTCGCTAGTCGCTGGTTACTTGTCGCTGGCTGGTTGCTAGCTTTTGGGTTACTAGCCAACCATTCTTGCCAGTAACCCACCGGCGACCAGAAACTAGCGACCAGCGACTGATTTTATCACATTCTCGATATATTCTTTAGCACTTCGATCTTTGGAGGTTTGTTTATCAAAGCCTGCAAGAGCAGGATGCAGTTATTGATATCGCGCTGATGGGCCATGCTGCAGGTCGTGTGCAGGTTTCTCACAGGTATGCTGAGAACGGAGGCAGGAACACCTCCTCGAGAGGTCAAAATCGTGCTGGCGTCGGTCGTACCGACATCGCTCACTTCGAATTGCAGGAGGATCTTTTTGGTTTTGGCTATCGATTTGATATGCGTATTTATGCGTCGACTTGCAATCATCGAGTTGTCCATGACAGTAAGTGTTGGACCCTCTCCCAACGATATCGCATCCTCGCCTGGCTCTTTCATCAGATCGTTGGCGACACAGACATCAACGGCAAGGCCCCAGTCGGGCATGATCGAATACGCGGAGGTTCTGGCACCATGCAGACCTATCTCCTCCTGCACAGTGAAGACAAAATAATACTCAAAGGGATTTTTCCTGCATCTCTTGATCACCTCACACAAAATATAGCACCCGATACGATCGTCGAGGCTCTTTCCCACCAACTTCTTTCCGAAGTGAAAATAGGTGGGGGCTTCAAGTTCAATGTAAGAGCCTACATCGACACCCTTTTTCTTAAGCTCTGCCTTTTTCAAACCTGTATCGACAATGATATCACTAATAAACGGCAGTTCAGTTATCTCCTCACAATTGCTCATCTCCTTCGTGGTGACTATACCGTATATCTTACCGGTCTTTGTCATAATCTGAACATGTGCACCGATAAGACTCACGGCTTCAAGGCTGCCAACGGTAGAACATTTTATCAATCCCTTATCATTTATCGATTTTATCATGAGACCGACTTCGTCCATGTGAGCGGCCAACATCCCACGCGGCGGTTTTCCCTTTTTATATGCAATAAGATTCCCCATCTTGTCGATCTTCACCTCATCCACATAATCCTTGATCTCACGTTTGATAATGTTTCTGACTTCGACCTCGTACCCGCTAATACCAAATGCACAGATGAGTTCTTTTAGAAGTTTCATTATTCCTCCAGATTTTTTTGGAGTATATCAGCTAGAAGAA
This sequence comes from Pseudomonadota bacterium, assembly GCA_043818055.1. Classification (GTDB taxonomy): domain Bacteria; phylum UBA10199; class UBA10199; order 2-02-FULL-44-16; family JBDRGF01; genus JBDRGF01. Next base: position 47,053 of record JBDRGF010000104.1, on the reverse strand, counting down.
ACGGTGACAAGAAACATAAAAAAGCAAAAACGTATATGGCATATTGTATATAGCATATGGTTACGAACTCGATGTCAGAGCTTTTCACCATATACTATATGCCATATGCTATATGCGCTCTTCAGTCTTGATGATAAAACTTATCTGCCTCCCTGCGGTTCTGTTTTTTCGATACGAATTAAATCGCTCATCGCACTTGGTACAAAGACCTAGTTGCTCGATATTCTCTTTATTCACTCCAGCTTTTTCAAGCAATGAAGCATTTATTCCTGAGAGATCGATATTCATGCCGGTAAGATGTTCATCAATGGCTATAGGAAGCTGTGAAAGCGCATCGATCACTTCATCACCGACCTCATAACATGAAGAACAAATCGCGGGACCGATCGCTGCCATGCAATCACCTGCATTCGTTCCAAAAGATTCCTTCATAGCTATGAGCGTCTTTGAAACGATATTCTGATGAGTCCCCTTCCATCCGGCATGAACTGCCGCGATTGCCATCCGTTTTTTATCGGCAATGAGAATCGGAACACAATCCGCAGTTCGAATATAGCAGAGACTACCCGGCTGATCAGTTATGAAGGCGTCTCCTTCAAGAATTTCAGTCTGCGCAGTATGAGCCAGATTTATTACTATATCGCTGTGGATTTGATGTGTTTGAGGTATCGATATATCTCTCGTGGAAAAATAATCTTCAAAGGCGAATTCCCCCGTTCCAAAGCCGTGGGAGAGGTTTGGAATTTGAGAGAGGATTTTTGATTGAAGAAGCATAAAATATGAATTCAGGTCGCAATTAAAGCAAAAAAACTTTCATTTTTTTAACGTCCCTCTTTTCCTGTTATTTAGACTCCACCTGTTTCACTCATAATCAATCTTGCTTTTTATCAGATAATTTTGGTCTTTCTTCAACACTTTCTAATTCTAAATAATTTTCATTTGAAATAACGCTTCTTCCCAGTTCCTTTTCCGTTTCTTTCCGCGCTTTCCCTGCCACGTCTCCGCCGCGTTTGGCAACTTTTTTATTGGCCGGCATGCCTTTGGGCTTTTCTTTGTAAGAAATCTCGGTGGTTACCTTCTCACCCAACATGGTGAAAATAAGCTCCAGATCGGTCATATTGTCTCGTAAATTGGCTTTGGATTTTGGCGGAATATTTTTTATTTTTTTATACTCGCTCGGCGTCATGCCAAAAGTGGCTTGGGAAATTTCCGCGGTTAAAATCGCGTATTCTTTTTGAGTAATAATTCCTCGCTCTTTCCATTCGTCGGTCAGGTTTTGCCGAATAGCAATACCTCGCAGGCGCTTATCTATCCATACTTTGGGATAGCCTTTTTGTTCATAGAGCGTTTTCATTCTCTCTTGCGCCAGTTCCGGATTTTCTATCTCGTCCAATCGCTCTTTTCCCACCTGCGCCAACCAACGCTTAAACGGCTCAGCTTTTTTACTAGGAATTGACTGAATAAGACGCAATGCGCTTTTGGTATTGACACAATCGGTAGTGTATTTTTTACCATCCGAGCTCTCTAATTTTAGTTGTACCCAAATTGGGGACAGCTGAAGATCAATAAACTCCCTCTGTTTTACCTTCCCCCAGTATTGACGAGGAGTCGGACTCTCAGTCAAAGCCTCCACGATATCCACCACTGAATAGAACCATTTGTCTTCATACCAAATACGCCGTATTTTCCGGTTTTTAAAAAGAACTATTTTGTTGTTTTCATTGCTCATAACACTTTACTAATTAAGTATTTTTTGAACTGTTGCAATTTTTGCAACAATTGAATTCTGCACTAATTCTCGCAAGTTAAAACTGGTAAATAAGCAAGTAGCCCTACGGATTTTTTGTTTTTATATTTTTCATCGCTAAACTTTTCATGAATCCAGGTCGGGGCGAGAGGATTCGAACCTCCGACCCCTTGCACCCCATGCAAGTGCGCTAGCCAAACTGCGCCACGCCCCGAACTGAATTCACGATTTAAAAGAGCCAGTTACTTCATTATAAAAAAATGTCACTGACTTTTGACGCATCAGTGACTTTTATTTCACTTCCGTTTTAGCTGTTATTCCCTGACTAATTCTAAAAGAGCGCTTAAGTCTGTTTTGATCTTTGTTAGCAACTTTCTGTTATCTTCGTTTGCAACCTTGATATATTTTGACCGGGTTGCGACAGAGGGTGCACAATCGGTCTCATCGGTTATCTCTGAATAACTTGAATCATCGACAGATGTGAAGGCATCCAACTGTCCTGCTACCTGTCCCTTGAGAGCGGTGGCCGATATTCTGTTCACTGCACCTAAAGCGGCCTCTTCGTCTGTTCTTGGTCCTCCGTGATCATCATCTTTGAGACGTTTTCTGGCACCATCAATTGTGAAACGCTCATTATAGAGGAGCTCTTTGATCTTCATCAGCATTTCGACATCGCGGCGCTTATAGAGTCGCTGTCCAGACTTAGATTTTGTAGGTTTGATATCGCCAAACTCGGTTTCCCAATATCTCAGCACATAGGGCTTTACTCCGACGAGATCGCTCACCTCACCGATGCGAAAATATAATTTGTTGGGTATAGCTCTTTCCACTAAGCCTCCATGAAAGAAATTACGATTTATAACATATCAACTGGCGGCGTTTTTAAAGTAGCTTCCTCTTCCTGATTAAGCACCGATTTCAGCACCTGACTCGGCCTGAAGGTCAAAACTTTCCTTGCGGAAATCTCAATCTCTTCACCGGTCTGGGGATTTCTTCCAACCCTTGGACGTTTTTGGCGGACCACAAAATTTCCGAATCCGGAAATTTTTATCTTCTCTCCCTTTTCCAGAGTCTCTTTCATGGTATCAAAAACCATCTCCACAATCTCCGCTGATTCCTTTTTCGAGAAACCGATCTTCTCGTAGATGCGTTCGATTATATCAGCTTTCGTCATAACACCCTCCTTTTCAACAACTTAAATAAATTACCTCAAGCCGTTGTTGTAACATACACTAAAAAACTCATGTGCGCAACTGAGCATTGCAATTTTTATTAAGAATCTCAATAATTTTTTCCTGAGCGCTATTTACTTCCTCATCGGTCAATGTCCTGTCAATAAGTCCATAATTCAGACGAAATGCAAGGCTTTTTTGGCCATCAGGAACACTTTTTCCCTTATAAATGTCAAAAAGGTGCATATTTTTAAGGAAATTGACCTTCAAACTTAAAATTTCCTTCATAATCTGATCGACCGTGACATCATCGGAGACCAAAATGGCAAAATCCCTCTCGACACTGGGAAATTTTGAGATTTCAGCATATTCAGGAGTAATTAATCTGGATATCTCAGCAATTTTACTAAAATTCATCTCAAATATGTAAATCGGAGCCTCTATATCCCATAATTTTGATGTCTTTGGGTTCATCTTTCCGAGACACCCCAGAGACTCCCCCTGATATGAAATATTTGCCCCTTCTCCCGGGTGTAAAAACGGGGGGAGATTATCTATGAGGTATTCAACATCTTTTTTAAGCCCCAATGAAAGAAAAACGGTCTCAACAATTCTTTTCAGATCGTAAAAATCGACCACTCTGTCATTAGACCAGTCATAAGGTGAATTTCTCCCTGATACGAAACCTGCAAGAGAGAGCTCCTCTTTATCGCCTCTGTAAACATTTTGTATTGTAAAGACCGAGATATCCCTCTTCTGACGGTTGAAATTGAGGGCAGCAAGGTCGAGCAGTCCCGGAATCAAAGTTGTACTTAATGCCGCATCCTCGTTTGAAAAAGGGTTAGCAAGTTCAACGACATCTGCCCCTGCACCCAAACGGGAAAGTTTTTCAAGGCTTGTAAATGAAAGCAGTCTCGCCTCGGTCATCCCTGCAATTTTTAGAGCACCCTTCGCCTTTGAAATATAATTCATGTTGGCAGGTTCGGCTGGCATCTTGATCGCGATAGTCGGCATCGTCTCAGGAATATTTTCATAGCCGTGTAAACGGGCGATCTCCTCGATCAGATCGATATCCCTCGTCAAATCCCCTCTGAAAGTCGGGACTTCAAATACCAGCTCTTCGCGACCCTTTCTCACAAGCTTGAGTCCAATCGAATTCAAAAGTTTCTTCGTTCTGTCGGGTGAGATTTCAATCCCTAAAATTGAACTCAGTCTTTTCAATGAAAGATTGACCTTAGAAGGTGGGTGAGTCTTTGCGGATGCATCGATCCAATCGAGCGTCGCCTCTCCCCCTGCTAGCTCAAGAATCAACTCCGTCAGGCGATGCAATCCAAGGTTCACACGGTTGGGATCGACACCCCTTTCGAAACGACGCGATGACTCGGAAACCAGCCCCAATCGTTTGGATGTCTTAGCTATGTTCGTGGGATGAAAATAGGCGCTCTCGAGCACAACTTCGGTCGTATCATCCCTCACTTCAGAATTCTTCCCCCCCATGACACCTGCGAGTGCGATACCCCTTTCGTTGTCTGCAATCAGCAGATCATCCTGGGTGAGCTTCCTCTCGACGCCATCGAGGGTCACAAACACCTCGTTATCAGAAGCGTTTCTTATAACGATTTTGTTATCGCTGATATAGCGTCGGTCGAAGGCGTGGAGAGGTTGACCGATCTCCCACATGACATAGTTTGTCGCATCAACGACGTTATTTATAGGCCTGATGCCGACTAATCCGAGGGCCTTCACCAGCCAATCGGGTGATGGTGCAATCTTCACGCCCTGAATGATTCTGGTCATATAACGAGGACATGCGGCATCATTCTTAACCTCAACGATCAACTCGGCGCTTATCCTCACCCTTCCGATAGAGGGTTTAATAGAAATATCGCTAAACCTCGAACCTGTTAATGCGGCGGCCTCTCTCGATATTCCTATCACTGAAAGACAATCGGCGCGATTTGCGGTGACATTGATATCAAAAACGACATCGTCCGAAATAGCATGCATATCTTCAACTTCGAGTCCTCCGAAGGTGAGCTTATCGGCGAGATCTTCGGCAGAGCCCTTGTAATCAGTAAATTTTTTAATCCAGCTCAAAGGGACTTTCATCAGAACTGCTCCAAAAATCTAAGATCATTCTCATAAAATAAACGAATATTATTAATTTTGTACTTTAACATTGCGAACCTATCCACACCCATACCAAATGCAAAACCCTGAACCATATTGGAATCGTATCCAACTGCCTTGAAGACCTCGGGATCGACCATACCGCATCCCAGAACCTCAATCCATCCGCTCTGTTTGCAGACCTGACACCCCTTCCCGTCACAGATTACACAGCTAATGTCGAGTTCTGCAGAGGGCTCGGTGAAAGGAAAAAAACTCGGCCTGAATCTGACTTTGAGTTTCGTGCCGAAAACCTCCCTGCAAAATGTGCTTAAGATCCCTTTGAGATCTCCAAACGAGATGTTTCGATCCACCATCAACCCCTCAACCTGATAGAACATAGGGGAATGGGAGAGATCGTTGTCCCTGCGATAGACCGCCCCCGGGGCGATCATATAGACCGGTGGGGATTGATTCTTCATCACATGTATCTGCACTGTGGAGGTGTGGGTGCGAAGCAATTTGCCACCCTTGACGTAAAAGGTGTCATGCATATCCCTCGCGGGGTGATTTGCCGGCATATTGAGTGCTTCGAAATTATAGTAGTCGGTCTCGACCTCAGGTCCTTCATAAGTGGAAAATCCAAGGCCCTTGAAAACTCTGACTATCTCATCGTTCATCATTGTGAGGGGGTGAGAATGCCCGGGAAGTATCCCTCTGGCAGGAACTGTGACATCGATTTTTTCCTGTGAGAGTTGATTCTGAAGCTCGCTCTCAGACAGCACTTTTGATTTATCTTCGATTAGAGCAGTGAGGCTCACCTTCAGATCGTTGATCACTTTGCCGATAACCGGTTTTTCATCGGGCGTAAGGGAGCCCATCGATTTCAGTATCGTTGTGAGCTCACCCTTCCGGCCAAGATACTTTACTTTTAAATGCTGTAACCCACTGAGATCAACAACAGCATCGAGTTCCTTCTTTGCTGCTTCATCAAGGCCTTTGATTTTTTCGAGCACTTCATTCATTTTTTTTACTGTGCGCAAGCCGTTTCTACCAGCGTCTTGAAATCATCGGGATTATTCATTGCAAGTTCTGCGAGCATCTTCCTGTTGATTTCGATATTCTTCTTCTTCAGACCTCCGATCAAACGACTGTAGGAGAAACCAAGCTCCTTTGCAGCAGCGCCGATCCTCACATTCCACAATGCCCTGAAATCGCGTTTTTTAAGTTTGCGACCGACATAGGCATATTTCAAAGCCTTATCAACGGCATTGAGAGCTGTCCTGACCAGGCGATGACGGGCACTGAAATACCCCTTCGCCTTTTTCAACAACTTATTATGTCTTCTTCTGTTTACTGTTCCCTTTTTACTCCTTGGCATAACTCATACTCCTTTCAAAAAACCCAGTGCGGGCTAAAGCCCGCGGCTAAATTTATACAACCATTACATTAAAATTTTAAACCTGATACGGTAAAAGCTGTTTGATCCTTCCCTCATCGGCCTTGTCAACATATGCGCCGGAACGAAGCCTTCGCTTCTGGGTCGTGCTCTTCGAGGTGAGGATATGCCTCAAATTCGAGCGCTTCCTCTTGAATTTACCTGCAGCGTTTGCTTTCATTCTTTTCGCAGCGCCTCTTCTTGTTTTTAATTTATATTTTTTCTTACTCTTCACTGCCACGCGCTTTCTGGCACCCTTTCCAACCCTCTTTTTCTTTTGCATGATACTACTCTCCTTGTTTTAATTCCTAATTATTTTTTTGGACTTTTCAGAGGGACGAGCAACATAAACATCTGTCGACCTTCCACCTTGGCATCCTGTTCAATTTTACATATATCCTGCACCCTCTGTTTCAGCTCATCCATGAGCTTTCTTCCGATCTCGAGATGAGCCATTTCCCGACCCCTGAAACGCATAGTAATCTTGACCTTATCTCCCTCTTCCAAAAAGCGTCTCACATGTTTCAACTTGGTCTGGAAATCATGTTCATCTGTCACTGGCCTTAGTTTTATCTCTTTGAGCTTAACTACGACCTGATGTTTTTTCTGCTCATGTTTTTTCTTGTCCTGCTCATATTTATATTTACCATAATCTATAATTTTACAAACCGGAGGTCGCGATGTGGGGCATATTTCCACAAGATCAAGTCCCAAATCTTCTGCCCTTCTAAACGCCTCAGAGGTGATAAAAACTCCCAGCTGTTCCCCCTCAGCACCTATCAATCTCACCTCAGGCACCCTGATCTGGCGATTGATCCTTAAACCCCGCTCCCTGCCTCCTCTAAAATTTGATCTTCCCGTACTGATAAAAACACCTCCTTGGTTTAAAAATTATAAACAGGCGTTCTAGATTCTTCTTCAATTCTTTCGATGAGCTTATCTATCGGGAGATTTCCCAATTGACCTGCATCGCGAGAACGCACCGACAAAACTTTTTCTGTGACTTCTTTTTCTCCGATAACTACTATATACGGAATCTTTTTCATAGTAGCTTCGCGGATCTTATATCCTAATTTTTCATTTCTGTCATCTAATTCTGCTCTGACACCGGCCCTGAGTAAAGCATCCTTCACCTCATTCGCATAGTCAAATTGATTCTCCGAAATAGAGAGAACCGCAACCTGTTGAGGTGCCAGCCAGACAGGAAAAGCACCTTTATAATGTTCTATTAAAATTCCGAAGAACCTCTCCAGTGAGCCCATCAGCGCACGGTGAATCATGATTGGTCTCTCTCTGCCGCCATCACTTGATGCAAATTCCATTTTATATCGCGCCGGCAGATTGAAATCGACCTGAATCGTCGAACATTGCCACGCCCTACCCAGCGAATCCTTGATCTTGATATCGATCTTGGGGCCATAAAAAACCCCTTCACCCGGATCGACAGTAAATTTTATGCCCAATTTATTGAGCGCGCCCTCAAGCGCCTTCGTTGCCAACTCCCAATCTGAATCCTCGCCGACATACTTTTCAGGCTTGGTTGAGAGATAGATATCGTACTCGCTGAAGCCAAATCGTTTAAGCACATACAGGCAAAAACCTATCACCCTCTCGATTTCGGCGGAGAGTTGATCAGGGCGACAAAATATATGCGCGTCATCCTGAGTAAAACCGCGCACTCTCATCAGACCATGCAGCACGCCTGATCTCTCGTATCTGTAAACCGTTCCGAGCTCCGCCCACCTGAGCGGAAATTCGCGATAAGTGCGCAGCCGGCTCTGGTAGATGAGAATATGAAATGGGCAGTTCATCGGCTTCAACTCATATTGGACATTATCGACATCCATAGGGGAATACATATTCTCGCGATAAAAATCCCAATGCCCGGATTTCTTCCAGAGATCAAGCTTTGCGATGTGCGGTGTGAAGAGGAGATCGTAACCATGTTTTACATGGGTCTCGCGCCAGAAATTCTCCATCGACATCCTTATCCTGCTCCCCATAGGATGCCACAGTATCAGTCCTGCTCCAAATTCATCGAGGCTGGAATAGAGATCGAGATCCTTTCCAATACGACGATGATCCCTCTGTGCTGCCTCCTCAAGAAATGCTAGATGTTTTTTCAACTCATCCTTCGTTAGAAAAGCCGTGCCGTATATCCTCTGCAGCTGCTTATTTTTTTCAGAGCCTCTCCAGTATGCGCCAGCCACCTTTAAAAGTTTGAAAACCTTGATCTGGCCTGTCCTCTCGACATGCGGTCCCTTGCAAAGATCGACAAAGTCGCCATGCCTGTATATCGTGATCGATTCACCCTCGGGCAATTCATCGATGAGCTCAAGTTTATAAGGTTCCTTTTCAAAGAACTTTTTTGCCTCTTCCCTCGTAATCTCCTCGCAAACAAATTCCTGATTGGACGCAACGATCTTCTCCATCTCCTTTTCGATCTTTATGAGATCATCTGAAGAGAAAGAGACCTCCGCATCGAAGTCGTAATAAAATCCATCTTCGATAGCAGGACCGATCGCAATTTTAGTTCCCGGAAAGAGCTTCAACACTGCATCAGCCATGACATGAGCAGCGGAATGTCTGAGACGGGACAAACTTTCAGCGTCAACCACAACTTCCTCCATTTGTAGGCACGAGGGGACTCGAACCCCTGACCTCTACCATGTCAAGGTAGCGCTCTAACCAGCTGAGCTACGCGCCTAAAAAAGTAATCGCCAGTTAACCACACGAAAAATATTGGTTTTCCCAATAATCAGAAGAACGCGATTTTGTCAAGTAATATGATATTTAAAGGATTTTTTTTGTGATGGGAAAAAAGCGCACAGAAGATATGTCATCTTTCGCTGGATTCTCCCTACATGTCACATACTACATGTCACATGCGCCCATTGCCTTTATTTCAAAGTAGCCTTTAACAGCTCCTCGATAACACCTTTTGGAACGTTGCCGACCAGCTGTCCGATGTTCTTTCCCTGCTTGAACAGAAGCAAAGTTGGAACTGAGCGGATTGAGAACTGGGTCGGAATGGTCTTGTTCTCCTCGACGTTGATCGTGCAGACCAGCACCTTCTGACCGTATGCATCAGCAATCTCCTGCAATGTCGGATTCAGTGCATGACAGGGCCCACACCATGGCGCCCAGAAGTCGACCAGAACGGGCATCTTCGATTTGATTACCCTCTTTTCAAAATCTTTGTCCGTTACTTTTATCAATCGCCCCCCCATAAGCATTCTTTATAGATCTATAACTATTTTTTTAACAAATTTGCAAGAATTTTGTTAAAATTTAACTCGGGCAGGTTTAAAACCTGCCCCTACGAGAATCGATATTTTATCAAAAATGCTCACACACTACATCAAAATTTAAATCTTTTGCTGTCCAGATTAAATAGTATCCCCATCGAGACAAGGAGCGCTATCATCGATGATCCGCCATAGCTCATAAATGGAAGCGGAACCCCCGTAAGCGGCATCAATCCCAAAACCCCATAGAGATTCACGAGTACCTGCCAGAATAAGATCGCTGTAACTCCCACCGCGAGAAAAGTTGCAAACCTGTCTCTTGCCCTTTTTGCGATTTCTACTGCGCTCAGCATGATGATCAAATACATCGCTATCAATACGGTCGAACCTAAGAAGCCCCACTCCTCAGCTAAGACGGGGAATATAAAATCTGTATGTCTTTCGGGAAGATATCTCAACTTATTGATATTTCCCTTTAGATATCCCTTGCCGAAAAACTTGCCTGATCCGACAGCGATCTTCGACTGAACAAGATGATAACCAGACCCCCTCATGTCAGATTCGGGATGGAGAAAGTTAAAAATTCTCGATCTCTGATACCCCTTCAAAAAGAATGTCGAAACAACGATAGCGCCGACAAGCGCAAAGACTACGAGAAAGATCAAGGCCTTCTTCTTCATCCCTCCAAACAGGGCAAATGTCCCAAAAATCATGACTAAAAATGCCGCTGAACCAAGATCTCCCTGAGCAATTATCAAACCGAATGGTATGACTACGAGAAGGGCCGGCTTCCAGAGTTCCCAAAAACCGATGCCTTCCGGAAATGAGTGCCTTCCGAAGTAGCGTGCGGCTATGAGCACATAGGCGAGCTTTGAAAACTCGGCAGGCTGTATCGAAAACGGCCCCAATTTGAGCCATCCCCTTGTGCCATTGACCTCCACACCAAAAAAGACAGCAGCGGCAAGGAGTGAAATGATGAGGATATAAAACCAGATGGATATGCTCTCAAAGAGATGATAGTCGATTATTATCGTCACGGCCATTAAAACCAAACCTATCAGAACCCAGATCAGCTGAGACCAGAAGATGGACTGCGTACCACCTGCTTCCCAGTTATAGACGGCGCTATAGAGATTGACGAGCCCGATGATGATGAGCAACATCACAGCACCGAACAACACCCCGTTGATTTTGAATTTTTTCAGTAGTTCCATAATAAACCTTTAAAAGCGCATATAGCATGTGGCATATAGCATATGGTAAAAACTTCTTAAAATGTTTTTTCTATATACCATATACTATATGCCATATACGCCTCTCATTTCTTCTCCCCTTTCTTCACCTCATCCTCTATCTTCAAATAGAGTTCTAGTAAAGCGCCTGCTGTTGGGGCTGAGACAGTCGCTCCAAAACCGCTATGTTCAGAAATCACAGCCACCGCAACCTGTGGCTTGTCTGTTGGTGCAAAGCCGACAAACCAGCCATGATCTCTGCATTCCTTCGAATGACATTCCCTATCAAGGCTCACAACCTGTGCTGTGCCTGTCTTTCCTCCCATCGGATAAGCCAGTCTTGAAAGACGATGGCCTGTGCCGCTGGGTGAGGAGACGACCTCGGATAGCGCCTTTTTGATCAGCATGAGATTCTTTTTTGAGAGTCCGATCATCTCCGTTTTTTCATCCATCTTCCAGGTGTATATGACCTTCCCTTCGACATCAGTGATCGTATTGACAAAATGCGGAGCTAGCTTAACACCGCCGTTGACTATCTGTGCTAACATCATGGAATTTTGTAGCGGTGTGACAGTGTTATACCCCTGTCCAACTGAGAAGGATACAGTATCACCCTTTTGCCATCCGCGTTTCAGATTTTTCTTCTGCCACGCTAATGTCGGCATGACACCGCTTCGCTCATCGGTTAACCCAAGATCATAGCTCTTCCCCATTCCCAATTTTGTCGCGACATCCACAATACCGTCAACACCCACTTTGAGACCTGTCAGATAATAGTAAATATCACACGACTGAACGAGCGATGTGTTGAAATCGATAGAGCCGTGACCGTACTTGTTCCAACAGTGAAAACCCCTGTTTCCGAACATCATCACACCGCCGCACGATTGCCTCGTATTCTCGTTGATCTTCCCCGACTCGAGACCGGCGAGCCCCGTCACGATTTTAAAAGTAGATGCGGGTGGATAGGCACCCTGCACCACTCTGTCGAGCAGTGCCTTGTCTTTATCCTGCGAGAGCATCGACCAGTATTTACTTCCATCCGGACCTGCCATCTCTGTGAGATCGTAGGATGGAGAGCTGTACCACAACAAAATGGCGCCGGTATTCACATCGACCATCACGGCGGCCCCCGCATAATCCTTCAAGAGTTCCGAGGCCATTTTTTGCAGCTCCACATCCACTGTAAGACTGATCTCATGACCGCTTCTTGCCTCGACTCTTTTTAATCTGTCTGCGATACCTTCATAATCGATTCTCTGTCCGACGGCGTTCACCACATACTGGTCATAACCATCTTCGCCTCTTAGAACATTGTCGTACAGGGCTTCAACTCCCCTTATTCCGATCACATCTCCGCTCTCATATCTTCCCGGATATTTTTCATTGAGATGTTTCAGTCGCCCGGCATCCACTTCCCTCAAATACCCAAGAAGGTGAGTCGCCATATTTCCCTGAGGATATCTTCGAACGTAATTCACAACGACATCGACACCCCTGAGATCGTAGCCGTGTCTGTCGGTCAGCCATGGTCCTTTTCTGGAACGTATTATCGCAACATCGGAGAGGCTCGCATCCCTCCTTACGACGAGTGGAGCATAAGAGGGAAATTTATCTCGACTCGCCCATACTTTTTTCAAATCATCCATATCTATATTGAGCAGCGTGTGAAGAGAATCCATTGCCTTCGCAGGATCCTTTACATATTGCGGTATCAAAATGATATCGAAGGATGCCCTGTTCGAGACAAGCACATTTCCCCTTCTATCTAGTATCTCGCCTCGCGGTGAAGGGATCGGCAATTCCTTGATGCTGTTCTCCTCGGAGAAGAAACGATAATAGTTTCCCTTTACGATCTGGAGATGATAAAGACGGATCAGCACTATGCCACAGAGGAGGAGGACAGCAATTGTGAGATATTTGAACTTGCCCTCCACATCGGCAGTATAATCATGCGATATGCCTAACGACCCCCGACTCAATTTGCCTCCTCAAGACTCGAAGAGAGTTTGATAAAAAGCCCTACGATAAAGACGCCAAGCAAGGCATCAGCGATTGCCTGAAAAGGGGCATTTTTAAAAACAAAGGCAAACCATTTTTCATCTCCGCGAAGGAGATATAAAAAAAGCCCTCTAAAAAATTTATCCATGAAGCTCACAACCGCAAGCCAAACGAAGCGGGATACGAATGTATCTATCGTGATAAAAGAACTCATAAGAGTTATAAAGGAATAGATTATACAATATGTGAATGAAGAGATTCCTAGCGGGCTATGCGTGGAAAGATCTGTGAGAAGTCCCAAAAAAATGAGTATGGGAATCGCCCTCGACCATTGCATGTTTAACCCTGCAAAGAGAACTACAGGAAGGAGCAAATTGATATGAACGCCGAAAAAAAAATCACCCGATAACCAGGTGTTCTGTAGAGCAGTAGCGATCAATCCGTAGAGGGCGAAGAAAAGAAAAGAGCGCATTTAACTCTCCTCCTTATCACTTGTGCTCTGCAAAACTAAAACCTCTTTTATCTGGGATAGCTCTTCCATAGGAACGATCTCGGCAGATTTAAAAATAGCGTCTGTCTGATATTTGAGATTCTTCACTTCGCCGACGGGTAGCCCTGCGGGATAGATGCCGTCAAAGCCGGATGTGATCATCAGATCGTTCTCACGTATATCGCTTCTGCCATCGAGATACTCGAGCCTTGTCAGATATTGAAGAGGACGAAGTTCAGCATATCTCATCATCCCGACAAGTATGGCACGAGCGCCTGAGCGCAGCACCTGCACGTCGATCGCGCTGTTCGGATCGATGATGAGCAAGACATGTGAACGATGCGCGAAGACGCGCTCTGTTCTTCCCACGAGTCCGAACGAGCCGACAACAGGCATCAGAATATCGACGCCATCTTTGAAACCTTTGTTTATCGTGATACTTTTAAATTCAGCTCTGGGATCGTTCGTAAGAACTTTTGCGGCTATGGTCGGAATCTTCAGCTGATTTTTATAGGCAAGCAGTGAAGCGAGCCTCTCATTCTCGCGCTCGGTCTCCTGCAGCTGAATCAACCTCCCCTTCAGCCCTGCATTCTCCATCTTGAGAGCTTCATTATCCTTGTGAACATCGATGAGTGAAATGTAATTGCTCCAGATATTTTTTACTGAACCTGCTGAATTGTTAAGAACCCATTCAAAGGGATAAAGCGCGTTATAAAAAATTTCTTGATACCATGGAATTCTTCTTGGTGATTCGGTGATTATAGAAAAATAGAAAAAGGCCAAAATAATGGGCAACAAAATTCTGATCATACCTCTGCGCTTCATCTCATAAACCATATATTAGCTCTCAGTAATTAGCCATCAGCTATTATGATAGTGCTACCGCACGAAAAAGATCAAGCTGGTCGAGTGCCTTGCCGGATCCCAAGACTACACAGCTCAACGGATCGTCAGCAACAATAACGGGAAGGCTCGTCTCCTCATGAAGCAAAAGATGCAGATTTCTAAGCAGAGCTCCACCACCGGTCAGTACGATTCCCTTATCCACTATATCAGCAGAGAGTTCAGGAGGAGTTCTTTCAAGTGTGATCTTCACAGCCTCGACTATAGAGTTCACCGGCTCCATGATCGCTTCCCTCACCTCTTCGGAATTTATCTCAAGCGTTGCGGGCACTCCCCCGATCAGATCGCGCCCCTTAATTTCCATCGTCCTTCGTTCACCATCGGGATATGCTGTAGCTATAGCTATCTTGACCGCCTCCGCGGTTCTCTCGCCTATCAGCATGTTATATTTGCGTTTTACATAATGAATGATAGCTTCGTCCATTTTATCACCCGCGATCCTGATCGATTTCGAAAAAACGATGCCTGAAAGAGATATGACAGCGACTTCCGTGGTTCCGCCACCAATATCGACGATCATATTTCCTGTTGGCTCTGTGATGGGAAGTCCTGCACCGATGGCGGCTGCCATCGGCTCTTCGATCAGATATACTTCACGCGCGCCTGCCGACTCCGCTGATTCTCGCACTGCGCGCCTTTCAACCTCTGTTACACCGAATGGAATGCATACGATAACTCTCGGCCTGACAAGCGTTTTTCTGTTATGGGCCTTTCTTATGAAATAGCGGAGCATCGCTTCCGTCACCTCGAAATCTGCGATGACGCCATCCTTCATCGGACGAATAGCCTCTATGGTGCCAGCTGTGCGCCCCAGCATCTCTTTGGCCTCCTTGCCGACAGCCAAAACTCTTTTGATGCCCCTAGCATCTCTCTGCACAGCGACAACCGACGGTTCGGCGGCAACGATCCCCTTACCCTTTACATAGACAAGGGTATTAGCGGTGCCAAGGTCAATAGCAAGATCATTTGAAAATAACCCTAAAATAGGATCGAATATCATCTCCCACCACCTTTATTAAACGATTGATTCTTTGTTGTTTTATTCCCCACTTCGAAACCTGTATACGGGTATCAAAGCCTTATTGAAATATCAATAGATTTGTTATCTGATCTCCGAATAAATATCCCTAAGACCATCGAGAAGAAGCATCTCATCGACAGAGTGGATACATTTTGACTCCCCGCTCAGGAGGGATGCCCAGCCACCTGTAGCAAGAATATAAGGGTCGGAATTCATCTCCTGCTTTATTCCGGCTACAACGTGATCGATTAAACCGACATAGCCGTGAAAAATCCCCGATTGTACACACTCGGTAGTATTCCTGCCTATCACCCTCTCTGGCTTCTGTATCTCGATGGAAAAAAGCTTCTCCGCCCTGTAGAATAAGGCATCGCTCGATATTCCAATTCCGGGAGCAATGGGACCGCCAAGATAGACACCATCGTTATCGATACAGTCAAAGGTGATCGCCGTTCCAAGGTCGATCACTATCAGCGACCTCTTGTACTTTTTATACGCTGCAAAACTGACCACAAGGCGATCAGCTCCGACTTCCGGGGGATTATCAACTGCGATCTTCATACCTATATTCGTGTGATTTATAAAAAGAGGCTTGCAGTTTAAATATTGAGTGCAAAAATTTTTCAGGCCATCATCGTTTGAAGGGACCACGCTTGAGATGATGACGCTGTCGATATTTTTGAAACCGAGTCGAAATGAAGAGAGCATATCCCCAAATACCACTGCAAATGAACTAAGATCCAGGTTCCTCTGAGCAGGCATTCCCCAATGACCGATTAGGTTAGCGCCTTCGTATACGGCGGCATTCACCCTTGTATTTCCCATGTCGATCGCTAATAGCATAAAAACGCTCCTTATTATAATATGACTATCTTAACGCTCACAGCTAATCAACTTCGAAAATCATTTTGAATTTCTGAAATGTGTGATAACATCGCCGACCATGCATGACTATGAAGAGGAAATAACACAACAGGCCGATGATGATCTCATGAAATCGGACGATTTCTCGTTCGATCCCGAAGAGAGTGAGCGGGAATTGAAGCCCATCGGCAAGAAAAAACGTTCAAAGCGCGATATATTTCATACCGCCCCACTCGTCAACCGCATCGCGGCAATCTCAATCGATTTGATCGTCGTATATCTGATATACTGGACAGTGGCGTTCATCTACAGAGCAATAGTCTTTGGCAATGGATCAGTCCCAATTCCTGTTTTAGGACTTCACAGCATCATATTGCACTCTATATTCATCCTCATTACCTTCATCTACTTCCTTATCTTTGAATTCACACTTACTGCGACGATTGGAAAGATGCTCTCTAGCATCAGAATCAGGACCAAGGATGGGAGACTCCCCTCTTTTTCTTCTATCCTTTTGAGAAACATCTTCAAACCCGTCGATCTGATACTTTTCCCTCTACTGATCACCGGCCTCATGTTTGAAAAGATGGCGTTGAGACAGCGACTCGGCGATCTCGTTTCAAAGACAGTCGTCGTGAAGCCACAAAGGGAAAGACAAAAAATAGCCGTTCCCAATGAACATCTTCTGGCTTCAGCAACATCAAGAAGTTTGGCTTTTCTGATCGATCTTACAATCGCGGCAGTTGGAATATTCGGCTTAATCCTTTTGATCTCAGCAAACAAGCCGACCATGAATCAAATCATAATCGTCTTGCTGCCCGTGATCTTATTTTCAATCTTCTTTCTGCCGGAGATGGTATTCGGTTGCAGCTTCGGAAAATTTCTCTTCGGCATTCGCATTTGCAACGAAGATGGTTCGTCAGTTGCACCCGCTTCAGCTGTCATCCGGACGATTATGCGGCTCGTCGATACCAATCCTTTTGGATATATCTCTATGCTCACATCTCTGAGAAAGCAAAGGCCTGGAGATGCGGCCGCCGGGACGATCGTGATAAAACATAAGAGAAGCTTTGTCCCCCTCATCGGAAATCTCGCGCTCGTGATCATCCTGCTGGCAATGCTCTCATTCGGCTTTCAAAATTCCGACAACATACTTGAAGAAGGCATACCAAAAAATCTCTTTCCTAAATTTTCTTCGTCAGGCCTCAATCAATGGCGTTCACAGGAACAGAGAAGTATGAGGCTCTTCATCCCCAAGCTTAAATTCGTTTCGAGCTCAGGCTCCGATGTTGAACGGGAACCGATCTACGATCCCGGAGAGGAGATCTATTTCATCTTTGAGCTCATCAACTTCAATATCAAAGATGGAAGGACATGGCTCAAGGAGGATATCGATATCGTATATCCGTCGGAAGATAACCTGAAACTGGAAAACTTTCTGGAAGTAAAAGAACGGGCTAATCCCAAAATACCACTTAAGGTTGAAAACAGCATACAGTTGAACTCGAAATCCCCCCCCGGCAGATATGGTATAACTGTAACTCTTCGCGATATGATAAAGGGGGACAGCACGCAAAAGATCGGATATTTCTACGTCACTTCGACGGATAGCAACACATCCTCCATTAATAACAATACGCCGGCTCCGGGGGGTTCACCTGTGCAAAATCAACCTGTGGAGAGAGATGCTCCCCAACTAAAGAGTGAGCCCATAATGCCCTCTAACCCTAAGGTGCCGGTTTTAAACCGTTTTCAGGGCAACAATTGATTTTTATGAATACGCAACTTCAGCTACCCTTTTTGCCGATAATAGATATAGGGAGAGCTCTTTTCTATGCATAGAAAGATAGAGAACAAAAATTTGACTGCGCAAATCGGGGCGACGAAGTCCTACGAGATCCAGAAAAAAGAGATCGTAAAAGACAGATCCTTCGACAAAGTCCTTCACAAGAAGAGAAGCTCATCATCCTCCACCCCTCCCAATTTAGCACCTCCAAAGGAGATAACGCTTAGGCAGGCAAAGAAGTTGGCTAAATACGCGCCGCTGATCGAAGATGCGGCAAAAAGGCATCAGGTACCTGTGGAACTCATATGCGGAATTATGCTGCAGGAGTCGGGGGGGAATCCCAATGCGGTATCTCCAGTCGGCGCGAGTGGACTGATGCAGCTGATGCCGGCCACAGCGAGAAGATTTGGAGTTAAAAATATCTTCGACCCGGCTCAGAACATCAACGGTGGAACGAAATACGTCAAATTCCTGCTCAAAGAGTTCAACGGTGACATAGAGCTTGTAGTAGCTGCGTACAACTCAGGAGAGGGAAACGTAAAAAAACACGGCAATCGCATTCCCCCATTCAAAGAGACTCAAAAATATGTCCCCGCCGTGCTCGGATACACCCAGAGCATGATCAATATCTTCATGGCATTAAAACCCACAACAGAAGTACCACCGGGGGCGAGAAGAGTGTGAAAAAATCAGCATGTGTTAACCTTTCTCATTTATCAGCTAAAATTATAAATTGAAATTACGGCGATTGAGGGATATATGTCTATTTAGAAATGGAGAGTTTCTATGACTGATATCAATTCCATCGTAAAATTTTTAAATAAAACGCTTCGTGTCAGATCGATCAAAGACAGCTCTCGAAATGGGCTGCAGGTGAGGTGTAATAAGAGGATTCGTAAGATAGGTTTTGCGGTTGATGCCTCTCTCTCCACTTTCAAAAAGGCCAAAGCTGCAAATGTCGATCTCATCATCGTTCATCATGGCATCTTGTGGAAAGGCTTTCGTGACAAAACAGGGTTGATCAAAAGATGGATTATGTTTTTGCAGAAAAATAAAATAAGCCTCTACGCCTGTCACCTCCCTCTCGATATGCATGAAAAATATGGGAACAATATTCAGCTCGCACAGCTACTCGACCTTGCGAAGATAAAAAAATTCGGCAGATATCACGGAAAAAGCATCGGTTATCAGGGCGAGCTTCAAACCCCTCTCACAATTGATGCCCTTGCAAAAAAAATAAATCGTAAGATCAAATCAAAATGCATAAATCTAGCGTTTGGAAAGCGCAAAATCAAAATGATCGGCATAGTGAGCGGCGGAGGGAGTAGTGCATTTACTGAGGCTTTTCAAAAGAACCTCGATTGCTTTATCACGGGAGAAGCTTCTCACATGCTCTACCACGCCGCAAAAGATCTGCATCAGAATGTCATACTCGCAGGCCACTATGAGACCGAGACTGTAGGCGTCAAAGCGCTCATACCTCTCATTGAATCTCACTTCGGAATTTCGACCCTTTTTATAGATAATCCAACAGATGGGATTTGATTCGAACTTCAGCGATAATTACGTGGCAGCTTATAATCGCTTCTATCAATCGCACATAGAATATAGATCACCGCACCCAAGGCTGCAGAAGCTGTCATATTATTAAGACCTGCACGATCCGCACTCTCTTCTCCAAGGGCAAATCCCATGACTTGTCTAAATTCGAGATTCGATGCATGCAAAAAGCTTAAACTGTTTTCCGCAACTGCACTCCAATCACGGTTGTCAATATGGGCCCCAATCGCCGGGTAATATTCATCGAGCTTTTTATAAAAATCAGTATGTTCTCTTGCCTCTTCGATCGACACAGGTTTTTTTGTTGATTTATAAAAGGTCTCGCTAAATTTAGGTTGCTGATATGATATCACCCTCACTTTTTTTCTCTCAAAAAACCTCCCTAACAATAACGAAGCACCACCTACTCCCAATGATCCATAGAAATAGAGGCTCATAGTCAAAGCGTCAATAAGCTGTTTATCGGGAAAATTGAAATTACAATTGGAAGGACAATATTGATATAAACCCAGCATAGAGAGACCAAGCAATGCATATCCTGAAATTTTAGCGGCTCCACTCATTACATCTGATTGCCTTGCCTTATGAGAATGATCGCGAGCGACGTTTTCCACATCATACGACCTATGGCAGGAACAGACGCTTAAACGAAATCTTTCTATCAGCTCTTTCCCAAACTTTTCCTGAAACTCAGCTGCGACATCCTTAGGAAGTTCATCATGTTCAAAAATGTATGATCGAACTTCAGGAGGAAGCGCATTGAGTTCGCTAGCAGAAATTGACTGTTGCCCTTTGGGCATAAATGAGAATCGAGGATCATAAATATTCATACCGCTAAAGCGAAAAAGGCTATTTTGATAATTTCTGGTGACCAACATAATATTCCTCCTTATTTGATATTTAATAGTATTATCGCAGCGTTTGCATGATCACGTGTTGTTTTGTCATCTACCCGCTTCAATGCAGCAAATATACTATCTATTACAATCCAATCCTTTTCAATTCAACCGAGATTCGATGTCATTATCGTTCAAATCAAAAAAAAGTTACTCACTTAAGCTCTTAAGTTCTCAAGCTCCCAAGCTCTTCTAAAAACCCCTTGACCTTCTAATGAGTTGGGTTTATCCCAACGCGTCATGTGGGACTATTCTAAAAAAGTTGTCGATCACTTTTTGCACCCGAGAAACGTCGGCGAGATCAAAGATCCGGACGGTGTGGGCGAGGTCGGATCGCTCGCCTGCGGGGATATGCTAAAAGTTACGATCAAGGTCAAGGATGATCGGATCGCAGATATAAAGTTCAAGACCTTCGGCTGCGCATCCGCCATCGCGTCGAGCTCCGCCATGACCGAGATGGTCAAGGGGAAGAGCCTCGACGAGGCTATGAAGATCACAAACAAGGATATAGCTGAATATTTGGGGGGGCTTCCGAATCAGAAGATGCACTGCTCCGTGCTTGGCAGAGAGGCGCTCGAAGCTGCGATCAATAACTTTAGAGGGGTGAGCGCCCCACACAAGGATCTCGAAGGGAGAGTCGTCTGCAAATGCTTCGGCGTCACCGATAAAGAGATTGAGCGTGTCGCCAAAGAGAACAACCTCACGACCGTCGAAGAGGTCACAAATTACACAAAGGCCGGTGGGGCCTGCGGCGAATGTCACGAAGAGATCAAAAAGATTCTCGGTTGTATAAAATGTTCCAGCTGCAAGAAAAAAAATGAGTAAAATAATATACCTCGACAATAATGCCACGACAAAACCAGCGCCGGAAGTTGTAGAGGCGATGTTCCCCTTTCTGACAAAGATGTGGGGAAACCCATCAAGCCTTCATACATTCGGCGGTCAGGTCGCCGCTTATATCGAAACCGCGAGATCTCAGGTCGCTAAGTTACTCAACTGCCAGAATCCAAAGGAGATCGTATTCACGAGCTGCGGCACAGAGAGCAACAACACGGCGATTTTCTCAGCATTAAAAACACACCCCAACAAGAAACACATCATCACAACGAGAGTTGAACATCCGGCCGTGCTGAACGTGGCCAAGGCTTTGGAAAAGTCAGGCTACAGGGTCACATATCTTTCCGTCAACGAGCCGGGACACTTAAATCTCGATGAACTGAGAGATGCAATAAAGGATGACACAGCATTGGTGAGCGTCATGTGGGCGAACAACGAAACCGGCGTGATATTCCCCATCGATAAGATAGCAAAGATCTGCGCGGAGCGAGGGGTACTCTTTCACACGGACGCGGTTCAGGCGGCGGGAAAGATATCGATGAGCTTAAAAGATATTCCGATAAATTTTCTTTCCATCTCCGGGCACAAGTTGCACGCCCCTAAGGGCGTTGGAGCTCTTTATATAAAAAGCGGCACGCCGTTTCATCCATATCTGATTGGCGGACACCACGAGAGATCGAGGCGGGCGGGCACAGAGAACGTAGCGTCGATAGTAGGACTGGGTAAAGCCTGCGAATTCGTCATGAAGAACATGGACAAGGAGACATCCCATGTAAAAAAGCTTCGTGATCGTTTGGAAAAAGGAATCATCGAAAATGTCGCCCATGCGCATGTGAACGGCGATCGTGAGATGAGACTTCCGAACACTACGAACATCTCCTTCGACGGAATCGAGGGGGAGGCCATAATCCTGCTGCTCAACGAATCTGGCATCTGCCTCTCTTCCGGGTCTGCCTGCAGCTCCGACTCGCTCGAGCCATCCCATGTGCTAACTGCCATGGGGCTCCCCGACAAGAGAAAGCACAGCTCAATACGATTCAGCCTCTCCATATATAATGATGAAAAGGAGATCGATTTTACTATTTCGAAAGTTGAAGAGGTCGTAAAAAGGCTCAGAGACCTCTCCCCTATTCCTTTTTAAACAAAAGCTTGACTAATCCAAGGGATTTTAATAAAGATTGGCGCCTTCAAATGGGTTAATTTGGGTTTATTGAGAGATATCCCTTATAAAAACAACGAATTAAACATAGCGAGAATAAAATGGAAAAGAAAACAACTGAAAAAAAGAGTACAAAAAAGATCGAAAAGCAAACACCGGCCGACACCAGACAATGGGTGTTGATCGATCTTGAAAACCGGGTGCTTGGCCGCGCAGCTACTGAGATAGCCTTAAGGCTCAGGGGAAAACACAAAGCCACATTCATACCCCACCTCGACAAGGGTGAATTCGTAGTCGTCATCAATGCTGCCAAGATAAAATTCACGGGAAAAAAGATGGATGACAAAATATACTATCGTCACACAGGCTACTTTGGAGGACTGAAAGAGAGTACTGCAAGGGAACGTATTGCGAGAAACCCAGAGAAGCTTATTCACGATACAGTATGGGGGATGATGCCAAAGAACACCCTCTCCAAACATCTGATGAAAAAATTAAAAGTCTATGCTGGCAATGAGCATCCGCACGCAGCACAGATACCTACAAACTAATTTAATAGGAAACAGATCATGGCACAAAAAAAGAACAAAGAGTCTACAGAGTTTTGGGCAACCGGAAAACGCAAGACTGCGATAGCCAGAGTTAAACTCACTCCCGGATCTGGAAAAGTGACTGTAAACTCCAAGGAAGCCACAAAATACTTCGGCAGAGATGTTCTGCAGATTATCATCAATCAGCCATTCGAGGCTACAGGAACTGAAGCTAAATTCGATATCACAGCTAATATCACTGGTGGCGGACCTTCCGGACAATGTGAAGCTTTAAGGCACGGCATCTCGAGAGCTCTGCTCGCCATGAATCCCGATTTGAGAAAGCCTCTCAGGGGGGCAGGTCTTTTGACACGCGACCCAAGAGAGAAGGAACGTCGCAAAGTTGGTTGCCGCAAGGCCAGGCGCCGTCCACAGTACTCAAAACGTTAATTCGTTTTTTTCCTCTATCGAGAAATCTTCATCATTCAATAATTTCACGAAATCTTTTTTCCTTTTCTTGACATGAGAATATCAATGCTTAATAAATGTCGGCAGTCACTGCTGAGTTATTTGCAGGAGTGTTTAACTAGCAAACACAAAAACCAGCAACCCGCCAGCGACTAGAAACTAGCAACCAGCAACCGCTTTTTGGGAGTTCATATGTCATCGAAAAAAACCAAGTTCATCTTCGTAACCGGGGGCGTCGTATCGGGCCTTGGAAAAGGGATAGCGGCTGCTGCTATCGGTACGCTCATGGAGAGCAGAGGTCTCACTATCACTCTTCAGAAACTGGATCCCTATATAAATGTAGATGCTGGCACCATGAATCCCTTTCAACATGGAGAGGTGTACGTCACCGATGATGGCGCTGAAACTGATCTCGATCTTGGTCACTATGAACGCTACACATCCGCCAAGATGACAAGAGGAAACAACCTCACGACGGGGAGAATCTACAATGCAGTCATTCAGAAGGAGAGAAAGGGAGATTATCTGGGAAAGACGGTCCAGGTCATCCCACACATCACAGATGAGATCAAATCATCTATAATGAGTGTGGCCAATAAGGTCGACATGGTCATCGTTGAAATCGGGGGAACGGTCGGCGATATCGAGAGCCTCCCCTTTTTGGAGGCCATCCGCCAATTCAGAAACGATGTCGGAAGGGAAAATGCCATATTCATCCATCTGACTCTGATACCTTACATCGCATCATCGGGTGAGATGAAGTCAAAGCCGACCCAGCACAGCGTCCAGAAATTGAGAGAGATCGGCATCCAACCCGATATACTGCTCTGCAGATGTGAGAAGGATCTGAACGACGAGCTGCGTTCGAAAATCTCGCTCTTCTGCAACGTTCCTAAAAATTGTGTACTGACTGCAAGGGATGTTGAATGCATCTACGATGTTCCTCTGGTGCTCCACGATCAGGGTCTCGATGAAAAACTGGCTGAGCTTTTGGGCATATGGACGAAATCACCAGATCTCAAAAAATGGGAGAAGGTTGTCCATACTCAAAAGGCTCCTGAAGGGGATGTGACGATAGGGATCGTTGGAAAATATGTAAACCTTGTCGATTCATATAAAAGTTTGAACGAAGCCCTGACCCATGGCGGGATCGCCAACAAATATAAGGTGAAGTTAAAACATATCGACGCTGAACAGATCGACGATAAAAATGAACACATCTTCGACGATGTCGATGCTATCCTCGTCCCCGGCGGGTTTGGAGAGAGAGGTGTCGAAGGAAAAATCAGGGCGATCAAATACGCAAGGGAGAACAAAATCCCCTTCCTGGGAATCTGTCTCGGCATGCAACTGGGAGTTGTCGAGTTCGCAAGAAATGTCTGCGGCCTTAAAGAGGCCAATAGCCTTGAATTTAACCAGAACACCCCTGACCCCGTTATCAATCTTATGGAGGAGCAGAAGGCTGTCTTCAGCAAGGGCGCAACTATGCGACTTGGGGCATATACCTGCCAAATCGAGAAAAAATCTTTCACTTTCGACGCCTACGGCGAGAAGAGCATCTCTGAAAGACACCGGCACAGGTACGAATTCAACAGCAATTATAAGGATATTTTAACCAGGCATGGGTTGAAAATAGTTGGAACGGATGAAAAATCAGGGCTTGTAGAGATCGTCGAAATCGAAGATCACCCATGGTATGTCGGCTGCCAATTCCACCCGGAATTCAATTCTTCTCCTTTGACCCCCCACCCTCTCTTTGCAAATTTTGTCAGCTCCGCTATCGCACATAGGAAAAAACGCATGTAGTATGTAGGCTAAAGCTTGTTTAATGGTTTTTTTACTACATGCTACATACCACATACGTTTTTCTCTTCTTCGTTGACTATAATAACGACAAAGCATAATATAAAACTATGGTACTAGAAATTAAACAATCGACGAGGTTATCCCAACAGCTTGTAGTAACTCCACAGCTTCAACAAGCTATCAAACTGCTTCAGCTATCAAGGCTCGAGCTCAACCAGATGATTCAAAAGGAGATTTTAGAGAATCCTGTCCTCGAAGAGGAGGATCCTTCCCAGGCTCCGGATGATGAAGAAAAATCTGAAGTCGAGAAACGCGACGAGGCACCTGAGAAAGATCATGATGAAGGAATGCAGGAGGTTGATGCTGTAGAGGCAAAGGGGGAAGATTTTAAGGAGCCCCATGACTTTGATTGGGAAAATTACATCAACACGTACAACTCACTCCCCGCTGGCGACGATCGATTATCCCCTTTAAAAGAACCTGTGACATTTGAAAGCACGGTCACACAATCCGAATCGCTTCAGGATCATCTACTCTGGCAACTTCAGATGAACAACTTAAACGCTGAAGAACATAATATTGGCGAGAGGATCATCGGAAATATAAATGATGACGGTTATCTGACGATATCCCTTGATGAGATGGCAGCTAACAACAACATGAATTTGAGCGCTTTGAAAAAGGTTTTGAAAAAAATTCAGGACTTCGATCCGATAGGTGTTGGAGCCAGGGATCTCAAAGAATGCTTGCTCCTTCAAATAGAAGCCCTTCCAGAAAAAAAACCTCTCATGTACGAGATCATCAATAAACACCTGGGGGACCTTGAAACGCACAACCATCCCAAAATTGCAAAAGAGCTCGGAGTAAAACTTCAGGATATCGAAGAGGCGAGTCGATTGATCAGCATGCTGGAACCAAAACCGGGACGTCCCTATGGAGGAGAATCTCCACAATATATCATCCCTGACGTTTTCGTGTATAAGGTCGGCGATGAGTATGTCGTCTCACTGAATGATGATGGACTTCCCAAGCTACAGATAAACAGGCTATATCGATCCGCTATGCTCAAGGGATCTAATGTAGAAGGCAAGGCGAAGGAATACATACAGGAACGTTTCAAGGCTGCAATGTGGCTGATCAGAAGCATCTATCAGCGCCAACGAACGATCTATAAAGTTGGAACCAGCATCGTCAAATTTCAAAAGGACTTTTTCGATAACGGAATTTCACACTTAAAACCACTTGTTTTAAAAGAGGTCGCCGAAGATATCGAGATGCATGAATCGACAGTCAGCCGCGTAACCAGCAATAAGTATATGCATACTCCAAGAGGGATTTTTGAACTGAAATTTTTCTTCAATACAGGAATCCAGCGCATCGAAGGAGAAGGAGTCGCTTCAGAGGCGGTTAAAGCAAAGATCCAGAAGCTGGTTGAAGGCGAAGACTCAAAAAAACCACTTTCAGACAGAAAATTGACTGATCTGCTAAGAGAAGCCAACATCGACATAGCACGCCGGACAGTCGCAAAGTACCGTGAAATCCTCAACATCCCGCCCTCTTCCAAACGAAAACGATACAAATAAATCCAAGGAGGAAACCAATTTTATGGAAACAAATTACACATTTCGCAACATTGAACCTACGGAAGCCCTAAAAGAGAGGGCAAATACACGTATTTTGAAATTAAAAAAATACCTGATAAAGCCCGGAAATGTTCATGTGATTTTCAGCGTTGATGGCCATGACCATCTGGTCGAAATAACTCTCAATTCAAACGGTATTCAATATATCGGCCATGAAAGAACTCCGGATATGTACGTATCCCTGAACGGCGCCCTCAATAAAATTGAAAAACAGGTCAAAAAGAGCAAGGAGCGCCTTAAAGACCACAAAACTCACGCCTGATAATAGGACTTGATTTTTAGGGATAAATTATTCTAGTACCGTGATAATTTATTTTTTGCCGCTACGGCGCGGCGCAAGTGTTCGTAACAATTTAATATTTATTGTATAAAATCAACGGTTGTTAAATTGACGAAGCACTAGAACCCATTTATCTATTAATAAAGGTTTATATGCTACTATCAGATTTCATACAGCAGGATTTAGTATTTGAGGCTCTAAAATCAGCCAACAAGCAGAATGTCATCAGGGAGCTGGCCGACCTGATCTGCCGCGCCCGACACGATTTGAATACCAATACAGTCACAAACGTATTGCTGGAACGTGAGAAGCTGGGATCCACAGGAATTGAAGATGGTATTGCAATTCCGCACGGCAAAATATCAGGGCTGAAAAACATACTAGTCGCCTTTGGAAGAAAAAAAGATGGCGTGGCCTTCGATGCACACGATGGGAAACCGAGCAATCTCTTCTTTGTACTTTTAGCCCCTGAAAACTCTTCAGCCATGCACCTGAAAGTTTTAGCAAGACTCTCCCGTCTTCTTAAGAACGATCAATTCAGAAAGAAACTTCTCGATGCTAACAATCCCAAGAGCATATACGAAACGATTGTTCATGAGGAGACCCCCTAAATATGTTATCCATACCCGTTTCAAGCCTTTTACAAGCCGGAAAGCTTCATATGCATTTGACCCTTTTGGCCGGAAAACGGGGATTGACCAAAAGAATCCACATACCGAGAATTCAGAAGCCGGGACTCGCGCTTGTTGGAAACATTTCGAATTTGCATCCGGGAAGAATTCAGGTGTTGGGCAAATCTGAAATCAACTTTTTAAATTCTTTGTCTCTTGAGGAACGAAAAAAAATCTTCACCGCGATGTGCCAGATAGACATCGCCAGCTTTGTTATAACAAGAGACAACGATCCGCCCCAACCTTTAAAAAAGATATGCGAACAATTCAATGTCCCTCTCTTAAAAACTCACCTGCTCACGTCGACCTTTGTCAATCGCTGCGCGCAGTTTCTGGACGAACATCTTACAGCAACAACCACTATTCACGGCGTTTTGCTGGATGTCTTTGGAATCGGCGTGCTTTTAGTCGGTCACAGCGGGATTGGAAAAAGCGAGTGTGCACTTGAACTCATCCTAAGAGGGCACCGCCTTGTCGCCGACGATATTGTAAACGTAAAAAGGCACCCCCCTTCCACATTATATGGTTCGGGATCCGAAATAATCCGTTACCATATGGAGATCAGAGGGCTTGGGATAATCAATATCAGAGATCTATTCGGTATCTCGGCAGTGAGAGACCGAAAATTAATTGAACTTGTAATAGAACTCACTGACTGGAATCCCTCTATTGAATATGACCGTCTTGGGGTCGAAGATTCAAACTATACAATGCTGGATGTCGCACTGCCGTTCGTCCAAATACCTGTTAGACCCGGAAGAAATATAGCGGCGATAATTGAAATCGCGTCAAGAAATCAACTTTTAAAACAGGAGGGACATCATTCTGCCCGTGAGTTTCAGGAGAAACTCGACAGTATGATATTATCCCGCGCATCAAAGGATGTAACAACAAGGGAGGAGGTAGAATGATTGGAATTATAGTCGTAGCACACGCAGCAATAGGCACCGAGATGGTCAAAGCAGCAAAACATATCATGCCATCCGCAAAACATATAATCGGTGTCGATATCGATTCGGACAAGCCTACCGAGTTCATCCGCGAACAGATCTCAGATGCGGTAAAACAGGTGGATGATGGAGATGGTATAATCATCCTCACCGACATGTTTGGCGGCACTCCATCTAACATCTGTCTGTCATGTTTATCGGACAAAAAGATCGAAGTTATATCCGGCTTCAACCTTCCAATGCTGGTGAAGCTGGTATGTATCTCATCCGATTCGAAACTGGAAGAGGTTGTTCCCTTCATCAGGGAATATGGACAAAAAAACATTATAATCGCAAACCAGATATTGCATAGCGAACAGAAGACGAAAAATGAAAGAAAACCAGAAATTAACACGTAATTTTAAAATTATTAACAAGCTCGGCCTGCACGCAAGAGCAGCTGCAAATTTTGTGAAGATTGCGAACAGGTTCGCATCCGAGATCGTTGTGAAAAAAAACAACATCGAGGTTAACGGCAAAAGCATCATGGGAGTTCTTATGCTTGCTGCGAGCAAAGGTTCCGTGATTGAAATAACATCGATCGGACACGACGCAGAAGAAGCGCTTCTTGCTCTGGGAGAATTGATAAAAAGCAAATTTGGAGAGCTACAATGAGGGATAAACACAAGAGGCTTCACACTCATACTACATCTCCCGGAATTGCCATAGGCCAGGTGAGAAGAATAAATCCCCCAAAATTATTACCCACAAAGACCTGGATTCGGGACGAGGATGTCAACAGTGAAATTGAGAGATTCAAACAAGCACTCAATCTTTCTATAAGACAACTTTTGAATGTTCAATCGAAACTGAGCCAGTTTCAAAAAACCGACCAACTTGGGATTCTTGAGTCCCAGCGCCTTCTCCTTCAGGATGACATGCTCATAAAAACGACTATCGAACATATCACTGCCGAGAAGATCAACGCTGAATGGGCTCTGGACAAGACCCTTTCCCAGATCAAACTCTCATTTATGAATCTCGATGAAGACTTCTTCAAAGAAAAAAAACAGGATCTGGAATATATTGGAAAACAACTGATCTCAAATTTGAGCGGCGAAACAGATTCTCACATAGAAACTGTTCCGGAAGGGGAATGGATTCTGATAGCTCGCGACATCTCACCGGCAGATATTGCCACTTTTCCACACGAAAGAGTCAAAGGCTTTATAATGGAAGTTGGAGGGAAAACATCTCATAGCGCAATCATCGCAAGATCGCTCGGAATCCCTGCCCTCTTCAGCATCGAAAACGCCCTTGCGGCTTTTGACGAGAACGACAAAATAATTTTGGACGGTCTCAAGGGAATAGCTATAGCCAATCCTACCCCAGCGGAGCTTAACAGCTATAAAGCCGCTCAAAACAAATATCAGGCGCTGGAGAGTCTCCTGATGCAGGATACCAAACTCGCTGCTGAGACAAAAGATGGAAAGACTATCAGCATATTTGCAAATATCGAGCTCGTCGATGAGATACCATCCGTTATCCAACATGGAGCTGAAGGGGTGGGACTGTACAGGACGGAATATCTATTCCTCAACCGGGTCGAAGAGCCTTCTGAGGATGAACAGATTGAAAACTATTCATTAGTCTTAAAAGCGCTAAATCCAAAACCGGTAGTCATAAGAACCGTAGATCTAGGCGGAGACAAACTGCCTAAGAGCAGCCGCTATAACAAACAGACCAACCCCGCGTTGGGACTTCGCTCCATCAGGCTCTGCCTGAGGGAAAGGCCTATGTTCAAGAGGCAGCTGAGAGCTCTTTATCAGGCCAGCCCACATGGAAATCTTAAAATACTCTTGCCGCTGATATCCAATGTTGAAGAGGTAAGAGCTGTCAAAAAGATCATTGCAGAAGTCAAAAACGAACTCATTGCGCAGAATAAGACATTTGTCGAAAATATCCCTTTGGGAATCATGATAGAAGTTCCTGCTGCGGTTTTCATAGCTGATCTACTTGCAAAGGAGAGCGATTTTTTCTCGATCGGGACAAATGACCTCATCCAATACGGCCTCGCAATCGACAGGGTCAACGAACTGGTGAGTTATCTTTACACACCATTTCACCCATCTATTATAAGAATGGTAAAACAGGTTGCAAATGTTGCTAAGGAACACAACATTCCTTTCTCACTTTGCGGAGAGCTTGCTGCCGATCCTTTCTTCATACCGTTGCTGCTGGGACTCGGGTTCGATTCTTTATCGATGAATCCAGCCTCGATCCCTTTTGCAAAAAAAATCATCCGTTCGATTGACATAAAGAAAATTCAGAATGTTGTAGAAAATGCCATGACCTACTCTACTGCGTCTGAGGTGGAAGAATATCTTAAAAAGGAATTTGAATCCTTCATACCCGCTAATCTACAAAAATTTGGCACTACATAAGCAAACAGCCCCTCTAGAAGGCCAACATAACATTTGACATCACTTAAACAATTAATATAAATTCCCGGACTTAAACGATTAAACATAAAGAAAGGTGGGGTCATTATGAGAAGTTTACCTTATTATCTTTTCACTTCGGAATCAGTCACTGCAGGTCACCCTGATAAAGTTGCTGACCAGATCTCTGATTCAATCCTGGATGCGATCCTCGAACAGGATCCGACATCCAGAGTAGCATGTGAAACTATGGTAACAACAGGCATGGCAGTTCTAGCCGGTGAAATCACTACAAAAGCAGTTGTTGAATATCCCAAAGTCGTGAGAAATACCATCAAGGATATCGGATACAACCACAGCGATATGGGTTTTGACTGGGAGACTTGCGGGGTTGTAGTCTCTCTGGACAAACAATCGCCAGATATTTCAAGAGGTGTCACAGCAACTGAGAGCCTCTTCAAAGAGCAGGGAGCCGGCGATCAGGGTGTCATGTTTGGATATGCATGCAATGAAACTCCTGAGTTGATGCCCCTTCCAATCACTCTGGCACACCGTTTGACAAGACGGCTCACGGAAGCCAGGGACAATGGCAATGTAAAATTCCTAAGACCTGACGGCAAATCCCAGGTGACAGTGCTTTATGAAAACAACAAGCCGGTCAGAATCGAAACTATTGTATTATCAACACAGCACGATCCTGATGTTAGCTATGAAGAGCTACAGAAGACAGTGAGAGAACAAATCATAGATCCGATAATGGCCGATCAGAATGTCACAGAAAAGACAAATTATTTTATCAATCCAACCGGACGATTTGTGATGGGTGGCCCACAGGCCGATTGCGGACTGACCGGCAGAAAAATCATAGTTGATACTTACGGCGGCGTGGGAAGCCATGGAGGCGGCGCATTCTCCGGCAAAGATCCATCAAAGGTCGACAGAAGCGCATCATATGCCGCTAGATATATCGCAAAGAATCTGGTCGCTGCAGGCGCCATGGAACGATGCGAAGTACAAATTGCTTATGCGATCGGCTATCCTGAGCCGGTTTCCCTTCTAATCAACGGATTCGGAACCTTCGCTGGGGATTACGACCAGCTACTGTTAGCCGTGAAGGAAATCTTCCCTCTAAAACCGGCAAGCATCATAAAAGAGCTCAACCTGCTCCGTCCGATCTACAGAAAGACTGCTTCAGGTGGACATTTCGGGAGAAATGAACCGGAATTCACATGGGAGAAGACAGACAAGGTCGATCAGGTGAAAAGAGCTCTCAATATCAAATGAAAACAAATGATGATCATTCGATAAGGACAGAACCAAAAATCGTTCTCCTCATAGAGGAGAACGCGAGTCACGCTGAACTGCTGACCGAGATTTTTGATCGCCATTTTTCGCCCATAATCATCCATACGGTCGATGACCTCGATAAAGCGATCCAGCTTTTACGACAGAATCAGTATGATTTGATATTGAGCGACTGCATGCTGGGGGAGACATCCCTTTTGAATCATTTTAGCAGACTTTCCGATATGGCAAGTGGCACTCCAATTATAGTCATATCGGGTGTCGATGATGCCCAGATGTCAGCTAAGCTGGCAAAAAAAGGGGCGGCTGAATACATCTCCAAGAGGGCTGAGAGCCTTGATGCGTTGCCTAATATCATTTCAAAGTATTTCAGAAGAAAACAGAGCAGACCTAAGGCCAAAGAGCCTCTTGAAACCAGAGCATCCCCCTCAGTCGCTGTGAAAAAAATCGACGATCTGATCGCTTCAGCACAAGATTTTCTGTCAAATAATGATTTAGAGTGTCAAAAAAATCTGGTTCACTTCGTTGAAAAAATTATCTCCGAGCTGGGATCATTAAGGGCAAAACTCGAAAGATAATTTTTTTATCTTTGAACAATCTTGCCATTGACTTAATCACAAAATCCGTTATAGATTAGTGAATTCATATAGATATCTGAGGGGAGAAAGATAAGTAAAGACTTGAAAATCACCTGGCACATATGGCCTTTCAAAGAGAAGATCAATAAAGCAATTTTAATGATCACGCTGAATACCCTCTTCATCGCGCTTGCGCTGGTGTTAATGCGGAGCTACATCTTAGCATTTTTAATTCTTATCATATTACTCATTGAACAGAGGCGTTTTATCCTCCCTGCAAATGTCAGTCTTGATGGAAGTGGCCTGGTAGTTACTTATCCGTTAGGAAGCATAAACAAGAGTTGGAACGAGTTTAAAAGCGCACACAGGGACAGAAATGGCATATTGCTCTCCCCTTTTGCATTTCGTTCACGCCTCGAAAAATTCAGAGGTACGTATATTTTGACAAACGAAACAACACCAGACGATGCATTTGATTTTATAGTGAGAAATATCGATCAAGGTAGAAAAACGCTTTAAGGGGAACAAGCAAGGTGATGAAAGAGTCGGCTGAAAAAAAACAGAATTTTTGGGATGGCTTTAAACGCGCCTTTGCCATAGAAAAAAAGGGTGAATACCACTTCACCGATTACGATTATGAATTGATGGATAAAATTGCGCGGAAGATAGTCAAACTAGGGCTTGTCATCCCTGCAGTGATTGCCCTTGAAAGCGTAAAACCGCTGAATTACATCGGCAGTCAGACATTGGTTTTTTTCCGGCCGATTGTTGATTCTATACTGAGCTGCGACGAATATGATCATTTTTCCAAACTGCTTGAACATAGAAACAGCATTGAAGAACTAATAATAAGAATTGAAAGAGAAAACGATGAACCAGAAAAAAAACAAAGAGATTAGAGTTATCCTTGCCACCGACTGCGGTTCAACGACGACCAAGGCGATCCTGATCGAAAAGATCGATGGTTCTTATCGTCAGACATACAGAGGAGAGGCTCCAACTACCGTTGAAGCCCCCTTTGAAGATGTCACGCTCGGAGTCTTAAATGCCGTAGCTGAGATAAGCGAGCTCTCGAAGAGAAAGCTTATCGACGAAAATGGAAAGATCATCACACCAGCTCAGGGAAGCGTCGGATGCGATATCTACATTTCCACTTCCTCCGCGGGAGGAGGCTTACAGATGATGGTGGCCGGTGTGGTGCGGTCTATGACTGCTGAAAGCGCTGAGAGAGCAGCTCTGGGCGCTGGAGCGATCGTCATGGATGTCATAGCGCATAACGACAAAAGACTTCCCTATGAGCAGATAGAAAAGATTCGCCAGCTGAGACCTGATATGATCCTGCTATCAGGAGGCATAGATGGCGGTACAAAAACACATGTGGTCGAGCTCGCTGAACTCATATCCGCAGCGGATCCAACGCCACGGCTCGGCAGCTCCTATAAGCTTCCTGTAATCTACGCTGGCAACAAGATGGCGATCCCTGAAGTTTCAAAATCGCTTGAAAAAAAGACCAAGCTTTATATATGCGCTAATTTAAGGCCAGTCCTTGAATATGAGAATTTAGGCCCAGCAAGGGAAAAGATCCACGATCTATTCCTCGAACATGTCATGGCACAGGCACCGGGATATCAAAAGCTGATGTCGTGGACAAATGCGCCGATCATGCCAACCCCTGCCGCTGTTGGATTGATACTGAAGACGATTGCAGAACAGGACAACATCAACGCGGTCGGCGTAGATATCGGCGGAGCAACCACCGACGTCTTCAGCGTATTCGACAATAATTTCAACAGAACAGTCTCGGCCAATCTCGGAATGAGCTATTCTATTTCGAACGTGCTAGCTGAAGCAGGACTTGAAAATATCATCAGATGGATTCCCTTCAAAATTGACGAGAGAAACTTAAGAAACTGCATCAAGAACAAGATGATCAGGCCGACAACGATTCCACAGACAATCGAAGATCTGATCATGGAACAGGCAGTCGCAAGAGAGGCTTTGAGACTCGCCTTTGAACAACATAAGGAATTTGCAACTGAGTTGAAAGGCGTGCAAAAACAAAGAACGATCGGGGATGTCTTCGACCAGAAGGCTTCCGCCTCAACGCTGATAAAAATGCCTCATTTAAATCTACTGGTCGCTTCGGGCGGAGTCCTTTCCCACGCACCGAGAATGGAACAGACTGCGATGATGCTTATCGATTCCTTCCTGCCCGAGCATATTACTTTGCTTGCAAAGGACAGCATCTTCATGATGCCACATCTGGGGGTTTTAACTCAGGTACACAAAAATGCTGCAACTGAAGTTTTCAAAAAAGATTGTATGATCTATCTCGGCACCTCAGTAACTCCGACAGGCGTCGGAAAAGAGGGAAAGACATGTCTGAAATTCCATCTCACCATGCCTGATGGGAAGGTGATAGAAGAGGAAATGGCCTTTGGAAGTCTCAGACTGATAAGAATCCCGGATGGCAAAACTGCTCAACTCAAAGCTTACCCTGCTCGCGGATTTGACCTTGGCAATGGATCGGGCAAGCTCGTTGAAACAACTGTCAGAGGCGGCACAGTCGGCTTAATACTCGATTGTCGCGGACGGCCACTCTTAATTCCAACGGAAGAACGAAAGAGAATTGAAAAACAGTCCGCATGGCTAAAAGAGTTTGAAGCTTATCAGCAAAACATAACAAAATAAGGGATAGGACTATGGCACACGCATATACCCCAGGGCTCAAAGTTGCAGAGAATCAGCTCATAATAAAAAGCAGGATACTCCCCATCAAGGGCGAAGTAGTGGTTAAAAAGGGAGATATCGTAAAAGCCGATGACATCGTTGCAGAGACTTATCTCCCGGGGAATGTCTTTCCTATGAATTTCTCACATATTTTAAATGTCAGCCCCGACGAAGTCATGGGTGCCATGCTAAAAAAAGAGGGGGACGAAGTTAAGAGAAATGAGCTGATCGCCGAGACTAAAGGTTTCTTCGGTTTTTTTAAATCAAAGGCTCACTCGAAGATCGACGGAAAGATTGAGAGTATATCTTCAATAACGGGACAGGTTATTTTAAGATCTCCCCCTACCCCAGTCCAGGTAAAAGCTTATATCGACGGGGTCATCACAGAGGTCTTTCCCCATGAAGGGGTTAAGATCCAGACACACGCGGCTTTAATTCAGGGAATATTTGGAATCGGCGGAGAGACAAATGGCGATATAGTCTTCGCATGTAACTCCCCCGATGAACCGCTCGATCACACAAAGATAAAGTCGGAGCACAGAGGAAAGATAGTAGTTGGAGGCTCAATAGTAACAGCCGATGCCCTGAGAAAGGCCGTATCGCTTGGCGTAAAAGGTATCATCAGCGGCGGAATCGACGATCAGGATTTAAGAAGCTTCATCAAAGCCGATATCGGGGTTGCTATCACAGGGGCCGAAAAGCTGGGAATTTCGGTTATCATCACTGAGGGATTCAGCAGCATTGAGATGAGCAGCAGAACTTACAACCTGCTCAAGAAAAACGAGGGTAAATTTGCATGCATCAACGGCGCGACACAGATCAGGGCAGGCGTTTTGAGACCTGAGATCATAATACCTGTTGGCGACATGTATCAGGAGGAGTTCAAGATCCGCAACATCTCAACAAACGGAATCACAGTTGGAAGCTCAGTAAGAATAATCAGGGAACCCTACTTCGGCAAAATCGGCATCGTCACCAAATTACCATCCGAACTAGTCAGACTTGAGAGCTCATCCATGGCAAGAGTCTGCAAAGTCGAAATCGACCACAACGAAGTCGTGATACCAAGGGCGAATATTGAGATTATAGAATCGTAAAAAACCCGTGAAGCGTCCACCCGTGAAGCGTGAAGCGTGAAACGTAATACCCCTTTTTATTGCGCTTCATATTTAACGTACGACGCTACGCGCTTAGATGTTACATACGATTTTTTGTTTTTTATCTTGATAACTCTTCATAATTATTATAGTTCACACCGATCAATCAGTGGGGGTCAATAATGCAGTGGGGGTCAATAATGAAAAAAATCCTGTTAATCTCAGCTGTTGTAATTCTATCAATTCCTGTCTTTCTGGTATCTTCTGCGAAAGTAAATGGTACGCTTAAGGCCATAGATACTCCGGATGATGGGGGGAAATCGGTCACCCTTTCCTGGGATATCACCGATGCCAAATTCATTCCCGTCACCATAGAGATTTTAAGAGGGGATGCGAAGGATGCACCTTTTACAACTGTTGCAACTATCGAACCCGGAGAGACTACATATGCAGATAAGACTACTATAGATGGAACTGAATACTTTTACAGAATAGCCCTAATCAGCAAATGGGGAACAAAGGCCTTTATAGATGCCGATGCCTCCGTCATATCCAAACCTCAGTGGTTTGATACGAAGATGACCTACTTCCTGATACTGGCTTTGATCATCACCGTTGCCATCCTCTACTATATAGAAACAAGCCGAAGGGGAAAGAAATACTATATAAGAAAAATCGCAGGACTCGACGCTATAGAAGAGGCTATCGGGCGCGCAACAGAGATGGGAAGGCCGATCCTCTATATCCCCGGAATTCAGGATATGGATGATGTCCAGACGATGGCAGGATTGAACATCTTAAGCATGGTATCTCAAAAGGTTGCCGAATATGACACCCCGATCATGGTACCGACCTGCCGCTCTCTAGTCATGACAACAGCAAGGGAGATAGTCAAAGGGGCGTTTCTTGCTGCAGGAAGGCCGGATGCCTATAACGAGCAAAATATCTTTTACGTCACCGACGAGCAATTTGCCTTTGTCGCCCATGTGAACGGACTCATGGTCAGGGACAAACCAGCAACCTGCTTTTATATGGGTGCGTTCTTTGCAGAAAGTCTAATCCTGGCCGAAATTGGAAACTCTGTCGGCGCTATTCAGATTGCCGGCACTGCTATGCCGTCACAGTTACCCTTCTTCATCGCTGCCTGCGACTATACGCTGATCGGCGAGGAGCTCTTTGCGGCGAGCGCCTATCTCTCACAAAGCCCACAGGAGATCGGCAGCTTAAAGGGACAGGATTTAGGCAAGCTTGTTGCTATGTTTGTTATCGGCCTTGGAGCTATATCAGCAACGATAGCAAGTTACAGCGGTTCTGCGGTCTTTAATCAGATAACTGATTTTGTGATCAAATTCTTCACAACTGTTTGATTTGATCGATAAACACCTTATCCGGGAGATGTAAAAATGAAAAAGAAAATTCCACTGTTAATAGCTTTTATAACCGGCACTATATTTATACTCGCAAGATTTATTCCCAGGGAGCCGTTTGGTTCATTGAGAGAGGATTTTTCGGTCTGGTTTAATGTCTTACAGGCATTCGCATTTATTCTCGGCGGTGGCAACCTCTTACTCTATCACATATCCAAAACCTACAAGAAACACGAGGGATGGGGATACAGCCTTGTCGCTATAATTTCCTTCCTACTTATGATGGCTGCGGGCATGTTCAAAATCGGCAATCCTGGGGGATGGGCCGGAGAAATATCTGATCCGAACGCTCTTGCCGGCTACATTTTCGACTATGTATACACACCGCTGGCATCCACCATGTTTTCGTTGCTCGCTTTTTTTGTAGCCAGCGCCTCCTACAGGGCATTCAGGGCCAAAAACAGGGAAGCAACGATACTACTCGTATCCGCTTTTATAATACTCCTCGGAAGAACATTTGTGGGAACAGCTCTGACAAGCTGGCTCCCTGAATCACTCTCCTTCCTGCAGATTCCCGAACTCTTCAATTGGATTTTGAGCTTCCCGAACACCGCAGGACAGAGGGCAATCATGATAGGTATAGCACTAGGAGTTGTTTCTACATCGCTCAAACTCATACTTGGGATCGAATCCGCATATCTTGGAACTGATGAAAAAAAATAAAGGGGAATAAAGATGAAGTTACTCGACAAAATCATTAATCTCGACAGGCGTATCATTTTCGTTTTCATCGCTTTGTCTGTCATCATACCGCTCCTCTTCAAGCTCACATTCCCTGAGTTTCCAACTAAGATGACAAAGGACATGTTTGAACTTATCGACAAATTACCGCCGAATTCGAAGGTCCTTATCGCAATGGATTACGATCCGCCATCAGAGCCTGAGATCGGCCCTATGGCAATTTCGGTAATGCGTCACGCGATGATGAATAATCTCAAAATTTATTTCATCACACTCTGGCCAACAGGACAGCAGATGATAGCAAACCTGATTGAAAACCTTTTGAAGACCGAGTTTCCCGACAAAAAATATGGAACAGATTTCGTGAACCTGGGGTATAAAGCGGGTCGCCAGGGTGTGATACCTGTCATCGCCACGAATCTTGAAAAACTCTATCCCACCGATGTCAACAACGTCTCTATACGAAACATTCCGATGACTCAGGGGGTTAAAAATCTCTCCGACTTCGATATCGTCGTTGGAATGAGCGCAGGCTGGCCTGGCATCAAGGAATGGATCCAGTTTGGCACCGATCCACTGGACATTCCGTTTGTCGCAGGTACAACCGCAATACAAACTACACTATACCTCCCCTACTATCCTAAACAGCTCAACGGTCTTCTCGGCGGCATCAAGGGAGCTGCTGAATATGAATCACTGATAGCCAAAAAATTTGAGCGTTTTGCAGATCCAAAACTTCATATAGGAATTCTTCGTTGGGGACCACAGACAATCGCTCACATTGTGATCGTTATCTTTATATTGATAGGAAACATCACATATTTCATAGACAGGAAAAGAAAAACTTTAGTTTAAAGGGGAAGAACCATGAGTGCAAAAAAAATTATAATGTATGCAATTCTTTTGGTATTTGTAGGCTTTGTGGTATATCGTGTAGCCACAGGCGCTATGCCTTTATCCCTCAACAAAGATGTCTTGGGGCTTTGGCTCTCCGTCTTCTTTACACTTTCAGTCTTCAGCTTTCTTTATAAAGACAATCCCTTTTATAAATTGGCAGAACACATATTTGTGGGCGTTTCCGCGGCATACTGGATGTATATGGGCTTCTGGAGCACTATCATGACAAACTGCCTGCCCAAGATATTTCCGGAAACAATGCAAAAAATTCTTCCCGGCATCACAGCAGAAAAAAACTATTTATACCTCATATCGTTAGCTCTCGGCTTTTTACTTCTCATGAGGCTCTCAAAGAAACACAACTGGTTGTCCAGATGGGCACTGGCATTCACAGTCGGTTATGCAGCAGGCCTCAATTTCTTAGGCTATCTGGCATCTGATTTCACAACTCAGATCCGTTCCTCGATCGTGCCTATCATCATATTCGAAAATGGCTCGATCAACTGGGGAGCAAGCTTTTCGGCCCTGGTTCTGATCACAGGAGTGCTCTCGAGCCTTGTATATTTTTTCTATTCCAAAGAACACAAAGGTGTTTTCGGTAAAGTCTCCCGCTATGGCATCTGGGTGCTGATGGTTACCTTCGGCGCATCATTTGCCTACACAGTCATGGGACGTATCGCACTTTTGATCGGTCGCACCCAGTTTTTGCTCAACGACTGGCTAAAAATCGGAATCTGAGAAAAAGAAAAAAGCGCATGTGGCATGTGGTATGTAGGGAAAGGCTCGTACAACTGGCTTTTTACCACATACTAATAAATCATAAAATTCTTTTGTATTCCTTTCGAAAAACCGGATTGTCACTGGCCAGTGCTTTTAATTCGGGTAAGAGTTCCTTTGCATCCGATTCCTTTTCCATTTTCATTAAAACCTGATACCGCAAAAATTTGCTGACAAATTTAAATCCCCTTTTAATTTCAGGGAGGCGTGCAAGCTGCTCGTCAACTTCGTCAAGCTCCGCCATCGATTTTTCTAAATTCATCGTATTCAGACTTGCTTCTGCCAAACCAAGTTTTGCTCTTACCTTCATAAATAAAACAGCTCCGCAATCTAAAGCAGCTTCGAAATATTTTTGGGATTTTTCCCATTCTTTTTTTTCGTTGTAACAATTACCGATATTAACCCAGGCGCTTCCCATGAGCTCGTTTCGTTCATTTTCGTTTTCCATCAACGAGCAAGCAGAGAGGCATTTATTGCTCTGTTCAATTGAATCGTCATATTTATTCCAGTCGAGATAGGATGCCGCCATGACAAAATATATATTGGCAGGCCAGGGACCGAAATCGATTTTCTTCGCGGTTTCCAGTGCCCTTTGGCAATATTCAAAAGCGAGTGAATACTTGCGTAAATTCCGCATAGTCTCTGCCAGAGATAGTCTCGCCAGCAATATATGAAGCGAATTTCCACTTGCTTCACATCTGACAAGCTTCTTCTGCATCTCCTTTATAGCTTTCTTGTTTTTTCCAAGAGCAAGCAAAACCTGTCCGAGTTCGTTGTTCGTTATGCGACTGAGGAGTTCTCTGGACAAACTCTTTTCCAATCTGGAACTTTTTTCATAAATTTCCTTTGCTTTCAAAAGATATTTTTCATCTTTGGCCCGACGGTTAAAATTGATACGTCCATCCCAATTGAGAAGCAAAATATGATATGTTGGATATTGTCCCAGATCCGCAATTTTGAGACCCTCTTTGATGATTTCAGATGCTTCATCGTATCTTTGCAAAGCAAGATATGACGGCATGATAGCGATGATCAGGCGCAGCTTCCAGATTTGTGAATAGTTTGCCGTCTTGAATAAGTTCAGAGTCCTATCGTAAATATCGTAAGCCTCCTTATATTTTCCTGCATAACCTAAAGCATGCATCATAAGAGTTTGCGTATAAAGACTCATGATCTTCAATGTTCTGTTTTCTGGCCTACATAGATTCAACGCCCTATTCAAAAGCTCCAGAGCTAAAAATACATTTCCATGTATGAAGATCAGGTTTCTCGACAGCCTTATCAACTTTGAAACAGCATCGATGCCATCACCTCCAAAGCCCGCGTGTAA
The DNA here is from genome assembly GCA_043818055.1 of Pseudomonadota bacterium. GTDB lineage: Bacteria > UBA10199 > UBA10199 > 2-02-FULL-44-16 > JBDRGF01 > JBDRGF01. Next base: position 5,000 of record JBDRGF010000104.1, on the reverse strand, counting down.
CAGGGCTGCTTCTTGTGACAAGGATTCCCCTCCAGGGTATTCGGCGATCATCGCATGGAACTTTAGTTTTTCATTCTCATCAATCGACCGGTATATTAAATCGGGAAAATAAGGATTACGAAAGATACAACCATCATGAGATAAGATTTCCTTTTGACGAAGATTCATCAAAACCTGATGAAGTCCCACGATCGGGAACAATTGTTGAATATCTGAGAGACAAATATCCGGGGAAAGCCATTTAAAATACCAAACTGATAAAAAATCTATCAACTTTTTTTCTAGGGCTGACAAACCATGGTACAGACCTAAAAGGCGATTCTCCGTTGTCTGCGGGACAATCGTTTGCTTTTTAGCAGCACTCGATTCCACAAGATGCACATTTCCTTCAAGATCGAAAAGAATACCCTGGCTGTCACGCTTAATTAAGTGTTCCTGAAGTTCACCTGGGATACCATCTGTGTAACGCAGGAGGTCTTTGACCCAATCGGACTTGATATCTTTATTTTTAAACGCGACAGTTGATTTGAGAAAATCCGCTATTCCATTTTCGGAAAGAGATTTAAGCCCAACAATCCTTTGCACATTTAAAACCTCTTTTTCATTGGGAATGTCGTCAGGAAGAGTTGTATAGCACAAAAGAACAGGTTTTATCATTTCATATAAATCCGGATGCGATACTCGTTCAGCGATAGAACGGATCAAACTGGAAATCATCTTATGTATCGTTCCATGATCGTCAGCTGAATTATTGCCGGAATTTAACAGATGAAGATCATCTATCAAAATAATCAGAGGATGTCTGTTTTCAGAGAGTTCGTTTGAAAGGTAATTTATCCAAATCGTGATCCACTCCCTGTCCGCAGGAAACCTGATATTGTATAATGAAATCGCATCCGATTTTGTCTCTGCCGTTTCTCGCAACTTTTGGAGAAAATGGCTCTTTCCCATTCCCCTCTCTCCACATATGCAATAGACATATGAGTGAGATTGTTCTCCCTTCGCGAGAAGGGTTATTTTGTCGTTGATTTCACCGAGAACGGAGTCCATCCCGATGTGTTTATACGGTATGAGATAAGAAGATTTAATTTCCTCAATCTCTTTAAAATCATCAGGACTTCGTGTTTTCAATGCATTGATCACTGCCCTGGCACTGCCGTAGAACCGCTCTTCAGGATTATTTTTCAAAAGCCTCATAACTATCGTATCAAGGTATTCCGGAATGGATGTGCTAAGTTTTCTCAACGCTTTCGGCTGGAGTTCATTTTCAATGATCTTAGCGAGTTTTTTGGTATTTTCTCCCCACCCATATCTGTCTAAAAAGGGATAGGTGTTTACAATGCAATAGTACATGAGAGCAGCGGCAGAAAAGAGATCGGAAGATACGCCGATCCTGTCTTCCCATCCCAGAATCACCTCAGGAGGAATGAACATCGGAGTACCGAATTGCTCTTTTTTGCTACTGGATATAGCAGTGGCAATTCCAAAATCGATGATCTTTACAACAGGCCTTCCGTCAAGCTCTTTTATGAGAACGTTTTCAGGCTTAATATCGTAGTGCAACAACCCGTTATCATGAATGAACTGAATCCCCTCGAGCATTTGGATGAAAAGCGGTGTCAACGACCCGCACGACATTCCTCTTGTAAAGGCAAAGATGTCGTATCCTTTGATATATTCAGTAGTAAAATAAAAGTGTCCCTCAAAAAAACCAAATTGATAAACCTGTGCAATGTTTGGGTGGTGAACGCCGATCAGCTGTTTCTGATATTCCTCTTTGAAGCGGCTTGTAATCGATTCGTAATGTTTTGAAAATTCTTCCTCAAAGCTTTCGGGAGACAATTTTTTTTCCGCAAGTTTGGTTTTGTATGAAGCACGCGCAAATTCCTTATTCAGAAACTTTAGCGCTACTTCGCGATTATGTTCCAAATCCACGGCCAAATAGACAATACCCGAACCACCACGACCGATAACATCTTCAATCCGGTTGTGACCTATCAACGTCCCCTGCGATAATTTTGAAACGTCCATATTATAATCAGGTTATCGATGCGCTCCTGGTAATCGTTGCATCCCCAAGCCTCTTCTTCTCCAGCTCTTCCTTGAATAAGCTTGAGATGTTGGAAATTAGCTCCCAAGCTGTTCGATGTGGTCTGTCATCAGGACTCGCTTTTAACAAAGCCATGATGATGTCTTCAAGTTTGGCTATTTTATCTGCTGCCGCCTTATCACACTCCCTCCGAATCATAAGGGTATTTCGAAGGGACGGTTTGAGAGGTTCCTCTTCCCTATGAACAATCTCTTTCAATTCATAACTATGCTCTGCGTTTTCCCTTTCAGGAAATGGAAAGACTCTTGCCATGCAGCTATAAGCGAGAGCGGCAAAGGAATACAAATCCGAAACAACCCCGATCTTATCCTTCTCTCCCCTGATCACCTCTGGGGCCGAATATATGGCCGATCCAAAAACACCATCGGGAATTTTTCCTACGCTCAGCGCATATCCATAATCTGTGAGTTTGGCGACCGATGGAAATCCGGCTTTGACCAGCACCCTCTTCGACTTCAGATTCAGATGAAGAATATCCCTGAAATGCATGAAGTTGAGCCCCTCAAGGACAGACAGGAATATCGGAATCATGCCGAGTATTGGCATGCCGTTCGTTACGTCAAAGACGGGAGCGCCGTCAACATATTCAACCGTAACAACGGCCTCCATGTTCTTCTGATCCACCCCAAAGTCTATCACCTTTGCAATGGCAGGATGAGAGAGACCAACAACCTTTTTGTTCAGGTTAACAAAGTGATTCAGCTCTCCCTGATATTTAGCAATCGCCTGCGCTTTTATAGCTTCCCTCTCCTCTTCCGTTTCCGATCCCGATTGCTCGCGAAAACCGTGCGCTATAAATTTGGTCTTGTTCAGACGCGAGATAAGCACCTTCTCATCCGTGCGAATATCCATCGCCAGCTGCGACATCGTCCAATGGCTCGGCTCCTCATCTTCAGAAAGGTCTCTGATGACTACGTAATTTTGCAATGCGCCGCCAGCATCCTCTGTTTTTAATCCCTCTATCTGTGCCATGTTACCCCCTTTTTCTAGTGCTTCGTCAATTTAATTTCCATCAGTGGAAATATGATAATATTAAATTGTTACGAGCACTTGTGCCCTTCCTCAGTATAGAAAATTTGATTGATGAGGTACTAGTGCTTCGTCAATTTAATTTCCATCAGTGGAAATATGATAATATTAAATTGTTACGAGCACTTGTGCCGATCATCAGTGTAAAAAAATCAAACTGACACGGTATAATTCTTCCTTTTCACACGAGGCCGATTGTACTATAATTATCCGGTCAAAAAAAGGGGAAAATTTATGACGGTAAAGAATCTATCGATTCGCTGCTATGCCTCAACAGAACAGATGGAGCGAAAGGATAATCAGGATTTTTACTTTTCGGATGAGAGTTCGGGGCTTTATCTCGTTGCCGACGGAATGGGCGGTTTTGAAGGGGGTGCTGTTGCGAGCAGATTAGCCTCTCATCTGGCTCATAAGTTCGTAAATAGTATCGATGCTGTATTTGCCCATAGCTCAGGAATGAATGCCTATGACAAAATCCTGCGGGCTGCCATAAAAGAAATCCATGACTGTATCGTCGATGAGAGCGAAAGGCTCGCATTCGATAAGATGGGATGCACCCTGGTCTTTTTGCTGTTCAGGGATAAAAAGGCCTATGTCGTCAATGCAGGAGATTCGCCCTGCTATGTGTACAGCGAAGAGAGCTTAAGACAGATCACCCGCTCCCACTCAAAGGTGGATCAGATGGTGAGGGATGAAAAAATTTCAAAGAAGGAGGCAAGGACTCATCCGAATAGAAACATCGTGACAAGATGTCTGGGCGGCAAATATGAGCTGGCACGTGCTGACATACACGTTATGGAATATTATAAAAACGACCGCTTCTTTCTATGCACTGATGGCGTAACGAAGGTGCTCACCGATGATGAAATCAAATCTTTTATGAAAATCAAGAGCCCAAAGCAGGCGATCGAAAAGATGATGGAGGCTATCAAGGCCGCACCTCCTGAACGCTCTTCCACGTCAGGAAAGATTATTGCAAAGGACAACGCGACAACCATGATCGTGGATGTGATCAGCCTGGCAAAAAAGGAGGCTCAAAAAAAGGTGGGCATCCGTTTAGAAAAAGTCCGCAAAGGGGAAGATACGTTGATAGATTAGAAATTCATTTACTTTTCAATAAGTTGAGTATGCTCCCCCTTAACAAGGGGGAGGTAGAGGGGGTCAATTTCTTTTTCCTAACAGATCTTATTGCCGATATAAATGTGACAAAAAACCAAAAAACAGCCGTGGAGGTTGCTATGCTGTTATAGTCACATCCATCTTCCACCAACGCGCATCCCATTCCACTCACAGCCCCCATTCCAGCCCCTAAACCTGAGCCTGAACCATCGGAGGGGATGGAAGACGGGGAAGCTGGGTCAACTGTTGAAACACCCCCAAACCCCTCTCCACCGGCAGTTGGAAGCGATATGGTGTCGGTGGCTGTGATGATGACGCGGTCTTTGGCTAGAAGGGTGTCGATCGAGAGAGTACTTCCGTCGCCACCTGTAACCATGGCTATGAGATATTGGCCTCGGATAGCTGGATCAGTGATCGTGAGGGAGTCGCCTTTTTGGGCGAGGTCGATTGGGTTTAATTCACGCCTGACCAATAATTGTTCGGGTTGAACAATCAGTTTTTCTTTCACTTTGTATAACTCGATGTATCTCGCGGCGCTACCTCCTACAGCACTCTCAGGCACTACGAATGTCTCTTTATCCTGTATTGCCTTTATGAGACCGATGTTTGAATTTGGCGTGAAAGCATTGAGAGCGCTCTTTCCATCGCCGTTTCCTATCATCGATTTCATCGATTTTATCGAGAGGTTTGCATCTTCGTGAACAAACAGGCCGTACATCTTGTTGCCAATAACCTCGCACCT
>JBDRGF010000103.1:0-3517 GCA_043818055.1 Pseudomonadota bacterium | reverse complement strand
GATGTTTGAATTTGGCGTGAAAGCATTGAGAGCGCTCTTTCCATCGCCGTTTCCTATCATCGATTTCATCGATTTTATCGAGAGGTTTGCATCTTCGTGAACAAACAGGCCGTACATCTTGTTGCCAATAACCTCGCACCTTTCAACAAGGCTCTTCTTGCTGTATACATCGATTCCGATGTCGAAGTTAGATACTATAACATCTTTTATAGTTATATCTTTGCCCAGCGTCTTGATGCCTGTCGAAACTGCTGGAGGCGATGCTGGAACTCCTGTCAGTTTTGAATTTGCAACCAAACACCCATTTGGACAATTGAGTTCGATACCTTGTTTGGATTTGTCGATCGTGATGTTGTGGAGGAGGAGGAAGGAGTCGGAGTTGATAATGAGGGATGCTTTGTAGCTTTTATCAACAACAACATTATTCTCGTTATTTTTGACTTCTTCTCCATCCAATTCTAATCCTGAAATTATAAGAGGAAGGTTTGCATCTTTCTGAAAATTTATCACTGTGTTTAAAAGTTTTGTAGCTCGTCTGAAACGGGAATCTTTCATCACAAAACACAGCTCATAATAATTCTTGCTGCTATCCAAATAACTGGCAACATTATCAAAGGCATTGGTTACACTCTGGACATCATCAACATATATTGGATTGGATGGATTAACGCAGATCTTATCCAGATCGATTTCCACTGAATTAGGAATTTTGAATGTGTTCGATTCCAATTGCACAAAAGTTGGTGATACATAGATGTTTGGATTTTCAAATATTCCAAGCTGATCTGCTGCTGCAGCATTGCATAAAAAAATCACGATCAAAAAAATTGTTATTGTTATTTTCTTCATGTGCCCCCGCCAGTTCTTATGCATTTTCGAGGCCAAGTTTCCATATCGCAACCTATCATTATTCAGCTGAAATATCAACAAGTTAGAATTTACGTAAATATCGCATCGGGTAAAATCTACCCTCCTATATAATGATAGCGTCAAAAATTGACTAACAAACCTCATGGTGCTAGGTTCTTCTCAACCGGGAGGCTTGGATGAGGAAGAGCGCCTCTAAAAATATATCCAATTTCAACGTCAATGTAGGGGCGGGTTTGAAACCCGCCCGTTTTGTTTTTAAAGCCTCCCCCCTTCAGCTCGATGCTGATCCGCCTCCGGCGGACACGGGGGGAGGTACGGTGGGGGGTGGGTTTTTCCGCCGTTTGCGCTCTTGCTTTTCCCGCTACATGCTACATGCCACATGCTACATGCTGCTTTTGATTGCGTGCGGTTCTCGAGGCAACGACACCCTCCAAGAAGATATCTCAACCCCTATCACAAAAGAAATCACACCCGAAGATATGATCATGTCCGATCGATATCTTGGAGAGCTTGTCGTGCATTTCAGGGATGATTTGGTTGTTAGATTATCACCCTCACCACCCTCTCAACCCCCTCCTAGCCTCCCCCTTAGTAAAGGGGGAGGGACTAAGTTCGAGGTTCGAAATTTCTACTACCAAACCCTAGCAGATGATCTGAACAGAATCCTCGAAGAGCATCAAGTCGCGGTGAGAAGATATCTTTCGATGGGGCAGGATGAATATGATGTGTTCAAACGCGATCTTGAGGAACTAAACTCCGAAGAGCTACCCGATCTCAATTCGATTTACTATTTTAAAGCAGAACCGAAAGAGGCACTGATTTTATATGACAAGCTGAAGAACTTCTATGGAGTTGAATACATCTATCCGCATCTGCAAAAAGTTTTGACGGCTACAACGACGCCCGATCTTTCATCTCAGCAGGGCTATCTTACAGCAAGCGGCGGGATTGATGCTGTGTATGCTTGGAACCTCGGAATCACAGGCAAGGGCACGCATGTATATAGCGATGATGCAGGTTATAATTTCTTTCATGAGGATCTACAACTCGATTATACAGTGTATGACGAAAAGGCTAATCCAAAGGGGTCTCTTGTGCACAGTTTATCTTCAATAGCCGATCACCTGCCGATGGACAAGCAGCCATTTTATATATCATGCGGCATTGACTGCATGTATCTATTCATCGGACACGGGACATCAGTCGCTGGCATTATCAACGCATCACATAATAACGGCGCAGGGAATTTTGGTGTGAAAGGAATCTCACCTAATGCAAAACAGTTGGCAGGAGTTCCAGACATATCGAAAGATGCCGAAGATATTTTCCCAATCGTAACAAAATGGGCGGCTATTCCGGGCTCTGTGCATCTAATCGAATCCGCAGTCGTTGGGAAAGATGGGAAGCTCGACTGCAAATTTGGCGATCCCTGTTATGACAAAGGTCAGCTTCCTTCTGAAGTAGTTGCCGATCAGATGAAATACTACCAAACCCTCGCAGCGATGGGGATCACGGTTGTTGAAGGAGCTGGAAATTCCAGCTTAGACATCGGTGATCCTAGCCAATACACAGGGGAGTGGAGCGTGTGGGTCAATCCTACGACACAGGATAGCGGCGCAATCATGGTCGGCGCGAGCGAAGGTGCTAATATGCAAAAGGCCACTTTTAGCAATTACAATGCACGCCTCGACGCATATTCATGGGGAAGTGGGATTGTTACTACGTCATATCCATACGGCGATGCTACAACCTCCCCTTTTTACTGGAAAGGTGCGGGCGGCCCGCCATCCCAAGACCCTGTTAACGACAAGCATAAATTCTACACAAACCGCTTTGGCGGTACTTCGGGTGCAACGGCTATTGTAGGCGGAGCTGTGACATTGGCTCAAAGCAGATTCATGCAGTTAGCCGGCAACGGTCGTATGAGATACATCATGCCGAAGAAGATGAGAGAGCTTGTAAAATCAAGCGGCGATAGTCAAAAGGATACGACAGGTCAAAACATCGGTGTCCAGCCGAGGATGGATAAACTATTGAAGGCCGTTGATAACTATTGGCAGACGATCTCTGCAAAATATCCGGCGCTTAAACAAAAATCCCCTAACATCGATCGCATGACAAAGCAGGATATCATCTCAATGCGCTCTGAAGGTGTCGGCCTTGTCTGTATAAAATACGACCCTGACGGAAGCAGTAGCGATCCGCTCTGTTCAGACGACCTCCTCTGGCCAAGGGGGATACAGATGAGTGTCGATGTGGATATCGACGGGGACGGCCTCATGGATCTCGTGAGTTGGAAAAAAGGGGAATTCAAAGTTGATCTGAGTTCTCAAGGAGCAAAATCCGCATGGTGCTCCGATCTCAAGGGCAACAGGGAGACGGACGGCTTTTGTGACAGGTTTCCAGAGAAATATGGTTCGTGGGATTTGGTAGTCAGCTACAACGATATCAACAGCAAATGGCTCCTGCCATATGTGAAAGATATGGATGCCGATAAAAGATCCGATCTGATGCTCTACGACAAGGAGCATGGTAAATGGCACATCGAATATATGAATGTCGATTACATCAACAAGACTGAAAACTACATCGCCACATGGGACAAAGAGCTCCAATACAGCTGGAAAGATGAACTAAACATCGACCC
>JBDRGF010000102.1:0-24033 GCA_043818055.1 Pseudomonadota bacterium | reverse complement strand
GCGCCAAGGGGGCTGAATACTCCCGTAATTTGGAAACAATGTTGTCTAGTTGAAATGGATCCATTGTTATATGCCGCGACATCCTCTTTTAAAGTAGGTGCAATGATAGCATAATTTTTGATCGGGGGAAGCATCAAATTTACTATTCTCTATTCCGTCGAAAATCTCTTTGAGCTTCTTAAGAGTAGCGCTCCTTCTCTTGTCATCAAAATCTTCTTCTATTGTGGTAGCTGTGTTTAAGAATACGATGCTTGTTTTTTTTACTAACTGTTTTTTTGCGGCTTCGATTGCGAGTGCGTATATCGAAAGCTGAAGATCGTAAATGGAAGCTCTTTTTTCGGCTTCTTCGGACTCGACCTTGTCAGTCTTGAAATCAATGATCTCAATGCCATCGTCGTTTGAGAGGAACCAGTCAACAGTGCCGTTGATGGATCTTTCATCAACTTTCCATTCGAAGTTCAATTCATGTTCTCCTTCGGCTATTCTCTTGCCAAGAGGAGTGTCGAGCCATCCCATCAGCAGGGATTGAAAAGAGGTTAGGGTTGCTTCATCCGGGATTATCCCCTGCTTCAGAGATTCGGTTTTGATGAGATCTGGAATACTCTTCAAATCTTTAACCCTTGCGATCACTCCATGCAGGATTGTACCTCTTGTGATAGCGTTGATAGGTTCATTTTTTGAAATGTGCCTTGATGGAGGAAATCCTAGAATATATTTATAATAATATTGCATCGGACATTGGTTGTAACATTCAAGATGCGAAACTGTGAAGCTCTGTGGATGCAGGGTTAGATTGAAGTTTGTATTTTTTAACTCAGCCACTATTTGTTCATTTGGTGGGAAGGCACGGGGGCCTGCCCCTATATCGACAAGAGGATGAAAAACATTATTCCCTATAAAATAAAAATCCGATGTATTCGGGAGCAGAAGATCATGCCATGTCTCCTTCGCTCGTGTCTTTATATTTGGATGAAGCAACAGAACCAATTGTTCCATGGCGCGCGTCATAGCCACATAGAGCAACCTCTTCTCCTCGGCGATTATCTCCTTTTCCTCAATCGATTTTAAGGCCTTGAACTCTTCGGTCTCGAGACGTTTTCCAAATGGTGAATTGAGGTCGGTGGCCTTTATCTCAAACCCCTCACCCTGGGATAGACACCATGGTTCGCTCATGCTTCTTCTCTGGTGGAAGAGGTCAGGAAGTATCACGATGGGGAACTCAAGCCCTTTGGATGCGTGAACTGTCATGCATCTCATAACTTCATCTGTGAGCGCAGTCGCTGGCGGATCTCCAATCCTCGCCCCCTTTGATTTCAATTCGTTTAAGAATCCAACGAAATTTGGAAGGGTTGTCGAAATCTCATCCTCCTCGTTTCTTGTGAGGTCGATAAATCGCTCAAGATTCGCTTCCATGCTGCCAGAGAAATCGATGGCGTGAAGTATGTGCGTATAATCTGTTCTCTCAATTATCTCAGTCAATATCTCTGAGGGTTGCATAAGCTTCGCATCCTCTTCCAGAAATTTCAAAATGCTCTGTGCGTTTGTCTTTCGAAGGTTCTCTCTTAAATCTTTTCCATTGAGGCCTGCAAGCGCGTAGATTTCTTCATCAGACATACCAATTATCGGCGATCTTAAGATCCCCATCATCGATATGTAATCATGAGGGTTTGCAGCGAATTTTAAAATGAGCATCAGGTCAGAGATCTCCTGTCGTTCGAGAAATGCATACCCGCCATGAATGCGGTAGGGAATCTTATGTATTTTGAAGGCAGCTTCGTAAATTGAGGTATTAGTCATGGCCTTAAAGAGACAAACGATTTCAGAGGGCTTTCTGCCATCTTTGATAATCTGTGAGACATATTTTGCTATCGATTCCGCTTCGGCCGATCTTCGTTCAGAAGTAAGAGTCTTTTCTGGAAGGTCGATCCGTATGGCGGCGAGTGGAGGCATCAGAGACTTGGAATCATTTTTTGCATCCATATCGAGGCCGTAAGCATTTTCGGGATCATCTTCGATTTTTGTGAAAAGTTCGTTTATGTAATTTACAATCACAGGATTCGATCTAAAATTCTCCTTTAAAATTTTCACCGCTCCCTTATTTTCATCGACGATAGAAATTCCTTTCAAAAAAGATCTGCTATTAGCTCCCCTGAATCGGTATATCGACTGCCTCGGATCGCCGACGATGCAGAGTTTAGAGCTATTGTCCTTCGTCAGAAGTGAGATGAGTTCGGTTTGTATTGTGCTCGTGTCCTGAAATTCATCGACGAGAATGTGTTTGAAACGGCGCTGCACATCCTTCAATACCGATTTTTCTTTTTTCAGGAGTTCGAGGAGTTTTATCTCTAGCTGGCTAAAATCGAGCGTCTGCGTCAAAGTGCTGTATGATTCGATCTCATTCAAACATCTCTCATATAGAAACTTAAGCTTTTTATGATATTTTTTATCATCATCGAGAAGCTCGCTTGTAAATGAGCCCGATTCCAACATCTTTTCCATAAGGGATAGCGTGTTTTTGAATTGCAGATCGTTTACAATCTCAATAGCACCTTCATCCTCTGCATTGAGAAGCTCGAGCAGAGTGCTTGAAATGATATCCCGATTTCTTGTGATCGAGGCATTCTCGTCGATGATTTTAAAGTCAGGATTAAAACCTAATATGGGCGCGTGCTGTCTCAATATCCTTGCTGCAAAGGAATGAAATGTTCCGATCCAGGATGATGTTATCCTGAATAGCTCCTCATCAGGTATGTGGATCTTAAGCCTTCTTTTAAGCTCGGCCGCAGCCTTTTCGGTGAAGGTTATGATGAGCATCTGATCTAACATATCCCATCTGTTGCCGATGATGTTTAAGCATCTGGCGATCAGTGTCCTCGTCTTGCCGCTCCCGGCCCCTGCGAGCATGGCGACGGCAGTCTCTATGCTCGTCGCAGCATCCTCCTGAGCTAAAGTTAGCGAAAATTTATCTTTTTCTGCAGACCTCTTCATATTTACAATAAATCGGACAGTCGGCGCCATTTGGCACGAACTCTCCCTCCCTTATTTTGTTTATATATCCGCCGGCATGTTCAAAAGCATTATCGATGATCCTTTCAAAATCCTCATCCTTGGTAAGCGTCTTTGATCTCGTGCTGATATCGTAATGAATGCCGTTGTAATTCTTCAAAAGGATCCCATGTTTCTTTTCCGAGAGGATGACAGATGCGAGCACTCCCCCCAAAGCTAGGGCATTCCTATAAAATAGAAGATTGGCAGCTCTGATGTATATCGGAAGCTGAAGATGTTTTCCATCCTCTATCTTTTTCATCACACTCTCAACTTTGCCGGACTTGTAATCGACTATCATAAAACGTGCGCCATCCTCGGTCAGATCTATGCGATCGATCTGTCCATCGATGAAGGCTGGCTTCTCATCTTTGATGTCGATCTTCAAAGCCTCTTTTCCATTCTTTCCAAAGTCGAGTTCGAATTTTGAAGGTGTGAGCGGCTGGCTCACCTGAGACCTCTCTACGAATTCCGATTCTATCAGTCGATATATGAGCTCGGATATCATCTTCTTGCGGATTTTAACCAACCCCATTTTCGCGTATTTGATCTTCTCCTTCATCTCCTCGAAAGTCGTTTCCACGAGTTTGTCGATTGCCTCTCTTATCGCAAGCTTGTCATCGAAGCTTCGGAGCAGCGTCCAGTGATCCCTGTAGAGCATCTCGATTGCCCTGTGTATTATCGATCCGTTATCGTGAGGCTGGATGTCAGGAGTGGTTTCGACAAGAGGCTTCAGATTCAAAACCTTCTCTACAAAAAACATGAATGGACACTTTGCATATTGTTCGAGGCGAGTGGCGCTAAAATGTTCCTCTTCAAAACGCGAACGAATTTTCTTTTTGAGCGCAGCGTTTTCTATTTTCCCATGAAATTGAACTGTCTTAAAATCTTTGGAAATTCTCTCCTGTTCAATTTTGGATTTAAATTCGATGTCCGAGGTGATGTTGAAGCCTTCTCTTTCCGGAGGATCTATCACATCCGTCTTTTCGATGAAGAGAGAGGGTGCATTCTCTTTTCCGGTCGAGGTTATGACGGGGTAGGAGAGGAGTGCCTCGCCCACACATTTCTGGGTGAAGGTGTGAAAAGTGATAAATTCCCTCGCAAAATCTGTTTCACGATTGGGAAAGATATCTTCTATAAGAGGGTCTTGTTCAAAGTTCAGGCTGTCAGGCTCTGAAAAAAAGAGACGCTGGGTCGAGGCCTTTGGATAATTTCCGTCTGTGCAATCGGGTATGATCAGCTGTTCGAATTTTGTGGCTACGCCATCTTCGAAAAATCTTATTTTCAAGTTTGTCCCAGCCTGCGCGATGACCGGGTTCATCTGGTTTTCTATATTCTGTTTTAGGAGCTCTATAAAAGTATCAGCATTGATATCATGAATCTTCATCAGATCAGAATTCATCTTCAGGCGTTCCAGAAATAGATCGATCTGGTTCAGCGATATGACGCTTCTTGCGATGGCGAGCTGATATTTTTTTGTGCTGTTTTGGATGTCAAAATCAGCATCATCTCTCTCTCCTATGATCTCTTTGGTAAGCTTTATGAATTCATCTATGCTCCCTGATTTTGGAAATAGGTGTCGGATTGATCTGTCGAACAAAGTTGCGATCACGGGATTTGATTTGTTCTGACCTGTCTGAAGCGAGAGCATGCTCATTATAAGGCTTAACATTGGAGATCCACGTCTCAATACTATCATGTAATTTCCAGATGAGCCGAGCGATTCGAAGATTGTCTTTTTTACAAAACTGAGCTGGCTCGATGGCGATCTTGTGACGATTGGGATCTGAATCGATGTGGGGTCATCTTTATTGTCGAGCTGTTCATCGCCATCTGAAATCTCATCGAGGCTTCTTAGTGAAGGAGTTTTGATCTTCGGAAACCTTTCATTTTCAATTCTTGATACATATATGTCGATATTAGGATATGCCGATTTTATGGCAGCTAGTATCCGTATCATTTCATTATTCATCAGTATGAACTCGTCGATGAAGATCTGATCCAGATTGTTCATGAACTGCGATCGCTTAGATCTGATCATGTCGATCGCTATGGATGGCAGCGAGGATGTATCCTTGAGGTTTAGCTTTTCGAGATGTTCTTCGTATCTATTATATGTTCTCAATAGATCAAATTCCTTTGGGCCACCCCTTTTGGAAAGTATATCTTCGAGACGGTCAGGTGTTATGAAATTTCTTTTTAGAGCGGCTGTCGTTTGTGAGATGGTATGAGCCAGATATCCCGTGGTCCTGTGCTTGAAGTATGCTCGTTCAAAATCATCCATCAACTTTGTCATGAGGAGCGTTGTGTCGGTGGGCTCCAGTAGATACCCTTCAAACCGGGCGATCAGTTTCACGAAGAGATTCCAGTGTATGAATCTGTCCCCTAGAATTGTTTTTGAATAACGATTCAGATAACGCTCTTTAAAGTCATTCGCCAATGTCTGGTTTGGTAATATATAGATGCTTCTCAAAGGTTTTTTGCTGAATCGTTCAAGAAGAAGCGTCGACCTCCCCGAATTTATATCACCTTTTATGATTTTGATTCCCATTGGGAATCATCTATCGCAAGTTAGTTGTGTGGAGTCAATATCGAGTTATTTAGGGAAATAAATTGGTAATATTATCAATTAGTTATATTGCTGGTTATCCATAAATCATGAGCGTTAAAAAATTGACGATTTATATTCTTAATAAACAATGAGTTACATTTTATCAGATAATTAATCATACAATTTCCAACACTTTTGTGGGTTATTACTAGCTGGTCTAAATTTCGTTCTAAGGTGGTTCTAAAAATATGTATAAATTTAATAAGTTACAAGCCGGCTTCCAGATTTTGTAATGGGCACGTTTTATGCTTTCTTTATTGGGTGGTGTCCAATGGTGGACGCCGGTAGAAGGAGGAGTTATGAAGAATAAAAGGTTATTTATATTAATTGCAACAGTGTTCATCATCCTGGGAGCGAGTCTGTCATTTAATGCGATACTTGGATGCGGTGGTACGAAAGGGGATAGCAGCGATCAGACAACAGGCGTGGGAGAAATCTCCGGTGGCGTTGCCCTTACAAGCCTGACCAATGCGCGGTCGTTTAATTCCAGCGACAGCTTCTTCGAGGTTCTCCCAAGTGCCTCACAGAAGGTTGTATCGCCTATTGTTGGCAAGGGAATGAAGCTTGCCTCCCTGACAAAATTTGTGACGGATACAGCTGTCAGCGGTACAGCTACATTAAATGACCTGGAGGATGTGCTGGTTGCATCAGTCGCGGTAGTCAATGGTGAGTTCGTCTTCTCGTCAATCCCTGTAGGAACGTACAAGTTGATCGTAGTGCTGGATACACCTCTTGAACTAGCCACTATGCAGCTATTCACCTATGTCGATGTCACAGAGGGAGATGTCGTAACAGCAAGGCCGGATCCTCTTTCAACGATTACAGCAGCCGCGGCTGAGTACACCGGAAATATTCTTGGGATCAGAGGCAATGCGCTCGATGGTTTTGACCTCGATGTGCTAATCACGAAGATCAGGGATTGCTATGAGACCCTGGTGGATCAGGGAATGGAAGGGGAATTTACAGCCGAAGAGCTTGCAACATGGGAATCGGATCCATTAGATCTTGCGACATTGATGGCAACATTCGAAACGTTACCTGAGGTGTGCAAGAGCCTTGCTTATACCTCGTTTGCCAGAGGTATGCTGATTGCGGCCGGAAGTGATCCAACTGCGGTGAGCCAGGCGATGTGCGAAATTTTGCACACACTGGGTTTCATCATCTCACTCAACAGTCCTAACCAGTCGTTCTGCTTTTACAGGTATGAGGGAAGTCCATTTGTAGAGGGAGATATGGAATATAACTATTGTCCATCTGATGAACCGGCTGGATGCGCTGAGGGTGAGACTCTCCCCATAGCAGTTCTTCCGACATCAGTCGAAATTGATCGTAATAACCCTGAGGATGTGGGCATTGCCTTTTTGCCGATTATCGATGAATACAGCATAATGTCGATGGCGAAGGCTTATGTGGATGGAGTTACGGTCACACCCGATCAGATTTATGATGCTATGGTCAATGCGGACGCTCTGGGGCTGAGACTCTGCTTTGAGTCGAGCAGCGGAGTTCAATACTGCTTTGCTCCGGATGGCACTCCGATAGTAAACATCGTATATGATGAAGAGACAGTTCCACGATTAGGTCCTGATGACACTAAAGTTCCAACTTGTCATGAAGCCCTGCCGCTTCTTTGCGATGAGGGTGAGAGCATTGGAACCTTTACTACGAAGTCGGTTGATAATGATGCGATCAAGCACGGGATTATATTTAAGAAACTTCATGTTCCGTGGAATAAAACCGGAGGAGCTACAATCTCTGTCGTGTTTGATGCCGATCCGTACGCAGGTGGTGCAGCCGATCCAGTCAGGGTTGATATTGTAAGGGATATCGATCTGAATATCACATCAGTAACTCAAGCAGTCGATGGCGATTATTATCTGGGATTTGATGATTATACCAATGAGATCGGTTCAACCATACCGATAGATGTGCTGACAGGTCAGGAGATGATTGATCCACTCGGAAAGGTTTATAGCGTAATGATCGCTGATGTAACTTTATTGCCGGGAGTCGATGTATTTGAAACTGGATATCATCTCTTCGAGGGACCTGGCATATTGATTGCCGGATGGGAATACCCAGTCCTTTATGATACCTGGCAGACAGGTGCAGCGCCGATAGAGGTTTGTGTCTCTTATTCAGATCACTACACAATAGTTCAGAATGAGGACGGAACGTGTGATGCTGATTTCCATTATTTGGTCATGCACGACACTTCAGAGATCGACAATACTGCTAATATGATGAGCAGCGTCACGAGTCTTTGTGCTTTGATTGATCCAGCTGAGCTTCAGTCTCCGACGAACACCTGTGTTGAATGGCCGCTCGACCAGATTACAGGTTTGAATGATTTAGAATACAGGGATGTTCATAATTACGTCTTCAGCGGAGATGTAGCGAATCCAAGCTACGATATCACATTCGATCCTTATTTCGATGATATGCCGGTGGATCTATGCGCGCCAGCAGATGATGGTGATGGAATCTGGTGCAGCCCGACACTACTGGCTGAAGGGTTATGCACTGTTGAGGAATTGTCCTTCTCGTGGAGGCCATATCTTGCCAACGCGGTAATGCCGTATAGCGTAGCCGATGAATATTATCGTTGGATGGCGGAGAAGTCATTTGTAAAGCCAGATGTCGAGGGTGGTGCGGTTCAGACGATAGTATGCGGAGATCCATATGATACAACTTCTTTGCCACCTCAGCCGGATGACGAAGGCAACATACTGCCTGATCTGAGCGCTGGTGATACATTCAGTTTCTTCGATTCTTTGGCTCTCAATGGAATTACGCCGAGGAACTTAAAGGCTCGTATTAACACATTTTCAGTCGGAAGGCCGAACGCAATATTGAACATGGCTTCTATTGCACTTGGTGGAAAGACTGATGTAACCCCGACAACCGAGTTCAATGTAATCGAGGCCTTTGCTATGGTCTATATGGCCATGAACATCGACAGCAATGTAGCTGTTGCCGAAATGACATTGCCCGAATTCGTCATCGATCCAGAGAGCGGAGATGCAGTTGATCTGACATTGACTGATGAGATTTTCCATACGACATTCTTTATGCCGGATAGTTTGCTTCTTGATCCATTCCAGTTAATATTGAGCACATTCGGAATCAGCGATACTTATCTTGATGATTCGACAATTTGGGATCTCTTCTAATGCTGGATATTGTTTCTGAAAAAAGCCCCTTTCAAAAGGGGCTTTTTTTTACACAAAAATCACAAAAGCCAAGCCCTTCCCCCTCAGGGGGAAGGTGGCCGGAGGCCGGATGGGGGTAAGTTTTTTGGCCGGATGGGGGTGGTTTTTTTTACTACATACCACATGCTACATGCCACATGCGATCTTGTCTTTCTGGCATCGATCTTGCTGTAAAATTGGCCTGGTGACTTTGGAAAAAAATAGCAATTTCAAGCAACTTTGGGGTTACACCTTGCCGATACATAAACTGGAGAGCTCTTACCATGATCAAAAGAATTGAAAGGTACATAGGGTTAAAAAGAAAGGATAAAAGGCGTTCTGGAGAGAAGAGCTCCCCGGGCGAGATCTTCGATCCGCATCTAACCTACAACTATAATTCGCAGGAACGCTGGAGCTATAAGGGAGGGAGGATTCATATCAATGACGAGGATGTTGACGATCTGGTAAATTCATACCCACATGATATATCTCTGCTCTCCAACATCTTTCTGGCCCTGCAGGACTACAGAAACTTCGTCTGGGATCAGGGTGTCAAAAGCCACGAGAAGTTCAATAATACCGTATTAGGTCTTCAGGAGAAGGTCGGCATACGACTCGCCAATATATATGGCGAGATTACAGGCGGAGTTCGCGTTGAGTGCAATAGCGACGGCTCATTCTGGCTCAACAATATCGAGGTGAAGAAGCTTTTGACCCTGTATAGCTCAAGGCCGACCGAAAAAGCGAAGCTCTATCTTGAGGGCATGAAGAACAAACTCTGCTGGATTATTCAAAGCAAGAATGTTACGAACAAGAACGATGGCATCAGAGCGGTTGCACAGTCTATGGTCGCGCAAATTGAAGAGACTCTTGAGAGAGTACCCACTCGTAAACTACTCCCTGACGCTCATAGCCGGGCTAGCTAGCGGCTTCTATCTCCTTCACTTTCATTACATATATTCCGCAATCGGATTTGTTCTATCACTAATTTTTGTAGGGGCAGGTTTTAAACCTGCCCGTCTTTTTTGTTTCTTATCCATTCTTCTCCTCGGTATTACACTCGCCAATTACAGCATGACACGAAGCTACGATGTAAGTATCGAAGGTGCAGCGCTTCAAAATAGCAAATATTACACCTGTAAGGGAACCGCCGTAACCCCACAACAACAGGGTAGAAAAAATTTTTATTTAGAGATGAAGCTCGATAGTTGTCTTGTAAATGCAGATGAATGGAGCAGGGCGAGCGGAAGGGTTCGGATCTACATGCCTTTTAAGAAAAGGGTGATTGCAGGTGAAAAATTAAAAGCACGATTTAAATCGTATTTACCTGCCGGTTCATTTAAAACATTTTTGGAGACACGAGGGGTGGGACGATCGGGCTGGATTCAATATCCATCGCAGCTCACATCTATTGATGATAAAGCATCTTACATCGTCAGGCTGCGCTCTAAATTATCGAGTCTAATATCACAATCGGGTGATGCAGACTCAATTGCTTTATCCAAAGCTATTTTACTAGGTGATAGAAGCGACATATCTCAGAGCACAAGAGATGCCTTTTCAAGGGCGGGCGTAGCACATCTTATCGCGATATCGGGACTTCACGTAGGGCTGATGATTGCCTTCCTGGTAATTTTGATGAGGGCCTTTGTGATAAATTTTCCATCATTATATCTCGTTGTGCCACGCCAAATACTTGAAGGGGCTGTGGCAATTCCATTGATGTGGCTATATCTTGCTCTGGCCGGCTTTCCGATATCCGGCATAAGAGCAGCATTGATGCTCTCAGTGTATCTCCTCGGTACAATTTTGTGGAGAAAGAAGAATGTTGTTGATTCAGTTGCGCTGGCCGTCTTTGCAATATTGATCATCGATCCGCTCTCGCTATTTTCCGTCTCTTTTCAACTATCTGTTGTCGCTGTTATTTCAATAC
Organism: Pseudomonadota bacterium; assembly: GCA_043818055.1. Taxonomy (GTDB): domain Bacteria; phylum UBA10199; class UBA10199; order 2-02-FULL-44-16; family JBDRGF01; genus JBDRGF01. The sequence goes on along the minus strand of JBDRGF010000102.1, from coordinate 13,253 downwards.
TCATAGCGATGCGAATCTTTTTAAACTTCTTTCAGGGAAAGGGCATTTGGAAATATTTCGTATCTTCCCTTGTGATAAGCGCTGCGGCAATTGCGGGGACATCCCCCATCACAAGCTATTATTTCAAGACATTTTCAGCCGCCGGGTTGCTTACGAACATTGTAGCCGTTCCCCTCACAGCCTTTCTACTCCTCCCAACCCTCATCTCAGGCGCGCTGCTATCCTTCATATACGAGCCGCTATCTATTCATGCCTTTAGTCTATCAAACCTCTTCTCTTCGATCCTAATATCAATCGCAGAGTTCTTTTCCCATCAATTCTCATTCGCAGTATTCGAAGTCCAAACGACATTGTGGCAGGTGTTTTTGATTTATTTTCTGATGTGTGTGGGAATTCTAATTATAACCAATCACAAAAAAACAATTAATCAGATTGCTGACAAAGTCCTAGATTGTCATCCTGAGCGTTAGAGACTGTGTCGCAATTCATATTTTGCGTATAATGTCATTCTGAGCGAAGCGAAGAATCTTGTTATTTCGGACACTTAAAATCCTTCACTTCGTTCAGGATGACACCAAAAACCAATTACGACACAGTCTCGTTAGCGAAGGATCCTAAGAGATTGAAAAATCAAGATCCTTTATTGAAAATTGTAAATTTTGTATTGTAAATTGCCTTTTATTGTCTTGCCAGATCTTCCCACGACACGACTTTCCACCAGTAGTTAGGGCGCTCGATTGTGACTGATACCCTTTTCAGCTCGTCGTTTTTGAATGTTATGAAGGCGGTCGCCTCGATCATGTGTTTGTGGATCTCGTGAGATTCTGTGACCTCCACCTCTTTGACAGGATATTGGCCATAGATCGTCTCAGGATACTTCTTCCCATACTTCTTGTAGTATTTTAAAATCACACGTTCGGCAGTCGATTTCTTTGGAGCCCGCGCGCAGCCCTGGAGGGTAAACGTTGGAAGCAGGATGAGTACTATTATTAAAATTATTTTTTTCATTTTTGAGCACCTAACACAGCTTGTGACATGATTCAATCTTAATTTTCGGTTGTGGAGTCTCCCACCGGTATTACCAGCAACTGCCCTGGCCTCAGGGCCGAACCCTTCAAATTGTTCGCAATCTTTATATCCTCCGGCGTGATTCCAAAGAGCCTCGAGAGGTTTTGAAGGTTATCCCCCTTGTAAACCCTGTGATAAAATTCTCCCAGATGACTCTTTGCAGCTCTGGCGCATAGGGCGAGAAAGAGATCGCTTTTCCCTTTGGGTATTCTGAGCTTGAATCCCTTCGGTAGATATAGTTCCCCTGTCATGACATGATTTGAAAGGGCGGGGTTGAGCTTCTTGATAGTTTCAGGATCTATCTGTGTCAAAGGGAGCACCTCCGGCAGCATGATATGATAGTTGAGCTCGACGATATCATATTCAAGGGGAGGGAGTTTTTCGATTTCACCAAAATAGAGAGGATAGTTTTTATACGCTTCGACAGCCGCCAGAAATTCAGGGAAGAAGTTGCGCGCGGCAAATCCGTATGCCGGATGGTCGTATTTTTTTATTATAGTCGAAATGTCAGATGTCCCGAGCCTATTCCTTGCGTCTCTAAGTCTGCCCTTGCCGGCGTTATACGCGTTGATGGCCAGCGGCCAGCTCATTCCCACGTATTCGTAATTATCGAGCAGCAGTTGTGCGGCGGCATGTGCTGCTTTGTATGGATCGAGGCGTTCATCGACGTAGCTGTTCATGTTGAGATATATCTTGCCGGTGTTCTCCATAAACTGCCAAAGGCCCAGCGCCCCGACAAATGATTGAGCCTCGATAACAAACATCGATTCGACGAAAATGAGTCTCGTCAACTCTTTTGGAAGATTGTAATTTTTGAATATTTTCTCAATTTTATCGAAGTGCTCTCCCGAGAGCTTGATCGCTTCGGCAAATTTATCCCGCTGCCCCACCTGCGCCCTCAGCCTGTTTCCCCCGAGGGCGTTTTTGTATTTTTTTGGCTCATCGATTCTGGAAAAGAGAAAGCGAATCCTTCTCTCCTTTGGCGTGAGCTCTTCTGTCGTCGGATTTTTATCGAGGAGCGTTAACGTATCTCTGATGAGATCTTTTGAGGCTTCAATCCTCTTTTTTGTTTCTGTCTTTTTTTGTTCATCTGTCAGCCATTCGTTGTTCACGATATCGCTGATAGAGACGACTCCATATATGACGTGCATGTATTTGGTGTCATGTAGAACGATCTCATCCGAGCTGTATTTTGAATAAATTTTCAGCCAGAAATTAAATTCATCTTTGATGCCATCCGGCACGGTGAGCCAGCCCTGTGTCTTAGACTCGACGTCCTCTCTTTTTACTTTCAATTTCTTAGGTGTGAATTTTGCGTAGGTGCCGATGATTTTAATCTTTGGTTCTTCCTTCTGAACATTCTTTTCAATCGGAGGCAGCAGATAGAATGATTCAGGTGTAGTATTTTCCTTCGGCAACAGCTTATGGCTGCTCAATGTGTCCGGCAGATAGATGAACACAAGACAAATCACGCCAAGCGTAACAGCAATTACGAGAAAGACGTTTATAATTTTATTAGTTGAATTCATATAAAGCAATTTACAATTAACAATAACCAATTAACAATAACCAACAAACAATATCCAATTCACAATATCCAATTTCCAATAATTGTTAATTGTTAATTTTGTATTGTTAATTGTTTTTTATCATCATTTTAATAAGATCGAGCTGCATCCTCTTCGCGTCAAGCTCTCTTCCTGCCGGAAGCTCCGTCAATATTCCAAAGGCGATCAATCTGCCTTGCCTGTCAGTCGTTATGCCGCCGAGTGATATCACGCCGTTCAGCGTCCCTGTCTTGGCACGCATCATCTTTTTGATCTCTTTCCATCCGCTCCAGCCGTTGAGCGTTCCATCCGTTCCCGAGATGGGAAGCGATGCAAAGGCCTCAGGTCCGATTGAAAATTCGTCCTGAAGATATTTTATGATTTTTACGATCTGGGATGCGGAAATCCGGTTTTTGGTTGAAAGCCCCGAACCATTTTCCAAAAAATATTCTCCATCTTTGATGCCGATTTTTCCGAGCGTCGATTTGATAACCGAGATGCCGTTTTCAGTCGTCCCGGGTTCTCCAACAAAAACCGCGCCGAGATGTTTTGTTATCTGCTCGGCTGTAAAGTTATTTGAAAATTTGTTCATCTGCTGGATGATCAGAGAGAGAGGATCCGATTCAAAAGTTATGATTTCCGAGGCATTTGGAGGAACAGTGCCCTCTTCGAAGCTCTCATTCAAAGTGACGGAGTTTTGTTTTAAGAGCGCGATGAAGGTGCGTGCTGAAAAGCTTGTAGGATTCAGAGCCTTTCTATAGATGTGATGCTCTTTTATTTTAGCTGGAAGCGTCCCCCTCACTGTCAAAAATTCCCTATCTCCCTTGAGCTCGGATTCAACGCTGACGCTGAATTTATTCCCCCTCTTTACGAGATTTTTTATGGAGGCGTAGTTTCCGGGGAGATCCACACCGGCTTTAGGCGTTTTATTCATCCCATTGCCGGCTCTGATTCCAATCGGGATAGTGTTGAAGTTGATAGCAAAGGGGGATGTGTACGCGGCATAGGCTCGTGTTGTTTCCCCATTCTGTTTTGAATATTCCTTGCCGTCGAAAAATGAATTGTCGATGATCACCTTCCCCGTAATCTCGTCTACACCGGCTAGTTTTACCATCTGAGCCAGTCGCCACGCATTCTCGACGACCAGACTGGGATCTCCGCTACCTTTGATATAGAGGTTATGGATCTTTCCATCGGCGATCCACTTGTCGGTGCCGATCCATGTCAGAAACCTGTAATTCGTTCCGAGCTTTGTCAGCGCCGCCGTCGTCGTAAGGAGCTTCGTCACAGAGGCTGGATTGAGTGTTAAGTCTTCATTGTAGGACATGAGCTCACTACTATCATCGATGTAAGCGGCAGCGATCGAAGTCTGCGATGGAATCATCCTGTGTTTTTTGATTATCCTCTCAACTTTTTCATCCGCGATCGGATTCGCGAACGCAGCTGCAGAAATTATGATAAAAATGAAAAAAGAGATAGTTTGTAAGACTGCTTTCATTGACATCCCCATCTTTTGTTCGTAAATTCCCCAACGAATTACTCATTATCGTAGGGGCGGTTCGTGAACCGCCCTATTACCATCTTATATAGGAGTGAACCATGAATTTCAAGAAGCAACTCTTATTATTATCATCAGTGCTGCTATTGATCGTAAGCGTTGGCTGCTCAAAGAAGGCATCAGTTGACGGTATCTTGACAGTCGCAATTCCGGCAAGTCCAGCAACCCTCGATCCAAGGATGGCAACGGACGCTTATGGCGACAAGATAGCAAACCAGCTCATCTTCGACGGTCTCTTTGCCAGAAATGAGAAGATGGAGATTGTCCCCTCGCTTGCCAAATCGTATGACCTCATCTCCCCGACCGAATTTCGCTTCGAACTTAGAGAAGGGGTGAAATTTCATAATGGTGAAGAGCTCACATCCGACGATGTCATCTATACCTATTCTTCAATAATAAACGGCGATGTCCTCTCCCCATTTAAAGCCGTATTTGATCGTGTCGAATCGATGACTCCCGATGGAAAGTATGCCTTGAACATCAGACTAAAAGAACCATACGCACCATTTTTGACACTTCTCACACGCGGGATCGTTCCGAAAGCCAAGGCCGTGGAGTTGGGAGAGTCGTTTGGCGCTCATCCCGTTGGGACAGGCGCGTTTATTTTAGAGAGTTTCACGCCTGAACAGGATGTAGTTTTAAAGAAAAATCCTAATTATTTTGGGGGAACCCCTGATTTGACCGGTCTCAAATTCGTCGTTGTGAAGGATGACAATATAAGAATTTTGAAACTGATGAAGGGCGACATCGATCTCGTGCTGAACGCAGTCCCTCCGCTTCTTCTGGATAAAGTGAGGGAGGATAAAAATCTGAAGGTGAAAGAGGGGATAGGGATCGTCGCCGGCTATCTCGGCATGAACCTCACCGACGATATCCTCAAAAATGTATCGGTGAGAAAGGCGATAGCGCACGCGATAGATCGCGACGAGATCATCAAACATCGCTGGCAGGGGCTCGCTGTGAAGGCCAACTCGATCATCTCTCCTGACAACTGGTCATATCCATCTGGTCTAAAAGAACTCAAATACGATCCAAAGCTCGCAAAGGAGCTTCTCGATGAGGCAGGCTTCAAAGATCCCGATGGAGATGGCGATAAACCGCGTTTCAAACTGACCTTCAAGACATCGACATCAAAGGAGAGGATCGATATCGCAAGGATGATAGCGCACCAGCTTGCCAAAGTCGGAATCGAAATTGAGGTATTGCCATATGAATGGGGAACATTCTACAGGGACGTGAAGAATGGCAACTTCCAGCTCTATTCCCTCTCATGGGTGGGTCTCACCGAGCCTGATATTTTCTTCGATGTCTGTCACTCATCCCGCTTTCCGCCGGATGGAGTTAACCGCGGTCGTTATAGCAATATCACGGTCGATAAACTCGTTGAGCAGGGCAGGGTGACGATGGATCAAAACGAGCGGAAGAAGATATATGCAAAGGTGCAGAAGATTTTACTAGAAGATCTCCCCTACATTCCGCTCTGGTACGAAAAAAATGTCGCGGTTTCGAAAAAGGGTGTAATGGATTTTGCCCTCTGGCCAAACGCATCCTTCAAACCGCTGGTGAAGACATATGTGAAGAGATGAAAGAGAAAGGCGCATGTAGCATGTAGTAAAACCAAAAAAGCCAAGCCCTTCCCCCTCAGGGGGAAGGTGGTCTCAATCTCTTTTCCGCTATGCCCTTCCCCATGCTTGCAGGGGGAAGGTGGCCGGAGGCCGGATGGGGGTGGTTTTTTTTACCACATGCTACATGCCACATGCGCTTTTGTTACATTATGATATCATACATAATAAAACGCCTCTTAGGCATCGTTCCTGTTCTCCTGGCGGTATCGACTATCGTCTTCATGCTCATACACATCATCCCCGGAGATCCTGTCGATATAATCATCGGGGAGCAAGCCCTTCAGGCTGATCGCATCGCGCTTGCCAAAGATCTTCACCTCGATCTGCCCGTCATCGAACAATACGGGATCTTTTTAAAAGGTTTCGTGAAGGGTGATCTGGGGCGTTCGATTCATGATCGCAGACCTGTGGTCGAGCACCTCAAAGAGAGATACAAAGCGACCCTAATGCTTGCGATATCGGCGATGGCGATTGCTATCATGATCGCTATTCCGGCCGGAATTCTTGCTGCAATAAAACGCTATTCGCTCTGGGATTCTGCAGCGATGTTTATCGCGCTCGTCGGCATATCTGTGCCGAGTTTTTGGCTGGGCCCTGTTTTGATTTTGGTTTTTTCTGTAAAACTCAATTGGCTCCCCATCGGAGGAGGCGGCTCCATCGTTTCACTCATCCTCCCATCGATCACGCTGGGTGCGGCTCTTGCCGCGATGCTCTCGAGGATGACTCGTTCATCCATGATAGAGGAACTTGGCGCCGAGTATGTTACGGTTGCGTTGGCAAAGGGGTTGCGGCGCATCAAAGTTATTTTCAAACACGCATTCAGAAACGCCCTCAACCCGATCATCACGATCGTAGGACTCCAGATCGGAACACTGCTCGCCGGAACTATAATAACGGAGAAGATTTTTTCGTGGCCCGGAATCGGCTCGCTTCTCATGGATTCAATATACAGGAGGGACTATCCTTTGGTGCAAGGTTGCATCATCGCGATCTCCTTTGTCTACGTAATTATAAATGCCCTCACGGATTGCCTCTACAAAGCAGTAGATCCGAGGGTGAAATTATAAAAGAAAAGGCGCATGTAAACACGTGAAGCGTCGTTCGTGAAGCGTGAAGCGCGAAAAAGGCGTTTTTACGTTTCACGTTTCACGGGTGGACGCTCCACGTTTATATGCCACATGCGATTTTTTATGAACTCACTTACTGCAAAACTCGGCGTTTTCCTCATCGGCGCATTGATAATAATGGCGCTCTTTTCGTCGTTCATAGCAAAGCACGATCCGAACACCTTTCATCTCGATGATAAGTTCGCCGCTCCTTCGCATGAATACTGGTTTGGCAACGATGTCGATGGCCGCGACGTCTTTTCGAGGATCGTCTACGGTTCGAGGACATCGCTTGGGATCGGCATCGCAGTAGTTTCAATCTCGATGATCTTCGGCACGCTCATAGGGCTAATAGTCGGCTGGTTTGGCGGCTGGCTTGAGAGGGTCTTTCATTTCATATTCGACATCTTTCTCGCATTCCCTAGCTTTCTCTTCGCTATTGCTATCGCCGCATTTTTGCGTCCGTCGATTATAAACGTGATACTGATATTATCGCTAAAGGGCTGGGTGAGTTACGCCCGCCTAGTGAGGGGGCAGGTGCTAACCCTCAAGAACAGAGAATATATTCTGGCAAGCGAGGCGATCGGTGTCTCTCTGCCGCGCCTCTTCTTCCGACATCTTTTGCCGAACATGGTGGGCCCTCTGGTAGTGAACGCGAGCTTCGGCATGGCAGGCGTCATAATGATCGAATCGGCGCTCTCATTTTTGGGACTAGGCGTGCCGATAGACACGCCATCATGGGGCGCGATGCTCGATCAGGGAACGCAATATCTCTTCATCGACCCGATGCTCTCGATCATCCCTGGCATATTCATCATGCTTGTGGTAGTAGGATTTAACTTCCTGGGCGACGGCTTGCGCGACAAATTGGCTCCGAGGGGAAGATGAAAAAAACCGCATATGGCATATAGCATGTAGCATGTGGTAAAATCAAAATCGCTAAGCCCTTCCCCTTCAGGGGGAAGGTGGTCGTGAGCTTGTCGAACGACCGGATGGGGGTGGGCTTTTTAAATAAATTTTATGAAACTGGGAAAACATTTCATAATAGGTTTTGACGGAACGACTGCTTCGAAGGAGCTTGTCGATTTTCTGCGCGCTGAGGAAATCGGCGGCGTGATTTTATTCACGCGCAATTTCGAATCCCATTCACAGATCAAAAAACTCATATCAAAGTTGAAATCCAAACGAGATGATCTCATCGTCGCTGTCGATTACGAGGGCGGAAGGGTGCAGCGGTTCAAAGGCAAAGGCTTTACGACCATCCCACCTATGGGAAATGTGAAGGATGAGACGCAGGCCTATGAGTTGGCGCTAACCGTTGGCAAGGAGTTGAAGTCGATAGGCATCGATCTCGATTTCGCCCCGGTGCTCGACCTCTTCACCAACCCGAAAAATCAGGTGATAGGAGATCGCGCATTTTCATCCGATCCAAAGGTCGCATCACAGCGAGCAAACATGTTCATCAAAGGGCTTAAAGGATCTGGCATAATAACCTGCGGCAAACACTTTCCCGGACACGGAGAAACAGCGCTCGATTCACACGAAACCCTTCCTACAATTAATGTAACCAGCGAAGTATTGCACGAGAGGGAGCTCGTTCCATTCAGAAGCGCAATCGACGAGGGAGTCGATATGATAATGACAGCCCATCTGATGATCCCTGCCCTCGATGAGCTGGAGCCCGCAACTACATCCAGACTTATAACAACCGACCTCTTGCGCGGCGTCCTGGGTTTTCAGGGAGTGATCATAACTGACGATCTAAACATGCAGGGGATACTCAAGCGCTACCCCGTATCCGAATCCGCATGGCGCGCACTAGACGCCGGCGCCGACATGGTCCTAATCTGCGAGCCCGGCTTTGAAGATCAACATCTGGCAATAAAACGCCTAGAACAGGCCATCAAAAACAATGAAATCAGCTCAGATCAATTAAAACTCTCCCAAAACCGCATTACCAAAACAGCCTCTTGAATAAGGGGGTGCGGAGGGTTTTCGTAGGGGCAGACCGAAAGTGTCTGCCCGTCTTATCGTTTTCACCATATACTACATAAATATTTGTTTTATATTGCTTTTTCCAGCGACTAGCGACCAGTACCTATCGACTCTTTTCATTTCTCTTCCTTAACCACATACTACATACGCCTTTGCTTTTTTAAGAGTCAGTCGTCAAAAAATGCCTGAAGAGGGGATCTGTGATTCGATATCCATCAGTGGAGAGATCGAGCACACCCTGATCCACAAGCCTTTCTGTCGCTGCCTTTGCCCCGCTTGCACTGACCTCGCTCTCTCTTATAAACTGCGTTGAGTTTAACGATGCGACCGGCTGATTTTTTGCGATAGCATGCAAAAGATGTTTCTCTTTCAATGATAGTGGTGCCATCTTTTCCAGAAAGCGGTTGGATTTATTTCGGATCAGGTTTGCGAGCTCTTCTCTTATTATCTTCTCATCAATATTTCCCTTGAACGAGCTGATCCAGAGCCATTGGCAGAATTCCTGAATCGCATTGGGGACATCATCCATCAATTCCGAGATGAGCTGTGCGCTTGTCTCATCTATGTTTTGACCATTTGGCACAAATCGGTCCTGCATATACGGTACCCACAGATCTCTTGGTATGACACCAAAATCCACATCTGTGCCAAAGCCGTAGAAGGGTTCGCGTTCGTCATGAAAAATATGTTTGAGTATATGCCTCTTCGATCCTAAGAGTATTATCGAAGTTTTGGATAGCTTTTGCATCTCTGATCGAAGTAGCGCCTCCATTCCATCGATGAAGGCTATATCCTGAAATTCATCGAGTACAAGGAGGGTGGGGTATTCAGATGACAGTGAATTTATGGTTGAAAAGAGCTCAAAAAGCGATTTCTCATCCTTCTCAAAACCTCCGGCTATCGAAATTTTGGGCGTTCCTGTCTTGCTATCTATAGAAAATTCCGCATGCAGGTTTTTTATATAATTTTGAATTTTCCCCCAGAAGGTTTTAATTTTAGCGTGCTCGCTTAGAGCAGTTTCAACTGCCCTGCAGAGCCTGTGTGTGAGATCACGCTGCGATTCGAGCTGGAAGAGGTCGGCATAGATGGCAATCCCCTTTTTTGGTGATTTTTCAAAATCTTTAATTATGACATTGCATACGACTGAGGATTTTCCAAATCTCCTCTGCCCATAGACGACAGCCCTCCCGCCGGGAAGGGCTATGATTTTTTTCAAAAGCGCGATCTCCTTCTCCCTGTCGCAGATATCCTCTTTTTCAATAAGCATTCCAAATTTGAAGGTTTTCATATTCCACTTTATATAATAACAACTAAATTTTAGCAACTAAAATTTAGTCACTAAATAATAGTGGCACCCGAATTTCCGATGATAAAGCCCTTGTTTCAATGCTTTTGTAGGGGCAGACCGAAAGTGTCTGCCCGTCTTATCGTTTTTACTCTATGCTATATACCCCTTTGGCTTATATTTCTTTTTCCAGTGACTAGTGCTGTGCCCCGCCGCACTTCCTCACTGTATAGCTGGGGGCGCATGACTGGGACGACTTGGGGTTTCTCTATTCACTGTGCTGTCATTTTTTTCAACCAGAGTTTTAGCAGGATATCAGGGATAGTCCACTTGCCATCATCCTTATCGATGATGTCCTTCTTCATAAGTGAGTTGAGCGTCTTTTGAAAGGAGGAAGCTGAGGAGAGATTGAATCTCATTAGAAACTCAGAGGAAAATAATTTATCACTTTCATTTTTGTTGGCAACAGCAAGCAGAGCCTCTCTTTGTACATTGGTAAGCATGTCCCATATGTTTTGAAACGCGCTGTTTTCACGTGTCAATATGGCGTGGATGACAGCATCCACATCGGTTGTTCCCTCCTGATCGACCCTTTGCCAGAGAACATGGCACATCAGCTGTGTGTAATAGGGATGTGACTCTGTTATATTCAAAACTTTAGAGACTATTTCGTCGTCGATCTTCTTGCCGGTTGATGAAAAGCGGTCATGGATGAAGTCGGTAAACTCTTCTGATGCGATCTTCCCAAGCGGAAAATGTTTTGCGCTTCTGTAAAATGGCCTGGCGGGGTTTGAAAACATTTCATAAATCAAATGCCTTTTGCTCCCCATAAATATATAGCTTATATGACGGTGTTTCTGAATAATCGTTCGAAGTTTTCTTTCCAGCCTGTCGGTAGAGAACTCCCCTATTTGCTGAAACTCATCGAAGACTATTACCCCTTTTTTATTCTCTTTCTCCAGACTATTGTAAACAGCATTGAGAAGATCTTCAACATGTGGGGTTGGATCGTTTTTGTTATCGATTGCAAAGGTGAAACCGGGAGTTCCATCCTCCTCCAGAACAATTTTAGGCCTGATTTTAAGAAGGTTTTCTCTAAACCAGCCTAACACCTTTTCAACAGGCCCACGCACCGAATGCGCGATCGCTTTGGCCAAAAGATTTGTAAAGTCGATTTCATTGAGTGCCGGATAGAGATCTACATATATGCACGCGATTCCATTTTTTTCTGCCTGGGTGAGAACATTTTGTATCAAAGAGGTCTTTCCATAGCGGCGGGGAGAGAATAGGATGAGATTTTGCCCATCATTGATATCTTGTAGAAGTTCTGCAATTTCCTTTTTTCTATTGCAAAAGGCCTTGTCTTTTACAGATTCGCCATAAATGAACGGATTTTCCATATATCTCTTTATAGATTTTTATACCAAAAAGTCAACGATTTATTATACAAAAAGTATAAAATTCATTATACCAAAAGGCGTACATCCTTTAGTCAAGTTCCTTGAGATATCCATGCTTTTGTAGGGGCAACCCCCTGTGGTTGCCCGTCTTATTGCCTTAACCACATACTACATGCCACATGCTACATACGCCTTTGTCTTATATTGCTTTTTCACTAAGCACTAAACACTAAACACTATCCACTGCCTTTCTTGGCACACATCCTGCAACACATACCAGCGAAACAGGATTTTAAAAGGGGTGGATATTGAAAATATTTAGTTATTACAAAGAGTTATCTATAACGACATGTTGTATAATGTGGTGAAAGGAGTCGCCAGATGGCGTACGATAAACCGTTAAAAGGAGTCCACAGGCCCGAGGGGACAAAGGGGCTGAGAGATCAAAACGAGGGCCGCCTGAAAGACACTCGTCAGCAGAACATTGCGCTTATGAGATCTCTGCCAAAAACTGCTTCTAAATTGCAGGGTTCGCAGACACATCAAAACTCTCATGTTAAAGGTGGGTCGCCACAGCAAGCCGCTTTAACAAACAGGCCTAACCATTCGAATAATAAGCCTGTTTCTAACCAACAGCCGCATGACGGTCAAGAGGCATGCGCGAAAGCCAAAAAAATGGCGAGGGTTTTAAGCAATCTCACTTCGTCTGCAAAAGCAGCCCCTGTAAAAGAGGGTAATTTGATGGCTGCAGTCAATGAGGCTAGTGTATCTGCATTACCGTCTAAAAAAACCTCGCCTGATCTTCTTAAAGAGATAACACCGAAAATTTTTAATAATAAACCTGCTTCATTTGATCAACGTAATCAAAACCCGCGAGTTGTGATAGACAATTTGAACAAACTCTTAAAGGGCAAAAAGGTGATTGACAGCGCAAAAGCAGATGTTAAAGATGGGAAAGACCCGAAGCAGAGCGCCTTAGCTCAAAAAGTTCAGCCGAAAACTCCTGATCAGGAAACTCTGATAAATGTAGGCAAGTTTGTTGCAAACGGTGGCATCCCACTGGCAAAAGATAGCACTAATAAACAAGAGACCAAAAAGTTGGATGGCATCCATAAGGATTCGGCGGTCGCCTCAACCGGACGCTCAGATGGCAAACTACCCATAGCGAGAAAAGAGGAACTCTCATCCGAGACAGGCGGACAGGGGAGTGATACTGGAAATGAAGCGGGTAAAAAGCTCACACAGAAAAATTTCGTCTGGAAGACAATCTCAGGTGTAGGCAAGCTCGCATCAGCAGGGCTGGCCGCCGTTGGAAAGAGGCTCTCCGGATTGATCTCAGGCGGCGTGAATGTTGTGCGCACGATAGCAACGAAATTCCTGCCATATAAAGGCAAACACGGTTTTGGAATAGGCGCTTCCGAGCGCGGTTTAAAGGATGTAAAGGTCGCAGATTTGTTAGCAGGTCCAGGCAATAATATTGATGGAGGTATGAATGGTTAGCTCAATCAGCAGTTATTTCAGAGAGGTGATGCGTCCTGTAACAGGAAGCTTCGGAGGTTCATATCGCAGCCCCTACGCCTCTTGGGATAGAAGCAGCTTTGTATGGGGGAGTGGCGATCGCAGCTACGGATCGCGCTCAAAACATTTTAGAACCTCTGGCCTTTTCAGA
>JBDRGF010000101.1:0-59024 GCA_043818055.1 Pseudomonadota bacterium | reverse complement strand
TGGTGTACTTGTGAGGCTCTCTTGTGCATGCTCATGGAGAAATAGCTGGGAGCGCCGGATGCGGGAAATCTGCACGTCCGGTGCGATGAGGGGAAGGGCGCCGCATCAACAGCGGCCCCTTTCTACTCTACACAACCTACTGAAAAGTTAATTTACTCGTCTTCGCCAGAATGCCCCATGCGGGAGCACGGGGAGACTTCACTATAGCAGAAAAAAGCTTATAAGTACCCTTCGTAATATCTGTGTGCATCATAGATAGCCTGTCGTGTCGGGTGAAATATAAAAAAAGAGCCGGCTTTGTGGTCTTGAAACACAAGATGCCGGCTCTAGTTTAAATTTGCAAAGAGTGCTCTTTCGAGGTGCTCTTTACAAAGGGAGGCCAAAGACCGCCTAAAGGCGGTAATTTCCAAGTAACAAATACCCAATATCCAAAAACCTTAAACACTAAACACTAATTACTGAATTATATATATTCCACCGGAGTCATTTGCTTCAGCATATGATCCGCCAAGGGCCACGTCGTCATATCCATCGCCATCGGTGTCTCCCAAAAAGTGCACGCTCTCTCCCCAGTAGTCGCTTCCCGAGGCGGATGTAAGACCGATGTTGTGAAAAATGCCTGCGCTGGTTGAGATTATGACATCCGCATCTAATGAATCCATGGTGGTTTCCCAGTTTCCATGACCGAAGAATATGAAGGCGCCACCTCTATCTCCTCCGACACCGTCATCGAAATAGGGGGAGCCCACGATCAGGTCATCTTTTCCATCCTTGTTAAAATCTCCGCCCGCCTCCAATGACCAACCGAATCCATCTGAACCAAACCTGCCGGTTATAGTCACGTCGGCGTCATTTGTTGAAGTTACGGCAGTCCAATCACTTCTGCCATAGAACACATAGACCTTACCTGTATTGCCTGAAAAACCCGGGACGCCGATTATCAGATCATTTTTGCCATCTGAGTTTAGATCCCCTGTGATGCTGAAGGCCGGATCATATTCATCCTTGCCACCCATGAAATCGTTGTTAGCAACTCCTCTGAAGATGAGATCGGCATCTGATGTAAGGGATATGATTGCGGGGTATCCGTTTTTTCCAAGAAGAATATATACGGTTCCCAGGTTGACGACGGGATAGGTTGTTCCGAAAGCAAGATCCAGATTTCCATCTCCATCTATATCGCCAGCCGATGCAACCTTTGTAATTTTGCTGCTCGTGTTCTCACCGTTGATTTTTGTTGTAGCATCTGAGTCATTTTTAACGGTTTCCGTTGTAAGGGCGTCTCCGTAGAAGAGATAAGCTACACCCTCTTTAGAAACTCCATCGTCTGATGCAACTGAGATGAGTTCAAATTTTCCATCCTTGTCTAGATCACCCGGGAGCGATACCGACCATCCAAAGTAGGCTGCGGATTTATTTCCTTTGAATAGCGCATCATAATTTGCAGCCGGAATTGTTCCTGCTATGGTGTTAGATCCGTAGAATAAAAATACCGCACCTTCATCCGACGCGCCATAGTATGGAGCGCCTGCTGCGATGTCGTCGAAGCCATCACCGTTGAAATCTCCACAAGCGATGCTCCAGCCAAATCTGTCTCCGGTTGTTGCTCCATTGATGATAAAATCTGGGGAATATGCACCGTTGTCTAAGGTTCCCATTTCCGATCCTGCTTTTCCGAGATATACGACAACACGTCCGTTGTTAGCTCCTGCTGTATCGTCATAAGCAACTCCTGCGATCACATCCTTGAGGCCATCTCCATTTACATCGCAGTTTCCGGCTGTTGTCCTTCCCATATAATCATACTGTCCCCTCTCGGCTGTAGCTTCGAGGCCCTTTGTGCTTCTACCTGCGATTTCAATCTGTGTGCTGGTAACCGTGGAGCCATTATCAGCTTCATCATAAGCCCTAATTGCAAAATAGTATTTCCCGACATTCATACGGGGGAGGGTGTATTCCTCGGCTGATCCTGAAATTTGTGGCTTTGGCGCGCCTGCCACGGATGTCGCATTTTCAAAGTCACCTACATTTTCGATTGGCATCTGGGAATATCTTATTTCATACCTTGAGGCTGTTCCGACTACACCATCATCTCCTGGGGAAAGCCATTCCAGGGTTGCCCTTGTCCATGCCCTTAAAGATGGGGTTATGCCGGAAGGAGGTGTTGTATCTGGTGTCGTGTTGTCTGAAGTATCTGAACCTGCATCACCAGCCGTAGAGAAAGTTAGCGAATATTGGCTGTTTCCTGATTTGTTGCAGCTTCCATAATCTAGATAGATGAGCACTGGAGCGCCTGCCGGCAAGTTTTTGTTTGGTGTGAGAGATGCGGTTCTCGTTTCAGCGTCGATCGTAAGTGTAAATTCAATTTCTCCAACCGAGGTCGTCAAAACAAAGTCTTCGACGACTAGATCGGTCATGACTGTACCCTCTTTTGCGACAACTGTAATTGTAGCGTTGACAGGTACGTTTATGGCGCCATTTTCGGGGCTTGATGATTCTATCCAGCCCCCCTCGCAGATGTTGAGTGAAATGGGTGATTCGTCCGGGGTGCCGGATCCGCCTCCGCATGCCTGACATAATAACAAATAACCAAAAGCGAGCGGCAAAGATAAAAATGTTCTTCTCATTCAATACCCCCACGGCAATTCCAATAGATCAAACAAAACAAAGATGAACGGAATTAAAAGCCGTTTTATTTTTTGTGGATTCAATTCTAATGCTTGTCAAACAAGGATTTCCTTCAGACAGTCAACTTGAAGGGTCGCTTCATACAAAGGTCATATAACAGAAATTTCAAATCGTGTCCAAAAAAAAATTTTAATGAGGGAATAAAATTTTTTACAGATTATATATTTTAGAATATTTTTTCTCAAGGTAGTTGAGGTAGTCGTCACTTGATATTTCTTTTCCGGTCACTTTTTTTACAAGATCTGCCGGTTGATAAAGAGAGCCTTTTTGATGGATGTTTTTCTTTAACCACTGGCCGAGTGGAGAAATATTTCCTTTGGAAAACTCATCATCCAGATTTGGAATGTCATCTTTTGCCTTTGCAAAAAATTGAGCGGCGTAGATGTTTCCCAATGTGTAAGATGGAAAATAACCAAAGCCGCCGAACGACCAATGCATATCCTGTAGAACACCTTCGGCATCATCCTTGGGTTTGATTCCTAAGTATTTGAAGATCATTTCATTCCAGATTTGCGGCAAATCTTTCATTTCAATTTCGTCCGCAAATATTGCGGCTTCAATTTCCATGCGAAGGATAATGTGTAAGTTATATGTCAGTTCATCAGCATCCACTCGTATGAGATTTTTTTTAACCCGATTGATGATGCGATAAAATTCTTCAAGCGGTATCTTATTCAGATTTGGAAAGTACTGTTGTACCTTTGGATAGAGATATTTCCAGAAGCTCAAACTTCTTCCCATCATGTTTTCCATCAGTTGTGACTGCGATTCGTGAATCGCATGTGAAGCCCCTGTTGCGACAGGTGTGAATGCGTATTGAAGCGGCATTCCCTGTTCATATAAGCCATGACCCGCCTCATGTATTACGCTCAGGAGGGAGGATGTGAAGTTGCAATTGTCATACCTCGTTGTCAGTCGAACATCATTTGTTATGCATGAACAAAAAGGATGTGCGGAAACATCTAGACGTCCCGCTTCAAAGTCAAATCCCATTAATTCGGCCACCTCTTTGCATAATTTCTTCTGCTTTTCTTCAGGATAGTCAGATAGAATTTTTGTATCGTCAATTTTCACTTTTGATTTGGAAATCTTATCGATAAGCGAGATCTGTTTCTCCTTTAGTGGATCAAATATCTTTTTTAGCTGGGAGAGCGTCATCCCCTGTTCGTGATCGTCAAGCAGGGCGTCGTACCTATGTTCTGCATACCCCACGAGGTTGGTCTCCTCTTTTTTTAGTCGGATTATTTTATCGAGTATTTCGGCGTAACTCGAAAAATCAGCCTTTTTACGGGCTTCAACCCAGATGTTGTGGGCGAGTGCCGTCACTTCTTTGAGTCTTCGGGAAAGACTCTCCGGTATCTTTCGCGCTCGCGTCGTTGTTCTCTTCATCAACCTGATATTTGCTCGTTGGTGTTCATCTAAATCTTTTTCATTTTCAAGCTCTGTTATAAGTGCTGTGAGTTCATCTGATGTGATCAATTTGTGATGTATACCTGCCAAGGTTGAAAGTTGTTCAGCCCTTGTTATCGAAGCCTTGGGTGGCATCATTATTTCCATATCCCATTCGATGAGTCCCATAGAATTTTCAATTCGATGAATGTCTTTTACGAGCTTTTCAAAATCCTGGTATCTGTTTTTCATTTGGTCTCCTTTGGGGTGCTGGTTTTAATTATTGTAGGGGCGGTTCGCGAACCGCCCTATGATGAGCGACTGATTTTTTATTTTTCTCTCAATCTTCTAAAAAAATTTTTCAAAAGTGTAGCACATTCCTCTTCCAACACCCCTGAAGTAACATCAATTTTATGGTTAAGCCTGGGATCGTTTGCGATGTTATATAGCGAATCAATCGCCCCCGCCTTTGGGTCCTTACACCCATATACAATTCGTCCGATCCTCGCCTGCATGAGTGCCCCGGCACACATGATACAGGGCTCGCAGGTCACATAGACCGTCACCCCCTCAAACCTCCAACTAGTTGATTTATCAGCTATTTTCTGTAAAAGTAGGATTTCAGCATGCCCTAGCGGATTATTGGTCTTTTCGCGAAGGTTGTGAGCTCCGGCTATCAATTTTCCATCTAGGAGCGCGACCGCGCCAATCGGGACTTCCCCGAGAATTTGACCTTTTTCTGCAAAGTGAAGAGCCTCTCTCATCCAGATTTTATCACACTCTTCCTGATTCACTTTAATTCCCTTTCGTAATAGAAATTCAGCATTTGTACGCCAAACTTGCAAAAGAGGACAAGAATTTTTTAAAATTTGTTTGCAAAATCATCGATGATCCGTAATATGCCGCACCATGATACTACAACACTTAAACATTTCACAATTTAATATCGCTGACGACAGCTACCGCATAACGTTTGCCCCTAATTTGGATGAGCTTAAGCGTTCTATCCGAACTGTCGGTTTAGTGCAACCTGTAGTTGTTAGGCACACGCCAGAGGGTACCTATCAGATAGTTGCGGGGTATAAGCGCGTTTTGGTCTGTCAGGACTTAGGTAGACAATCGATTCCAGCGCTTGTAAACGAGCCAGCTGACATGTCGCCCACTCAGGCATTTCTCACCAATTTGCACGACAACGCTGTCAGCCGCCAGTTGAATCTGATCGAAAGAAGCACAGCGGTTGCAAAACTTAAGCAGTTCTATTCGATGCCTGAAGAGGAATCGGTAAAACAGTTTCTTCCTCTCATCGGTGAAGAGCCGAGTTATAAAATTCTTCACGAGTTGATCGGCTTAAGCCAGTTGACAGAGCCGATGAAGCATCATGTTGTTCAAAAGAATCTTGCCTTATCCTCAGCAGCACGCATCGCTGAATTCACTGCAAGCACACAGCAGGCTCTGCTCGCAGTACTCACTCATATCAGACCATCAACAAACAAGCTCAACGAGCTTCTTGCCCTTTTAAGAGAGATTTCAGCTCGCGACGCGCTTTCAGTGGAAGCGATTTTGCAAAGGTATCAACTGCTCCAGGTCGTGGCCAATCCGAATGCCAGCTCGACTGATAAGGTCTCGGCACTTCGTCAGGCCCTTCGTGGTGTGCGGTTGCCACAGCTCTCCGAGCGCCAGAAGCAGCTCGCATCTCTCATTGAGGCGCTTGAATTGCCAGACAAGGCGAAGCTGCATGTCGATCCATATTTCGAAAGTCAGAATATGAAGCTAGAATATAATTTCAAAGAGCCTAAGCAATTGACAGCCTTGATCACTCAAATCACCAAGGCCTTTGAAAAACAGCAGTGGCAGAAGATTTTTGATTGGTATCAATTATAAATTATGTCTTTATACTTAGGCTGTAACCATGGTTAGCAACGTTTCGCAATTAAAGAGCTTTGCTTATTCAAAAAACAAAACTGCTGGTAAACGGCAATCCGGGGTTTTTTTCAAGCCCGAGCAGGTCTGGATATCAAAAGAGGTCGCCGATCATCCCTTAACAATTCAGATATGCGAACGACTAGGTGACGTGCCTGTCGATATCATCGACGATTCCAAATTTATCAAACGACCAAGAGAATTATCGGACGCAAAAAGACAGCTCATGATCTCCCGCAACTTCGGTGAGGCCTTTAAGTCTTGCCAGGGGATTGGAGAGGGTCATGTGTGCTGCAAGTATAAGGTGATAGATCTGATTTCAGGATGCCCGATGGATTGCAGCTATTGTATTTTGCAATCCTATCTCGCCAACAATCCGATCACAACTATCTATGTCAATCTCGAGGAGATATTTCAGAATATTTCCATTTTTCTAAAGCAGCACAGCGACTCCTTTTTCAGGATAGGAACAGGAGAGCTCTCGGACAGCCTCGCGTTGGATGATATTACAGATTATTCGAAACTCCTCATTCATTTTTTCTCGACCAGAAGAAATGCCCTATTGGAACTCAAGACCAAGACCGACCGGATAGATCATCTGCTTGACCTTCCTCACAGGAACAGAACGGTGCTGGCCTGGTCTGTAAATCCGCAAAATATCATCTCCCATGAGGAGAGATTCACAGCGACCCTTGAAGAACGTCTGATCGCTGCTAAAAAAGCGGTCTCGGCAGGATATATGGTCGCCTTCCACTTTGACCCGATCATAGTCGCTCACGGGAACAAGCAGGAGATTGATGCATATAAAGATGTCATCGACAAAATTTTGAATGCCGTCGAGCCTAAACATATCGCATGGATGAGCTTTGGGATGTTGAGATATCCCCCCGATCTTAAAAATATTGCGATGCGCCGCTTTCCTAAGTCCCACATCTTTACAGGTGAGCTGATCCCATCAGGTCCTAAAGTCAGGTATTTGAGATTTTTGAGGGAGGAAGTCTTGTCGAGCCTATGGAATCATGCGGTCAAACATATCCCAAAGCACAAACTATATCTCTGTATGGAAACCCCTCTAGTCTGGAAAAAGGTCGATCCATCGATCACAGATGACGACTCACTCGAATGCCGCCTCACCCGTTCCGAATCGGTCAAGTTTGATTATAAGAGCAGCTATAAGCTGTAAGTTTTAAGTAGTAGAATGTTTAAACAACATTGTCTGCTTTGCTTTATGCGTTAAAACGCACAGCGCAGAACGCATAGCTCACAGCATTTCCTTATTTCTCTTTATTATTGTCACATACCTATCCGCTTCCCTCGTCGGCTTTAGTATGCGCGTCTTGTCGAGACATCTGGAGTTTTATCGCCTCTTTCGGTTCAATATCCCATCCATGAATCTTATGCACTTTCATTTTTTTGGATTTTGCTTATCACTTACAGCTTATAGCTTACAGCTGATTTAGAACCCCACACCCACAGATAACCTCAATGGTACTGAGATGACGTTGGTTCCGGTGTCGGATAGGTGTTGTCCTAAGAAATGCGTATATCTGAGAGGAATGTCGAATTTCAGCGCGGCGCTCATTCTGTCGCTCTTCTTGAAATAGTAGGCGATGCCAGGTCCAAAGCCGACATTTATGCCAAATGTCGCGGAGCTGTTTTTTAAATCCCCCTCCGTCAGATATGTCGTGCCTGCACCTCCTACAAGATATATGTCCAATCCGTCCCGCCAGCTCGCCAAATGAACGACACCTTCGAGATTCGAACCGAGGTAGTAGATGTTTTCGATTTTATTCAGTCGAAGCTTTCCGCCGTCAAATGTGAGTTGTACTCCCCATCTTGTGCAGGGAAAGTCGTAGCCGATGAGGACCAAACCTCCAAATCTCGTGCCGAATGTTATTCTCTGACCGTTGCCGCTGATTGAATATTGCCTGTCGGGAGAAAATGGGATGAGCTGTTCGTATCCGAGCCCCACGTAGAAACCATCGTGGCCGCAGGCGTATGCTGGATTTGGAGTTAGGCAAAGGCTTAAAATAAGCAATATAGCTGCTTTCAGAAGGAGATTTCTCTTTGATGTAAAAAAATAGGGCTTCATAGGATTCCACTCTCTTTAAGTACAAATATGACAACAATTCAAGGGAAACTTGCAAATGGGATCGATTTTTGAGACTTATTGTTTACATGGTTTGTTTGGGTGTAGCAGATCGTAACTTTTGAAAGATATGCATTGCTTCATCCTATTCTATTGCCCATTCATTGCTCTTGACTTAACAACAACAGTTCAATATATGCATACCGCTAAAACCCTTCTGCCTTTGCCAGGGAGGTGGAGGTTTTTCCTAGGTGAGAGGAGGGTTATGTTTGTCCTGAATTCCAATTTCAAAGTATATCTATTATTCACTTTTATCCTGCTAGCCACCTTGTCTTGTTCCAACGCAATGGAGGTTGACTCGTCGAACGAGCGCATTTTTGACGGATCGGGCGATATTCAGACTGATCTGGCATGTGGCATTCCAGACGTTCCGAAGTCTCTCACCCCGGAGAATAATTCTACCCTGAGCGATGGCAATCCGACATTTTCATGGGAAAGATCAAACTGTTCAGTCAAATACGAGCTCGAAATTGCTGCAGACAAAGATTTCACTAAAGCTGTGCTAAAGGCGGATGAAATTGAAGGAATTGAGTATAAGCTCCCTGCACATCTTTCTTTGTATAGTGGGGGATATTTCTGGCGTGTGAAGGGACGCGGCGCCGGCGGCGTGTGGTCTGATCACAGTGAAGTAAGACATTTTGAAATAAACCTCTTCAACACGAGCATTATAAAAACTGTCCCATCGAAGGGCGAGACTGGTGTATTCTTAAACAGCGATATAATGATCTTTTTCTCCAAGGGTATTGCACAGGGGATTTCTGCCGATAATTTGATGGAGGTGAGGAGAGGATTGATAAACGGTGAAAAGGTTGCAGGCACCCTCTCTTATGATGCAAATTCCAAATCGCTTATCTTCAATGCCGGTGAACAGTTCGCCCCAAATGAAAACTACTATGCGATTCTGTTGGGAAATATTCCGGATGTCAGCGGCGATATTATTCCCAGATACGTGTTCGATTTTAGAACGTCAAACAGGACAGATGAATATCCGCCGATAATAGTAGAAACAAATCCACAAAATGCGACAAAGGGTCATCCGATCAACGCGGCTATGACGGTCACTTTCAGCGAACAAATAAGACCACCATCCATCAATCCGAACGATATACGCTTAGATGATGTAAAGGGAAATTCTGTCGAAGTTACACTTGTATATAATTCTTCTGGCAACTCGGCATCGGTTGTGCCAGTCAAAAATCTGGAATATGAAACAATTTATATTTTGACAATAGGCAGAAATATCATCGATCTGGCTGGAAACCAGATGACATCCGATACAATCGTCACATTCCAGACCGCAAAGTTTCCCGACTATGTGCCTCCCGACCTCCCGATTCTTATTAGCCCGTCGAATGAGGGGACGATTGGCGATCCAAATCCGATATTCGTATGGAAAGGAAGCTCTGACAGTGTCAGGTACCGGGTTCAGATAGCAAGCGACGGGAAATTCAGCAACATCCTGTTTGATCTCGATACAATAACATCACAGCAGTTCGAGATGCCGCCGCATTTATCGTTGAACGAAGGGATATATTATTGGCGTTTGAAGGCGGTCGATATCTGCGATAACTGGTCCGAGTTTACAACGTCTAACAAGTTCACTGTGAAGACATTTAACACGGATATTTTGAAGACGATTCCTGCGAATGGCGAGGGAAACGTTCCAACAAACCAGAGCTTAATGATATTGTTTGTCAAGGAGCTCGACCAGAACGCATCTCTTGAAAACTCAATCAGGCTCTATCAAAATCATCAGGGTGGAACCAAAATCGACGGCAAGATTTTCTATGACGGTCCTTCGAAATCGGCAATATTCACGCCAAGCGCAGCTCTTCAGAAACAACAAAATTATTATGTCGAGTTCACAGGAGGTATAAAGGACAGAGATGGCAGCGAGATCGGACCATATGCATTTATCTTTAAAACATCGCCGTCCGATGATTTGATCTCACCCGAAATCGACAGGATAAACCCGATGCATGGCTCAAAGGGATTTCCAATCAATGCCTCGATGACGATCACATTTAACGAGGATATGCTGCCAAGCTCTGTTGTAAAATCAAATTTCACGCTGACTAAAATAAATGTTGGCTCTATTGCGTTAGACGTCTCATACGATGTCTATACACGAAAAATTACGATCACACCTCAATCCGATCTTTCATACGAGACGATCTACACATTAGATATTGCAGCGAATCTCAAAGACCTTGCCGGAAATGCTTTAAAGGCGGGGCAGACGATCGCGTTCGAAACCGCAAGGGTGCCGGATTACACGCCACCGACACCCCCGGCCCTTCAGAGTCCATTGAACGGGGCTTCAACGACGGACGCAAACCCGACATTTGTGTGGCAGGGATCATCGGATTCTGTAAAATATCATATACAAATTTCCAAGTATTCAGGTTTCACAAACACAATACTTGAGGTGGATACAATTACAGACTTGAATTTCACTATGCCGATACATCTCTTGCTCTATGAAGGGACGTATTACTGGCGTGTGAGGGCGGCGGATGCCTGCGACAACTGGTCTGATTGGAGCGATAGCTTTATATTGTATATTGTACCGACAACCCCCGGGCCTTCGTCCCCTTCGTCGAGCACGATCTGCAGCAGTACGACGCCGGCGCTGGCGTGGAATTCAGTGAAGGATGTAACAAGCTATAGGGTTGAAGTGTCGCGCGATCAGGCCTTTTCCAATGTAGTCTGGACTGAGGGGAACTTTGCAAGCTCGAATATCTCCGTGCCAAGCGGAAAGCTCTCTCCCGGCATATATTACTGGAGGATCAGATCGGAAATATGGAGCAATGGAGAAAATGTTTTTAACTCAAAATGGAGCGAAGGAAGGGCTCTCAATATCAAACAGATAAAACCCAAGGTGGATCAATATCAGGTGATAAACAGCGAAGACAATGGATTGACGCTGACATTTTATTCGGGAACATTGGATATTGGAACGGTCGTCGATATTGAAAAATACACTACATCAGGTGAAATAGCCCAATTCAACAGCTTTTCAAATCCGAATTACAGGATAGCAACTCCAGTTTACAAAATAGGGTCCAATTCTGCATTTAAGAAAGCTGTCAATGTTAAGATCTCAGTTGCCGATTCTGAAATGACTCAGAACTACGGCATGCATGCGGTAAATTCCCACAAGATGTTTTATCGCAGCAGTCCGTCTTCGAGCTGGACAGAGCTTGGTAGCAGCTATGTGTCATCATACGGGGGAAAAACGATTTTCAACGGCAGCATTGACCAGCCTGGTTTGATAGTTGGCGCAGCCGATATTCAGAAACACTGTAAAAACGGAAGACAGGAAGCAGATGTTGGCGAGACTGGCATAGATTGCGGAGGAAATTGTCCAACAGCATGCACGGATTGCAATGGCTATGATTTCGGCAGCGGCCCTGAGTCCGACTTGTATTCCTTCAATGATCCTGCCGTCGTTGCTGCAGCAAACGAGGCGTTGAATGAATATGCCCAATACAGAGGCAAGGGAGTTGGAAGTTTTACCGTATATGAAAAAATGGAAGCGGTTGCGCGCTACGTGACGACGCGCATGCGATGGATGAGGGATGAGGGTGATTGGGAAGGAGCGCAGACTGCTAGAACAACGATCATTGATTCAGGAAATCGCACGGGATGGTTCGTGGGAAAAGAGGAGGCAAAGGATCCAAATTATTCAGGGGTCAAGTATGGGCATTGTATTCGCGATGGTGGCAACAGATGGGGAAAGGAACCTAAATTCTGTGGCGATTGCGAAGACCACGCAATTTTAAGGGCTTCCCTGATGCGTCATGTAGGGATAAACTCCAAATGCGTAATGATTGCGGAATATCACGACTCTTGGTGTCATCCTACAAACGGCGACAATTGCACTCCGTGGTCAACACCGGCATCAAGCCAAACTTCAGGCAGTTCAGAAGAAATCAATGACTTCTTTGATCAGGATTTTTTGCTCTTTGGCGCACCTGAGAATTCAGATGAAAACGTGCTTAAAAAAGGCAGTCATGCTTTCAACGTCATTCTCTATAAAAATAAATTCAGAATTTTTGATTTTTGGAATTACGATAGTTATTTCCATGCCCCGACAAAAGAAACTGATTTCTCCTATTATCATCACAGGGCGGACAATGTTTTCAATGATCATTTTGGATACCATTGGAATGGCCCAATCACGCCTCCTCCCGCTGTCATAAAAAATTATAAAGATGGTCCTGTATGCTATGAAAAGGGGTTGAATTATTGGACCCACTTTAACCTGTTTGACGGTTACTATGACAACACGGGTTTTGTAGAGATATGCCCATGAACGCAAAGGAGTACAAATGTTGGAGAAGAAATTAATCATATTTTTGGCCATGTTAGCTTTACTATGTGGTTGCAGCGATGCTGACACTAAAACAAAGGTTGAGTATTCACAAAGCAATTGTCCTGCAAGATTTGTGACGGAGAGCTTTGAAAATTTAAACCTCGAGGCCTTGCAAAATTCTGAGCTATGGTCGTACAATGTGCCATACTACAATAACGGGTTAAAACCTGTCGTGGCCGATGACGATTGCATTGCGGGTAAACAATGCCTCAGCCTGAATTTCTACGGCAACGCGCCTTTTTACCCCGGCAAAAATGTCAATGCGATCAAGTCAAGTCTCGATAATAGCCCTAGCGCGTCGCCTCCTAACAACACATCGACGCTCTTTTTGGATAACGGGTGTTTTTTAGATGATAAAATAATCTACTCTCAGTTGTATATTAAAGCACTTGATATCGATGGGGTGCTCAGCATCAATTACAATTTTGGCCCTGATCTTTATCTTAAATTCAGCGACAGCGAAGGCGCGGTTGTCAATAATGACAAAAGGATTATTCCACCTGAGCTCGTGGCTGGAAACCAATGGTATAGAATTGAGACTCAAATAAACATACACAGTGGCATCATAGACATCAACATCTATAAGGAAAATGAGATGAATCCAACAGGATTGATGCTCAATTATGAAGTCAAGCCAATCAGGGGAAGCGGTTGGAGAAAGGCAGGAATAGCCTTTGCTTATGAATCGGACTTATATGATGATAATTATTCAAATTTGCGCAACTTTTCCAGAAAACAGATTGAGGAATTTTTTGATGTAAAATGCATAGAGAGAAATGTCTCTGATGAAGCATCAAAGACAACAACCAATCTCGATGACTATCATTATTGTGAATCTCAATTATCCGGCGCGGGATGGTTGCCTGACTTTTGTAATGAAAAATATTTTTCTCTGGCCTTGAAATATGATTGTTTTTTAAATCCTGCACTAGATCCGAGTTCGCATCTTGTTTACCTTGATAGCATCGCCATCAGTGACGATCCTTCGATCCTCAAGGTTGGGTTCAACAAATGAGGTTCTGTGCAATATTGTCGTTCATTGTTATCCTCTTTGTTCCAGCATTGCTCTTTGCTTCGACGGACAGATTTAATATCATCAGCAACTATCCATCGTTGGATCGCAGCGGCTATTTTTTCATCATGTCATCCGATCAGCTCAAAAAGGGAGAGGCTCTTTTTGGAACGATGGCAACGTATGGTTACCAACCGCTTAGAGTAACCAGAGGAGGTGTTCATGTCCGCGATGGGATAGAACAACTCCTCGTGAGCCATATCTACAGCGCATATGGCATTGCCGATCGCTGGCAGATTGGTTTGGATTTGCCCATTGTGCCATATTACAAATATGGCGATGTTGATACGATTCTCTCCGATGTAAAGGGACATGCAAATATCGGCGATATGCACTTGGACACAAAATTCCGACTGCTCAACAGATCAAAGAGGGGTATTGGTTTGAGTATAAACACTTGGCTTTCCGTTCCAACGGGGAGGTCGTCTCATTTCTTGGGCGATGAAAAGCCGACAGGGGCATTGATATTGAGCATCGATAAAAATGTGGGAAATAGGCTGAAAACAACGTTTAATTTGGGGGGAATATTTCGTGACGGAGTTTCAACAAACAACATCGAATTTGACAACCAGATGAAAATCGCAGGAGGGGTTGAGGCGAAAATATTCAGGAAATTTTGGGCATTGCTTGAGGTTGACGTAAGAACTCCTTTCAAAAAGATGTTTAGTGATTCTAATTCAACGCCCGCTGAACTTCGCGCCGGGCTATCATGGCAGATGGAAAAAGGTTTGAAATTAAAAACTGGTGGAAGCTGGGGAATTTCAAGCGGAAGCGCTATTCCGGAGTTTGGTGTATTTGCAGGATTGAATTATACTGCGAAGATTGAAAAGAAAAAATTATTTATGAGCGAAAACATCCAAAATAGAGATAGCGAAGAAAATGCAATAATAGTGACAATTTATTTTAGGTTTGACAGATATTATATTTCTGCAAAAGAGAGACCATCGCTCTTGACAGCGATTGATAAATTAAAATCAGCTAAAAAGATTATCGTCGAAGGCCATGCCGATCTGTGGGGTGACTCACGATATAATGACGAATTATCAAAGAGAAGAGCGCTGTATACAAAAAAACACCTTGTCGAATATGGCATCGACGAATCGATTATCGAAGTGAAATATTACGGATCGACAAAACCTATTTCAATTGATATGGTTGTCAAGCGACAGGCAAGAAATCGTCGCGCAGAGATAAAAGCCGAATTTAACTGACTAATTCGAAAAATCAGTGAGCCCATGTCAGAACTCATATTTTTAAAATGGAACGAAAATAAACGCCTCTCGGAGCTGATCGATAGGGTTATGCCGCTTTTGAAACTTCAAAAGGGAGAGTTGCTTCCCATCAAGCTTCATTTTGGGGAGGAGGGGAATAAGGGGTATATCAGGCCTGAATTGGTGCGTCCATTTATCAGCGCCTGTAAAAAATATAAAGCCCTTCCATTTTTAACCGATACCAACACCATCTATCGTGGGAGGCGGGATAACGCGGTGACACATCTGATGCTTGCAGCCGGGCACGGCTTTGTCGAACAGAAGATCAATGCGCCTGTTATCATCGGGGATGGGCTATATGGTGATGACCACAGGCGTATTGAGATCGATAAAAAACATTTTCATACGGTCAAGATAGCGACATCGATAGCCGAGTCCGATGTGATGATCGTTCTCTCTCATTTCAAGGGGCATCTGCTAACCGGTTTTGGCGGCGCTGTGAAGAATCTTGGGATGGGATGCGGCTCAAAGGTCGGTAAATATGAGATGCATTCAGGTGCATTTCCCTCAGTCGATCAGGAAAAATGCTGCAGTTGTGGCAAGTGTATCGACGGATGCCCTGCAAAGTCGCTTACCCTTTTGGACGCTGGCATATCGCTCGATCCTGATAAATGTATAGGCTGTGGTGAGTGTGTGGCGCATTGTTCGACGGGGGCGCTCAGCATCAACTGGAATGCTTCGGCGAGCGCGGTTCAGGAGCGGCTGGTCGAATACGCGTTTGGCGCAGTGAAAGAAAAACGAGTCGTCTATTTTAACTTCATCAACCACATCACGGCAAACTGCGATTGTCTTGCGAAGGACGAGGCGACTCTGACAGAAGATATCGGAATATTGGCAGGTACCGATCCGGTTGCTATCGATCAGGCGAGCTACGATCTCGTCTGTAAGTCCGCAAAAAAAGATGTATTCAAAGAGGCTCACCCCGAGATCGACTCACTTCTACAGCTTGTCTATGCCGAAGAGATCGGGCTTGGAAGCAGAAAATATAATATCGTCAATTGTTGAGAAACGCGGTAGCCGAAAGAAAATAGCAGTCTTGCGATGTGAAATAAACAACTTGAAATCAATTCTCCAAAAGCCACTTATGGAAAAAGATGTCATCAATCATATATGTATGTTCTTCACGACTTAGCATGTCTTTTTCAACAAGTGTATCGAGAACCTGTTTTAGGGAATCCTTTTGCCAGTTATGTTTTGACAAAAAATCTTTCGAAAAGATTTTATCGTTCTCTTCAATGTGCGCGGCCGTTTTAAGAGCTTTCAGCTGATGAGATGTCAATAGCTCGCAGAGAGAACGGAAATAATCACTGCTCTCCCTCTTGATTTCAATGAAAGCATCATCGATGATTTTATCGTTCACAGTCTTATCTCTTTCAACA
Organism: Pseudomonadota bacterium; assembly: GCA_043818055.1. Taxonomy (GTDB): domain Bacteria; phylum UBA10199; class UBA10199; order 2-02-FULL-44-16; family JBDRGF01; genus JBDRGF01. The sequence continues at coordinate 42,778 of JBDRGF010000101.1, read as the reverse complement.
AGCAAGTTCCACACCGTGTGTGCTAAACGCTGAGTATAATAAGGATGATTTTTAGAAATTTTAATTAAATGTTCAGCATGTTCTTGATTTATTTTACATCCGGTTTTTTTAAATCTATCCATTACACAATTTAGTGTGGTTTGATATTCGATTTCTCCAAGAGGAAACATTTTGGTGCTATGATAGAATGGCCGGTTTGGCATGGAGAAGATGTCAGTCAAAAGATGTTTCTTACTGCCTAGAAATATATAAGCAACATCGCGATGGGTCTGAAAGTGACTCCTGAGCAGAGCTTCTAGTTTATGATCTTTATCGTAAATTCCAATCTGTTGAAATTCGTCGATGACAAAGACGCCTTGTTTATCCCTTTTTCTGCAATGCTCTGGAAATGCTTCTATAACCTCATCCAGCAGGATGTTTTCTTTTGTCTCACGTCCGAAATCAAGGTTAAACATCGGCTTTCCATCGTCATTCACGGTGAAAGAAGGAGTAAAAGATTTAAAAAGGGATTTAATTTCAAGAATAATTTTGTCGAAGGGGCCGACTATTGCCTGAGTTACGGAATTAGCATAACAGCTTATAAAATCTTCAATTGAATTGGATGGATACAGATCCAGATATGATGTTACAAATTTTCCCTTTGGTAAATTGTTCAGTACCTCCTTGACCAAAGAGGTCTTCCCCATTCTTCGTTTTGAATAGATGACGACATTTTGGGAGTTGAGAATGTCTTTCTTTAACTTCTGCTTTTCCTTCTCTCTTCCCCAGAAACTGTCGCCGCTGACTTCGATACCGTAAACAAACGGATTTCTACACATGTGGTTGATTATATCATAGTGGTTATTTATAAGTCAACCATTTGGTTATTTTATAGATAACCATTTTTTAATAACCACAGGGGGTTGTTTGAACTCTTTTTGCTACTATTCTTGCATTTTTCCTTTTTTCAGGGGATTATCGCTGCCGATGAAGCCAATAACCAAGGCAAAGGCTAGTTGGGCCGCGATACTAAATGCCCTGACGCTCGCGCTCGTGAAGTTCGCGGTTGGCATGTTCACTATGTCTTTGGCGGTTCTGGCGAGCGCCCTCGATTCCATCATGGATGTACTTGCATCAAGCTTAACCCTCTTTGCAGTGAAGACGGCCGAGAAGCCTCCCGATGAAGATCATCCGTTCGGACATGGCAAGATAGAGCCTCTGATTTCACTCGTGCATGCGATCATCATCGGAGGTGTTGCTGCTTTCATCATCAAAAGTGCGATCTGGAAGATGCTGCATGGTTATCATCTCCAGTCTGCGAACCTTGCCATCATCGTAATGATTGCAACCATCCCTCCCAGCTTTTGGATTGCGAGGCTTCTTCGCCGCGCCGGAGAGAGGCATGATTCGATGGTATTATCGGCCGACGCGCTTCATTACGCGACCGATGTCTGGACGGCCAGTGGCGTTATCGTGGCTTTGGTGCTGGAAAAATATTTCAAGGTGCCGAATGCCGATCCGATAATATCCCTTCTGATCTCCCTTTACATTCTTCAATCAGTTGTGAAGCTGCTCTGGAATTCCATCTCGCAGCTCATGGACAGGGCTCTTCCCGGAAATACGCTCGCAACTATCGATTCGTGCATCAAATCCCACTCCACTCATGTCAGGGGATATCATCACTTGAGGACAAGAAAATCCGGTTCGATAAATCATATAGAATTTCATCTCGAAATCGACCACAGTGTGAGCTTCGAGACTGCACACGCGATAACGGAGGAGATAATATCAAAAATCGAAGCAGCTGTTCCTAAATCTCAGGTGACAGTGCACTCGGATCCGGTGTGAGGGTAGTTGACAGTAGACAGTTTACAGTGCACAGTTAAAGAACAAAAAGGTGTTGAATATTACTGATAACTACAAACTGTAAACTGGGATAGATACATGATTTTTTCTAACGATTTTCTAAAAGCTATTCCCAAGACCGATCTTCATTTTCATATCGATGGAAGTTTGAGGCTTTCAACGCTGATTGAACTTGCCAAGGAGCAGCGTATTTCCCTGCCTTCTAATACCGAGGAGGGTATGGAAGAGCTGGTATTCAAGAAAAAATATGATGATCTTCCCGATTATTTAAGGGGCTTTGATTATATCTGCGCGGTTATGCAAAACGCAGAGGCGCTTGAGAGGGTATCGTATGAACTGGCGATAGATTGTGCCGCGGAAAATGTCTGCTATATAGAGCCGCGTTTTGCTCCGCAAAAACATCGGACGCGTACGCTCACCACCGAAAAAATTCTCAAGGCGGTTGATAAAGGTTTGAACAGCGCAAAAAAGGATATCAACAAGAGAGAGGATATCAAAAAGGGAGTGTTTCCTCCCTTCGAATATGGAATCATCGGTTGCGCAATGAGGATGTTTACCGCTGAGTTTTCTGATTACTACAGAACGCTGGTCGGTATTCATCCGACTATGCCTGAAAGAGAGCGGTTTGGCATGGCAGCGCTCGATCTAATAAGAGAGCTTATTGAAGCTCGGGATCAACATGGAATCCACGTCATCGGATTTGATATCGCAGGCGCCGAAGCGGGGTACCCGGCCGAATATTTTAGAGAGGCCTTCGATGTTGCGCACAGGCACTTTCTCAAAAAGACTGTGCATGCGGGAGAGGCATACGGACCTGCCTCGATCTTTCAGGCGCTCACAGAGTGTCACGCGGAGAGGATCGGACACGGCACACATCTTTTCGATGAGAACATGGTCGATCTTCCAAACAAGGAAGAGAGAAAAAGATACGTCGAGTCGCTTTGGCAGTATATTGCCGATAGCCGAATTACGATTGAGGTATGTCTGACTTCGAATCAGCAGACGATGCCGAAGCTCAAAGATCTCTCAAAACATCCCTTCGGCGAAATGCTCAAGAAGAAGCTCTCGACAACTATCTGTACCGACAATAGGTTGATATCGAGAACAACTGTGACTAACGAATTAGAGCTTGCTACTTCAAATTTCGACATCTCACCTGATCAGCTGAAGAATATCATCATATACGGCTTCAAAAGAAGCTTCTACCCCGGCCCATATCCCGAAAAACGAGCCTATGTCAGAAAAGTGATCGATTGTTATGATCGGATTAAAGAAAAATCGCATGTAGCATGTAGCATGTAGCATGTGGAAAAACCGGCGAAGAAGATTTTTTTACTACATACTACATGCCACATGCTACATACGCTTTTTTGTTTTCTTAATTTCTTCCTTCACCAATCTATTAACCAATTTTCGATTTTGCCAGTCGGTGATCTTGCGACCGTTTAAGAATATTGTCGGTGTGCCGTTGACGTAGATTTTATTGCCGGCATTGATATCTTTGAGTATCTGTTTGTTGATCGAAGCATCCTTCATGCACGTTTCAAATTTATCGATGTCCATTTTATTTTCTTCGGCGAGCTTTCTGAAAAGTTTTGGAGAGATGCTACGAGCCTTTCTGAACAGCTCGTCATGAAATGGCCAGAATTTCCCCTCTCTTAATGCGCACATCGAAGCCCTTGCGGCTTCGCAGGCATATTCGTGCATCTGTTTTTCCATGCCCGGATTGCAACTCAAGTCGAGCGGATAGTTGACGAAGTAATAAGCGATATCCTTTCTGAACTCCTGCAGGAATGGCCTGACTTCATATGATGAAATTCTGCAGAATGGACACTGAAATTCGCTGAACTCGACGATCTTGACAGGGGCATCTGGATTTCCCCAGACCGGCCAGCTTGGGTCGATGGCGATCTCATGCAGCGATTGGCGATAGAAAGCTTCAGCACGGTCGTCCATGCTCATACCATCAACTCCCTGTGATTTTGCAGGTTGTATTTGTAGGATGAAAAACCAGCCGACCGCAAAAAAGGCTGCGATGACAGCGATATGTCTCCAGAAAGTATTTTTAAAATTGAATCTGAAAATAGCTTTTACATAGTTGAACAGGTACAATGGAACCTCCGAAAATTTTTTATTCATGAGAAAATAGGCCGAAATTGTTATTAATATATTGCAAAGATACATACCTAAGCATTCCAAACAAACAGCGCCAAGTACGATGGTTGCTATGTAAGCGAGGAAGAGCGAATAGATGCAGCTTGAAACTCCCATTCCAAAGATGATAGTTTTAGTATGTTCGCGTGATTTATTTTCTTCATCCTCCTGATAATTCTTTTTTGGAAAGTAGATATAGATGGAGAATGCCAATATTATGAGGTAGAAGATGAACCCCCACCATGCGATCGGAACGCCTAAGAATTCTGAATATGAGCTGGCATTGACAATGTCGCAGTTTATATATTCGCTCATAGCGCAGTAGCTCTGTTCCATGAATCCGCTCTTGACGATTCTGAAATGCTGAGCAGTTGAGAGCAGCGACAAAATCGCCCCGCCGATGGAAGAGATAATAGCTGTAATAACCCAACCCTTTTTCATCTTTTTCCTCCAAAATTATCAACGTGGTGACGCATTATGTAGTATGTAGTAAAAATCGTCAATTTGTTTAAAGGAGGGACAAGTAATTAGAGGTAAATGGGCAAGATTTTCATCTTTCTGGCCTCGGGCCTCTGACTTCCGACTTCTGGCCTCAGGCTTCTGACCTCTGACGTCTTGTCTCTTGTCTCTGATTTTTCTCATGCGCATCACCGATGTTTCGCTTGGGACGCTCAGGATGATAAATGTGATGCAGGGGAGGAAGTTTCAAGCCCTCGTTCTGGGTTTTTTTGAAATTTTTATCTGGATACTGGCTGTCTCCCAGGTGATTGCAAATTTAAGAAGAAGTAATTAAGTGCTTGAGTTTTTGAGTGCTTAAGTGCGTAAGTTGAAAACATTAAAAATACTAAACTTAAGCACTTAGGAGCTTAAGCACTTTTTTTCACATCATAATCCTTTGTGACTATAAGATTGGCTTTTTCTCTGAGTGGCGAAATTATTTCATGTTCGATCTGAAGCACTTTTTTGATGAATTCGAAATCCTGATCCGGATCGCGTAGTAAATTCCTCGATTTTATATCTTCAAGTTTTTCAAGATAATCCCTCTCCAAGAATACTTTGATGGCGACATTGTTCAAGAGGAGTGCATAAGTTAAATCGACGGTGACGACACCTGCATTGGTAAGATCAAGTGGGACATTCTCATATCTTCTCGAACCTAAGCTTCGTGTATCGCTGGGAGTAAAAATCAAATTAGTTTTCTTATTGAGTGCTTTTGCAAGTGTTTCATCGAGTCGTTTTAAATCAACCTCCTGGGGGCCTATCCATTGTTCCAGCCTGTTATTTGTAAAAGCGGTCATCCTCTGTTCATGGTTTTGTGCGGGTGGAAGCTTGAAGAACGCATCGCCCGAGAGGGTGACTCCCCAAACATTTTCCCTTCTCATCAAAAATCTCAAATATTCCGCAATCTCTGTCTTGCCCGACCCTGATTCGCCACCGATGGCTATCGTCACGCGCTTTTTTGATGATTTATGAGCTTCAATTACGTAAGGCAAAAGTCCTTCAGCTGCTCGTTTGTGATGATCCTTGATTATAGGTGGATCTCCCCGCCACGCGAATGTGAGACGGTGATATGCCCTTCCGGTTCTTGCAGTGATCTGTTTTTTTCCCTTTGTTCCTTTCGATTTTATACTGGGAACTTTGTCGCAAACCAGTTTGTCTGAGAACTCAGCGATATCTTCTGCAATACCTCCCCAACTGAATTTTTTCCTCGCGAGAAGATATCCATTTTTTGAAATGTTGTTAAACTTCTTTTCGTGGGTGAGAAAACTCAAAAGTTTTTTTGCAGCAGCTTCAGGGTCGTGCGGATTGACAATTATTCCATCCTTTCCATCTTTGATCCATTGGGTGATCCCTGCAGCTTGGGATATCACGACGGGGAGCCCCACTCCCATCGCCTCGGCCGCCCCCATCCCAAAGGGCTCCATCTCCTGCATCCCTACATAGCAGAGCGCGAATTTTGCGAAGAGGGCGATGTCCTTGTGTTCGAGATTTGGCATGGTCACGATATCTTCCGGGGAGAGCTTATATTTGCTTCGCGCTGCTTCGATATTCTCAGCAACCTTCTGTTCCATGGGTGTCTCTCTGTTCGGTGTGCCTCCGATGATCAGCACCTTGTATCTTTTTGTAAGCTTGTTCGCGAGTTTCTTTAGTTCTCCAAGTACCGAAACGACACCCTGGATATTTTTCACCAGGGAAAATCTCCCCCAGAATATCAGATATTGTCTCGGTTCAAGTGCGTGATCCAGTACGAAATCGGATAGGATGGGACTGTCATAGAGTTCAAAAAAATCATGGCTCACACCTGCCGGCATCACTACGTGTGGAAAACTCAAATTATAAAAACTTTTGAGCATTTCAGGCTCTGCGAGCGTGTTTGCAATTTCGAGATTGGCTCCCCTTAGAGCGGCAAGCTCAAAGGACTCTCTGATTCCGAAGTTGTAGTCCTTGCTCAACCAGGTCTCAGGATCTCTCAAATCCCTTTCAAGCATAGTCACTTTTCTCGCCCCGAGAGAATGAGGAAATGCGATGACTGGTATTTCAAGTCGCTCGCCGACTTCAAGTGCTCCGACCATGCCATCCGCGTAATGGCCGATGGCTATGTCTGCTCCGAAAAGATGAGATATAGCAAGAGTCGCCTCAGCCATCTCCGGGACGAGACGATATATATCCTCTTTGCGCACGAACGCATCTCCATGAGCCCTTACGCGCACCAGCCAGACATTTTCTGCGAACTTTTCAACCCTCGGGAATGGCTCGAACCACCGTGCTACAATTATGACCTTTCTTCCCATAGCAGCCCAGGCCTTTGAAACTTCGAGGACATAGTAGGTCTGCCCACCTGTGTCGGGCACGCCTGCAGGCGGCGGATCTCCCCAATATCCGTGGGTCGATACCATGATGATATTCTGAGCTTTATTGCCTGATGGCTTGGTTTTTATTTGAATCGGAATGGAGTGCTCGTTGAAGAGCTCAGTATATTCCTGAATCAGTTTATCCGGGATTGGAATCTCAAAGGACATAACCCTTCTTTTCTCAGGCTATGGTCATTATGTCAATCTTGACAAATTTTATTATCCAAAAAAATGCCCCCATTTCATGGGGACATTTCTTTTGGTCTTCGATTCAGGGATTACTCGTCTGTCTTCGGCAGACTCGTTAACGAGATGAAAATATTGTATTGTTGTCATTCGCTTTTAGCTCATGCCAACTGCGTTTGCTGAACCCAAAAGGGTTCAAATCATACCCACCTCTCCGCCAAAAAAAATGCCCCCATTTCATGGGGACATTTCTTTTGGCGGAGAGGCAGGGATTTGAACCCTGGGTACCTGTTACAGTACACACGCTTTCCAAGCGTGCGCCTTCAACCACTCGGCCACCTCTCCATCTGCTTAAGGTAGATTCTCTATTTTCAATCCACCCATTTTCGATTGTCCTTCTACCTGTATTCTACAAATAAAATCAACCCCAAATTAAGGTAAAAAATTACAAATAGGCATATGCACTTTACGCCAGTGACCACAATATGTAGTATGCGAGGTAATGCAAGACTATCCATGTACACTTCAAGAATTGGTAGAGTGGTTTCCAAGTGAAGAGGCATGCAGCAAGTATTTATCGAAGCTACGCTGGCCAGAGGGCTATCACTGTTCAAAATGTGGCAGCAAGAAAGCATGGTTGACACGAAGGAACCGTAACGATTGTGCTAAATGTGGATATCCACAATCCATAACAGCGGGAACAATATTTCACAGGAGTCATTTACCACTACAGGTTTGGTTTCATGCAATTTGGTGGGTTACGAGTCAAAAAAGCGGAGTTAGCGCCCTAGGTCTCCAGAGAGCACTAGGCTTGGGGAGTTATAAGACCAGTTGGAGTCTGCTTCATAAGCTGCGACACGTCATGGTGCGACCAGGGCGAGATCTACTTCGAGGAAATGTTGAAGTAGATGAGATTTTTGTAGGTGGGAAAAGCCCCGGTAAGCTTGGGAGATCTTCTGAAGGAAAAGACTTGGTTGTTGTGGCCGCTGAGGTCAGAGAAAAAGGAAAACGCATGGGACGTATTCGTATGCAGCACATAGAAGATGCTTCAGCAAAGACATTGGGGACCTTTATGTTTCAAAATGTACAAACAGGAAGTATTGTTACAACTGACGGATGGCGTGGGTATAATGGGTTAAAGGGGCGAGGGTATCGCCATAAGCGAGTTCCAGGAAGTGAAGTTGGAGACCAAGCTCTGCTTTCTCATGTTCATCGTGTATCGGCGTTGTTAAAACGTTGGTTTTTAGGGACACATCACGGAAAGACTGACAGTCGCTATCTGAACGAATATCTAAATGAATTTGTATTTCGATTTAATCGGCGCACATCCCGCTCTCGTGGATTATTATTCTATAGAATGATGCAAAACGCTGTTGTCGTAAATCCCTATGGATATCAACAAATTAGAAAACCCAAGCCGGCCAACCACTAGATGTTGTGGTCACTGGCGTAAAGTGCATATGCCTAAATTACAAATATTTGCTAAAACTAATATTATAAATTACAAAAATCTGCTGAAATTAATATTAAAAAGTGCAAATTTTTGTTAAAATTAATATTAAAATTGAACCGGACGCAGGTTGTCTTGTGAAGATCAGCTCCGGGCCTTTGAGCCTGAATAAAGATTTTGAGGCGAAGTTGCCCAACTACCCGGGTGTGAAAAAGATATCTCTTTTGACTATACCGCACTATCTGGCGGCAAGGCTGCCCGGGATGCTAAGTAAAATTATTAAGGGGAATTCGTAAATTTGTGTAAAGAATCTTACAGCTCATATTCTATCAGGTTAATTACATTCAAATTTCATCAGAAAGAGATCGTATGCTCCGATATTAGCATTTCCATCGAGAGCACCGTTGGTGTATCCTGAGAGATAAATATTTCCGCTTTTGTCTATAGCGACACTACTAGCTATATCGCTGTCTTTCGATCCTATCTGTTTTGTCCAGAACTTCTTGCCGGAGGGGTCATATTTAACTAGAAAAATATCCTCATTCCCCGTATTCTTGTTTCCATCCAAGTTGCCAGAAGTTTTTCCCGTGAGATAGATATTTTCATTCTGATCTAAGGTGATGCCATATGCAATATCTCCGGCCGTCGATCCCAACATCCTAGTCCATAATCTATTGCCAGAGGGATCATATTTGGCTAAAAAAATGTCGCCATCTCCCATATAAGTTTTTTCACCCAAATCGTCTCCTGCGAATCCAGTAACGTAGATATTCCCGCTTTTACCTATAGCAAGACTTTCACCATAATCGGTATAACTTGATCCCAACATTTTGGTCCATAATCTGTTACCGTAGAAATCACGTTTGGTTAGAAAGATGTCTGATATTCCCATATTCTTGTTTCCATCCAAGTCTCCTCTAGTGGAACCCGCTAGATAGATATTTCCATTTCCATCTAGGGCAACATTGTTGGAAGTATCATCACTCATTGATCCAAATTGTCTTGTCCATATATTTTTACCGGAGCTATCATGTTTAATCAGGAAAATATTGTAACTTCCCGTACTTTGGTTTCCAACAAGATTACCCATGGTATATCCAGTGATGTATATATTTCCGCTACTGTCGATTGATATGCCAAAGGCTACATCAGAATCTTCCGATCCAATTTGTTTTACCCATAGTTTATTACCGGATGGATCATATTTGGCCAAGAAGATATCGAAAGCTCCCGAATTAGTGTTATTATCTAAACCTCCTTGAGTATATCCTGTAATGTAGATATTTCCATCTTTGTCTGTGGCAACACTCTTGGCTTCATCAATGGATGATGATCCTATCTGCCGCGTCCAGATCTTGTTGCCTGATGAATCATACTTGATCAGAAAAATATCTTTGCTCCCAGCATTAGAATTACCATTTAAACTACCCTCTGTATATCCCGTTACATAGATATTTCCACTTTTGTCAATTGCTACGCTATTTGCGCGGTCATCGCTTATTGATCCTACTTGCTTTGTCCAAATTTTCGTAGCTGGTGTAGTTCCATTGATGCAGTTATTTGGCTTCTCCGGCATCGTTTCTTTTGGTGGTTGAGTCTCAGGCTTTGTTGCTTCATCAGGTTGAGTTTTTTCAGGCGGAGTCGCTTTATCAGGCCCACCATCCGGACGGGTTACTTCGTAATACTTTCCCTCTTTGAGCTTTTCATACGCGACAGGAACGGGGCAGCCGCTATTAGAATTCGGCCCTTTCTTAAACATGCAGAGATCGACGATATTTTTGACCCCGTCACCATCTTCGTCCCCCATGGCTTTGTATCTCTTGCCTTTGGTTTCAACATAGCCTTGGGGACTACAGCCCTTTAAGAACAATGCTATTATTCCCAAACCTATGATGACTGGCAGTACCATATTCCCCTCCGACTCTCTTTTAATGTAAGTATAATCGCTATTTCCAGACACTACGAAAGTCAAGAGAATAAGCTTAGTTTGCGATGATAATTTGGGGTTGGTGGAATTTTTATAAATGGGCACCTCTAAAAACCTCTAGTTTGTCATCGCGAGCCTCCTGGATGGAGGCGTGGCGATCTCGGGGTAATGCTTATAAACCCTGGATTTTTTGCCCGCTTCGCTGGTCAAAGGCAAGGGGGTTCGAGATTGCCACGTCGCCCTATGGGTTTCGCAATGACAGCATAGGAGAAAAATTAGAGGTTTTTAGAGATGCCCAAATGTCATTTTACTTAACGATCTGAGGTTCCTGCACTTTAGGTTTCTCAATACGGAGAATATTTTGATTTAAAAATGTTTTGTCTGCTGGTTTTTCTAAAACTGCAGAAGGCATCTCTTCAGAAAGTTCAAAAGGGCCAATATCACAAACCGCATCTTTAATACGAAACTCACCTTCGATGTCATGGGCTAGTATAAATTGTATTTCCTCAGAGAACGATGTTACTTTCATTCCCAATCCTTTAGCAAAGGATTTAGAACAAATTACCAAATCCCAATTTATATCTGAGCAAAGTACCATTTTTAAATTATCAATAGGTGTTTTCTTTGGCATGTCTATTGTTATATTGTCTTTAACCATGTTGTCGATATCTTTAAAGAAGCTACTTGGCCACTTTAATGTTTTGATCTCGTCAAATTTTGAAATTTCAAGAGATGATTTGGTTGCAGTAAAATCTGCAGATATTAGGTTGCCAACATTGAAGATTAAATTGTTTGAAAGCTGATCAATAGTACATCCTTGAACAATTTTAATTCCAAAATCATTTGTTTTTCTCTGTAATCCGGTGAATATAATGTTGTTGATAATGGAGGCATCTGAATTATCCAACAACAATATCCCCTTGCCGCCATTTTGTGTATATACACCTTTATTCAAGTCGATACCCGTTGTTTTTGTCTCATCTGCAAATATTAAATTGTTGATGATTGTGCAATTTTTGGTTCCTTTTAGTGCTAGTCCTATAGTTGCGTTTGAGAGTCCTCTTGCTGGATCTTCTTTTGCAAGTATAATGTTGTTGGAGATGATAGTAGATTCGCTGTTTAACACTTCAACGGTCTCATTAGTAAAATAAATTCCATAAGTTATAGAAATTAACCTATTGCTGTTGATTGTAGCATTTTTTGTATTGGAAAGAGTAATGACATTTCTAATAGCTGTAGCCTTGAAATGCATCAAAGAGACATTTTGAGCATTAGATATCTCAATCGCAGTAGAAGCGGAACGTGTGCTAATTATGGACATCTCTTTTGGATTTTTTATTGTCAAAGAATCAAAATTTTTTGACAGGCTTCCGATTAATTTAATATTGTCCTGTGAAATTCTAACAGCTTCGCTGTATGTATGATTTCCAACAACATAGACACCTATAGTTTTTCCCTTATTACTAGATTGAGCAGCGCTAGTCATAGCTTGACCAATCGAGGAAAATGGATTTCTGAGTGAACCATCTTGGTTTGGAGATGCTTGTATTTTTCCATTTACAAAGAGAGCAACTTCAATTTGTTTGGAATCAGGAACCGCAAGTTTTTCCAGAAAGTTGGAAATTCCATCGCTATCGCAATCGTCCTTTGGGTTTGCACATGGATCAACTTGTGAGGCAGCCGGTGCTTCTTTTTTTGTCGGTCCCGCTGGCGCTGCAGGCTTCGGTGCTTCGCTCGTCTTCGGTGGTTCCTGTTTTGCGATCTCAAATTTAACGCCGTTGGTGGCGGTTGCGGCCTTTTTTAGCACATCCTCTCCGAATTCATTTTTTTCAGTTTTTATAGCGGTGATTACATATACGTAGGTATCAGTTGAGGGAGGCGTATCCACTATGTCTGTCGATAAGGTGTCTGTCTTTATGGATATATAGTATTTCGGAGGTGGTGTGAATTTCGGCTTAAGTGTTACGAGTTTGGAGAGTGTTCCGTAGCGATCTATCTGATAATATTCAGCCTGAGTGACTATATCCCAGCTCACCTTTATCTCGCTACCCACTACTTCGGCCTTTGCATTTTGGGGTGTGCTGAAATCTGTTTCGGGTTTCTGCTCATCTGAGGTTTTCTTACCCCCAGAATCACTACACCCCTCACATCCGACAAGAAACACGACCAAACAGATTACCGCAATATTTTTTAGTAATTTCAACATGTTGTAGCCTCCTAGCTATTCCCCTCACTTGTTTTTTTCTATTTCACCAACTACTATACCAAGCAAGAGGCGTGCCAAATAAATCAGTTACAAGTTATTAGTGTATAGTGTTTAGTGATAAATTCTTACCTTGTAACTCATCAATATTGTTGGTAGATTATTTTCCAACATTATATAGGTATTTAATGGCAATTCAACCACAAATGATTGGGCGCTATAGAGTTTCCCGCAAGCTTGGCGAGGGAGGGATGGCGGAGGTGTATCTCGCTTTTCTCGAGGCGGAAGGGGGATTCAGCCAGAAGATTGTCCTAAAACGTTTGAAAGGGAGCGGGGAAGAGCTCTCCCAGATGCTAAATGAAGAGGCGCGGCTTTTGACTAAGTTGCGCCACCCCAATATCGTCGGCGTCTATGATCTGGCCAAGGATCAGATCAGCCCTTACATCGTGATGGAATATGTTGAAGGCGTCGATCTGGGACGCCTTTTCTATTGCTTGAAGGATAAGGGCGAAAAACTTCCACAGAAGTTCGCTCTGCATATAGTGAACAAAATTTTGGAGGCGCTCAATTACGCCCACAACTTAAAGGATGAGGATGGTTCCTCTCTGGATGTGGTTCATCGCGATATCTCACCTCCCAATGTCCTTCTCTCAAATGCAGGGGCAGTAAAGCTCGCCGACTTTGGCATCGCAAGGGGAAAACATCGCGAGACGCAAACAGTGACGGGACATCTCAAGGGAAGATTTTCTTACATGTCGCCAGAGCAGGTGAGATCACAGCTTCTTGATGCGAGGAGCGATCTTTTTTCGGTGGGCATAATATTGTATGAGCTGCTTACAGGAGAGAGATTGTTCGAGGGTGATAGCGATTATGAGGTACTGCAATCTGTTGAAAGGGCACAGATTTCCGAAGATGCATTGAACGATCTTCCTGCCCGACTGAAATCGATAGTAATGAAATCATTGGATGGGGATAAGGAAAAACGATATCAGACCGCCTTATCATTTCTCGAAGATATCGATATCTTTGTGCGAGAAAATAGTTTGTCGATCATCAGCCATCAGCTGGGAGAGTTTCTTCTTCAGAATTTTCCGCGAGGGGACGATCGCGAATTGCCGACGGCAGATGTCACAAAGGCGACGAGAATTCTCCCCGAAAAAAAATCTCCAAAATTTAAACACCTGATTTTTTTAATTCCCATTCTTATCATCTTCTATTTTCTGTGGGGGGACACCATTAGAGAAAAAATAGCAGTCGAGGCTCCGGTTGAGAAGATAGAGGTGCCGGTAGAAAAGGTGACCCCTCCTCCACAGGTCGAGAAGAAGCCTCTCCCGTCTGCAGTGATAGAGAAAAGGGAAACGAGTAAAATTAGTGAACCGTTGTCAAAATTCGGCGAGATAGTCATCAACAGCAATCCAACAGGCGCCACTTGTCTTCTGACGATCAACGGAGAGCCGCGCCGGTTTATCCTGCCGATGGTGCTGAGTGATATCGATCTTTCTAAAAGAGTGGATGTGAAATATGCTATTACAAAAGACGAATACAATCCGATTGCGGGGAGCTTCGCGCTATCAAGATCGAAGCCGACATTTAAAAAGACATTCATGCTTGTATCGCCGGCCAAGGGAACGATCAGCGTCAACGCCCAACCGTGGGGATATGTGAGTATTGAGGGAGTGACGAGCAACAGCGAAACACCCTTTGGCCCCGTCGAAGTTACATCGGGCGAATATGTCGTACAGGTCTCATATCCACCGCTCGACAAAGTTCTCACCCATCGCGCCGTAGTAGAAAACGGCCAGAAGCTCCGCTGCATGGCCAAGTTCACAGATGTTTCTACGATCAGCTGTTTTTGAAAAAATGCATTTTTTTATCAAATAAAACTTAAGCACTGTTTTTCCTATTTCTCCTTGACAGAAAAGCTCAAAAATTACATGTTGTTCGCCGTTTTTGGATATCGCGGTAAACCGCATATTAATATCTAAACGCCAATCAAAAGAAGGGCTTCAATATGATCGAAGTGAGATTTCATGGACGGGGTGGTCAGGGGGCGGTTACATCAGCTGAATTAGTCGCCCTGGCTGCAATCGATAAGGGAAAATTTGCTCAATCCATGCCGGCCTTTGGCCCGGAGCGAAGAGGGGCGCCGGTACAGGCCTTCCTAAGAGTTTCTGAGGAAAAAATCCGGATACGCGCGGAGGTGAAGCAGCCCAACATCGTAGTCATCCTCGATGACAGCCTGCTCGACGTGGTCGATGTCTTAAGCGGTCTTAAAGATGGCGGACTCGTCGTCATCAATACAAAGCTCAGCGAAAAAGAGGTTCGGGAAAAACTCGACTACAAGGGAAAGATTGCGGTTATCGACGCACTGACCATTGCGATGGAGGAGCTCAAGGTTCCTATCACAAATACTACGCTCATCGGCGCCTTTCTTAAGGCGAGTGAATTAGTCCCATTTGAGGATCTTATAACTCAGATCAAAGCTCGTTTTAATCCAAAGCTTGCCGAAAGGAACGTCAACGCACTCGAGAGGGCGTATAGGGAAACGACTATTAGCGAATAGGTTTTCTATCCGCTATCCGCTATATGCGCTTTCTTGTAGGAATGGAGTTAAAAATGGCAGAAATTACTACTAAGACAATCGGAAAAGGCGTGATCGTAACAGAGCCGGGAAAGGCTAAAGAATACAAGACCGGGGATTGGCGCAGTCAGCGTCCCATCTATGATAAGGATAAGTGCATAAAATGTGGCGCCTGCTATGTCTATTGTCCGGATATGGCGATCAAGCTCTGTAAAGATGGGTATGTCGAAGTCGATTACTACTATTGTAAAGGCTGTGGCGTTTGTGCCAGGGAGTGCTGGACAGGCTCTTTCAAAATGGTACCAGAGGGCTCAGAAGAATCAAAAAAGGCAGACGAAAAAAACAAATAGCGGATAGCGTTTTGCGTATAGGGTAAGTCTGTGCGCTTCACGCTTCACGAGGGTTTATTATGGGAAAACGAAAAGGAATTGAAGTTTCACTGGCGGTATCTGAAGCTGCAAAGCTAGCAAGAACTGACGTTGTTGCGGCTTATCCGATCACACCGCAAACGCATATAGTCGAATCTTTATCTGAGATGGTGGCAGAGGGTGAGCTCGATGCCGAGTACATATGTGTCGAAAGTGAACATTCGGCGATGAGTGCATGCCTTGGCAGCGCTGCTGCAGGAGCCAGAACTTTCACAGCTACAGCGGGTCAGGGATTGGAGCTCATGCACGAGGTTGTCTATATAGCTTCATCGATGCGTTTTCCCATCGTCATGGCAGTTGCCAATCGAGCTCTCTCAGCTCCTCTTTCAGTCTGGGGAGATCATTCTGATGTCATGGCTGTTCGCGACACAGGCTGGATACAGGTTTTCTGCGAAGATGGACAGGAGGCTCACGATCTCACCATCTGGGCGTTTCGCGTTGCTGAGGATAAACGAGTTCTTTTTCCTGTCATGGTCAATCTTGACGGATTTCATCTCACGCATGTTGTCGAGCCGATAGAGATTGCTGATCAGGCCGATGTTGATAAATTTTTACCGCCGAACAAATATCCGCTTCCATTAGATCCGAGAAAACCTGTGAACATGGGCTCATTTGCTCCGCCAAATATCTACACAGAGGCGAAGGTGGCCCAGGAAAGAGATTTTGAGGCGACATATCCTGTCATTCTCGAGACGTGGAACGAGTTCGAAAAGATCTTCGGCAGAAAATATAATCCGGTCGAGACCTATCGCATGGAGGATGCTGAAATTGCTCTCTTCACGATGGGAAGCTATTCACAGACCGCGTCGTGGGCTGTAGATAATCTCCGCGACAAAGGGGTGAAAGTCGGTCTCATCAAGCTGCGTCTGTGGCGTCCCTTCCCGCATGCTGAATTGAAAAAGGCTGTGAAGGGCTTGAAGAAACTCATCGTTCTCGATCGCTGCATTTCCTCCGGTACGATGGGACCCGTGATGTCGGAGGTCAAGAGCTCTCTTTATGATCTCGCTGATCGTCCGAAGATATCGGGCATCATAGCAGGACTTGGCGGAAGGGATATACTTCCAGAACAATTTGAGGAGATAATAAAAATCGGCGAAAAACTCGCAGACGATGGCCAGAATAATCAGATAAAATTTTATGGAGCAAGAGAATGAATAACTATTCAGTATATGTCTCGAGGCTGGGAGATAAGAGCGAAAAATTCACAGCGGGACACCGCGGCTGTGTCGGATGCGGTGAGGCTTTAGCGGTTAGGCAGGTGGTGAAAGCTCTTGGCAAAGATGTGATCGTGGTCAACGCGACCGGTTGCATGGAAATTATAGCGTCGAACTATCCCAACACGAGCTGGGAGGTTCCATGGATCCACACGCTGTTTGAAAATGCTTCTGCAGTAGCAAGCGGTGTAGAAGCCGGAATAAAGGCTATGCAGCGAAAGGGAAAATATCCCGCAGATAAGAGGGTGAAGGTTGTGGCAATCGGAGGAGATGGCGGAACGGCTGATATTGGATTACAGGCACTCTCCGGCATGCTTGAGAGAGGTCACGATGTGTTGTATGTCTGTTTCGATAACGAAGCATATATGAACACCGGAATTCAGCGTTCAGGCTCTACTCCATATGGTGCGACTACGACCACCTCTCCTGCAGGTAGCCATAGCAAGGGACAACACACGTGGAAGAAAAATATGACGGAGATCGTGGCTGCTCATCGCGTGCCATATGTTGCGACAGCCAATCCCGCTTATCATGTCGATCTCGAGATGAAGGTGAAGAAGGCAGTCGCCGTTCATGGCCCTGCTTATATCCATGTCTATTCATCCTGCCCGACAGGCTGGAGAATGACACCCGACAGGGCAGTGAGCATAAGTCGTCAGGCGACTCAGACCGGCATCTTTCCTCTTTTCGAAGTGGAGGATGGTGAATACACGCTGACTGAAGATGTCAAAGAGGTTATTCCGATCGACGGTTATTTTAAAGTGCAGGGGCGATTTCGTCACCTTGAGCCCAAAGATATTAAATTTATTCAAAAGAGAGTTTTAGAAGAATACAACCGCATTCGTAAGAAGTGCGGCTTGAAAAAAGCAACGCTCATACATATAGAGGAATAAATATGGATTTTTCAAAGACAGACAAAATTATTGAAGAGCACGACAACGATCAGGGGCACCTCATCGGAATTTTGCAGGACATTCAGGCCGAGCATCGTTACCTCCCTGAACCCCAGTTGAAGCGTGTTGCCGAGAAACTGAAAGTTCCTGTTTCAAGGGTCTTTTCAGTCGCAACATTTTTTAAGGCCTTCAGCCTTGAAGAGCGGGGAGAGAAGCAGATACAGGTATGCATGGGAACCGCCTGTCACGTTCGCGGGGCAAAGAGGGTGCTCGAGGAGCTGGAACGCGATTTTGGCATCAAGGCTGGTGAAACATCTAAAGATATGAGGTTTACTCTCGAGACTGTGAACTGTGTCGGCGCATGCGCTTTGGGCCCGGTCGTCGTAGTCAATGGAGAGTATCACGGAAAAGTGGATGGTGATAGTGCCAACAAGCTCGCGAAGGAATTGCACAAGTGTACAGAGTGTAAATGTAAAAACGAGTTATAAGCTTTAAGTTGTAAGTGGTAAGATAAAATCTATTTTTGTTTTTGCTTAATACTTATAGCTTACAGCTTATAGCTTATAGCTTATAGCTAATATAGGAGATTGCCGTGTCTAAGAGAATTGAAAATGCAAAGGATTTGGAACAACTGGCTGCGAAGCTCAAACTAGAGCGTCCGGCAGACCATCTGACGATCACTGTCTGCGGCGGTACCGGTTGTCACGGATACGGCTGCGAAAAGGTGATCGATGCGTTTAAAGAGGCGATAAAGAAAAATAATCTCGGTGATAAAATACGACTGAGAGTTTCAGGCTGTCACGGCTTTTGCGAAAGAGGGCCGCTCGCGCTCATCAGCCCCAAGGGCATCTTCTATCAGAAGATTGATCCCTCCGATGTTGAGGACATCATCAATAAAACAGTCCTTGGAAACGAGATCATAGAGAAACTAGTGTATAAAGATAATGATAAAAAGGCCATTCCCTATGAGAAGGATGTCCCATTTTATTCATCACAGAACAGGTTGATCTTCGGATACAACCAGCTGGTGAGCCCGGAATCGATCGAGGACTATATAGCTGTCGGCGGTTATAGTTCGCTGCCCAAAGCCCTTTCCATGAAACCCGACGATATTGTTGAAGAGGTGAAAAAATCGGGTTTGCGCGGTCGTGGCGGAGGCGGATTTTTGACCGGTCGGAAGTGGGCTAGCTGTCGAAAGGCTTTAGCCGAACCGAAGTACATCATCTGCAACGCCGATGAAGGCGATCCGGGTGCCTACATGGATCGTTCGCTTCTCGAGGGAAATCCACACAGCGTGATCGAAGGGATGATAGTCGGAGCTTATGCAATCGGCTCCAACAAAGGTTACGTCTACGTTAGAAACGAGTATCCCCTTGCAGTCAAAAATTTGAGAATCGCGCTGAAACAGGCTCGTGAGAGGGGACTCTTAGGACCAAACATTTTGGGAACCGGTTTTGATTTTGATATAATCGTGAGCAGAGGGGGCGGAGCCTTCGTCTGTGGCGAATCTACAGCTCTCATGGCATCCCTCGAAGGAAAGGTGGGAGAACCGAGAGCTAAATACGTTCATACGGTCGATAGCGGTTTATACGGCAAACCCTCCTGTCTCAATAACGTCGAGACATGGGCTAACGTCCCTCTCATCATTCAAAAGGGTGCGGACTGGTACGCGAAGATCGGAACAGAGGGGAGCAAGGGAACAAAAATATTCTCGCTCGTCGGAAAGATTGTAAATACAGGTCTTGTCGAAGCGCCGATGGGGATGAAGCTCAGAAAAATCATATTCGATATCGGCGGCGGCATTCCAAATGGACGCAAATTCAAAGCGGTACAGACAGGCGGCCCCTCAGGCGGATGCCTTCCGGAATCGATGCTGGATCTTCATGTCGATTTCGATGAGCTGACCAAGGCCGGTTCGATGATGGGTTCTGGCGGACTGATCGTGATGGATGATAGAAACTGCATGGTCGAAGTCGCCAGATATTTCACACATTTTTTAACAGAGGAATCATGCGGAAAATGTACGCCGTGTAGAGAGGGCGTTCATCAGATGCTTCATATATTAGATAGGATCTGTGCCGGTGAGGGAAAAGAGGGCGATATCGAACTTCTTGAAGAGATGTCAGAAACCATTCTCGACTCATCACTTTGCGCGCTGGGAGGAACGGCGCCAAATCCGGTTCTCTCCACTTTGAAATATTTCAGGGATGAATATGATGCTCATATAAAAGAAAAAAGATGTCCTGCCGGCGTTTGTACGAAGCTGATCACATATACGATCACGGATAAATGCATCGGCTGTAGGGTCTGCGCGAAGAAATGTCCTGTTAACGCAATAGCAGGAGAAGCGAAGGGAAAACATGTCATCGATCAGGACAAGTGCATTAAATGCGGCGTCTGTCTTGACGCATGTAAATTTGATTCTGTGGAAGTTAAATAGTGTTTAGAAGAATGCCATGCGCTATGGGTTATGCGCTTTGCGCTTTTAAAAACGCATGGCGCAAAGCACATAGCTCATAGCGATTCAATTGGAGGTTTATAATGCCATTTAACATTACTATAGATGGAAGAGAAGTGGAAGCAAATGCCGGCGAGACGCTTTTAGATGTCTGTCGCCGAAATGATATTTTTATTCCCACCCTCTGCCACAACGATGAACTTGAACCATATGGTGCGTGCAGGCTTTGCATAGTCGAGTGGGACAGGGGAGATTGGTCGAAGATGGTCACGTCGTGTAATTTTCCTGTCAAAGAGGGACAGATTTTTAAGACAACATCCGAGAAAGCGACTAGGCAGCGCAAGATGCTTATGGAACTTACTCTGGCGCGCTCATCCAAGACCCCGGAGATCATCGAACTGGCAAAGAAACTCGGTGTCAAAAAGACCCGTTTTGAAAAGCGCGACGAAGGATGTATTCTCTGTGGAAATTGTATTCGCGCATGCGAAGAGGTGGTCGGAGTTTCCGCCATATCATTTTCAGATCGAGGACCTCTGAGAGAGGTCTCATCTCCCTTTTCTGAGGAGGCTATGGATTGTATAGGTTGTGGTAGCTGTGCCTATGTCTGTCCTACAAATTATATCAAGGTTGAAGAGACTGAAAACGCCCGCAAATTTCCTCAGTGGAAGGTAGAATTTGATTACGCCCATTGTAAGAAGTGTGGCGTGAAGATAGCCCCCCAAAAGCAACTCGACTACATCCGCAAAAAAGCCGCCCTCCCGGAAGACTGGTTCGATGTCTGTCAGTCCTGTAGATAAAGAAAGTGCTTAAGTGTAGGAGTGTTTGAGTGTAGAAGTTAAAAACATCAATGTGAAAAACTTAAACACTTACGCACTTCTACACTGCTTTACTTCCCCGGACATCTGTTCGGATGTTTGTTTCTCTCGGAGAGTTCATAGTCATCGAGATAACCATCGTTATTTAAATCCCAGCATCTATTGGTATCCGTTTTAATCCGGCTGCATTTTTTAGGGTGATTAGCACACCATCCCGCCGGCCTTGACTTGGGATTGATAACGGCTACCGGGGGACGATTCCTGGGAGGATATTTTCCCGCCTCAGCAAAACCATAAAACATCGAAAAAACAATCGTCATCACCATACAAACAATGATAATTTTTCTCATAATCTCCTCCATAATAACGTGATATAGCCTTTTCCACCGACGCTTCACGATTAACGCTTCACGCTTCACGGATTTTTCGGCACCTTCTTCCAATCCGCCAAAAACTTCTCGATTCCGATATCTGTCAAAGGATGTTTGATCAGCTGTTTTATCACACTGAATGGAATCGTCGAGACGTCAGCTCCCAAAAGGGCAGCTTCGCGGACGTGCAGAGGATTTCTGATGGATGCGACTAAAACTTCAGTTTCAAAAGAGTAGTTCTCAAATATCTGTACGATATCAGCGATCAGATCCATTCCAACGTGTGTGATATCATCGAGCCTTCCAACAAATGGACTGACGTAGGTAGCGCCAGCCTTTGCCAAAAGGAGCGCCTGATTCGACGAGAAGCAGAGCGTTGCGTTCGTTTTGAGACCTTTTTTTGTAAGGGCTTTGATCGCTTTGAGACCTTCAGTAGTTGTAGGTATCTTGATTACAGCGTTTTTCGACATCCTCGAGAGTTCTTCCCCCTCTTTTACCATGCCTGAAGCATCGAGCGCAGTTGTTTCGAGGCTTATAGGGCCATCTATTTCATTGTCGATATCTTTGACTACACTTTTAAAATCGCGCCCGGTTTTGGCAATGAGGCTTGGGTTCGTTGTCACACCGTCGATAACGCCCATCGCGTTTGCCTCTTTGATCTCATTGATGTCAGCTGTGTCGATAAAAATTTTCATTTTTTCTCCTTTTTACAATCCTTTGTGCAATAATACTTTCCACCCCTTTTATATGCGGATTCGATGACCGTGTATGTTCCGCACGATTCGCACTCGACCATCTCTCCCGGCAACTTCTTTTTTGTCTCCGCTCTCTTTCCAGCTCGCTGCCAGAGGGAATAAAACACGTATGCAATCAGTATCAATAATATTAATCTAAACATTCTATGCTCTCTCTTTTTTCAAGCCGACTCAGAATCTCGCTTAACCTGATGCCGAGCTCTGGATGTGCTATATCACACATCGGCTTTATGACAAATAATCTTTTATCCATCTCAGGGTGTGGTATTTTTAGCACATCTGTCGAAATGCAATCGTCGTTGAACAGGAGTATATCGAGATCAATCATCCTGCTCTCCCATCTGACATCGGATGGCTTCCTCCCGAGTTTTTCTTCACACAATTGCGTTAACTTGAGAAGCTCAAGCGGATTTAAGGATGTTGAAATCTTTATGGCGCAGTTGACGTAATCCGGTTTTTTTATCCCATCGCATGTTAAAGCCTTTGATCGGTATAGGTAAGATTTTGCGAGAACTTCTATCGAAGGGGATTTTTCAAGCAGATCGATAGCGCTTTTACAGTTTTGAATTTTGTCACTTAAGTTAGAACCGATGGCTATATAAACAGTATTATTTTTCATGGTGTGAATTTAGAAAATCTATCATCGAATAGAGACCCGGTTTCTGACCGATAAGCCACTTAGCCGCTTTTATTGCCCCCTTTGCAAAGATATCCCTGTCGTGAGCAACGTGTGAGATAGTTAACGTCTCCTGAGTGGAGGAGAATTTAACTTC
The DNA here is from genome assembly GCA_043818055.1 of Pseudomonadota bacterium. Lineage (GTDB taxonomy): Bacteria > UBA10199 > UBA10199 > 2-02-FULL-44-16 > JBDRGF01 > JBDRGF01. The sequence goes on along the minus strand of JBDRGF010000101.1, from coordinate 19,873 downwards.
GTGCTCGCCGATTATTTCCCCTTCGCGAATGGCATCTACATGAGCTTCACGTTTTTGGCTGTGTATTATATCGAGCAGGCTCTTTGCCGTGCCGCTAGGCTTGTCCTTTTTATGGATGTGGTGCTTCTCAATGATATCGATGTTATACTCTGTGCCTAGCAGTGTAAGAGTTTTTTTCAGCACTTCAAACATCGTGTTGACACCCCTGCTCATGTTGGAAGAGAGGAGGATTGGTATTCTGTCTGAACACATTTTGATCTTCAAGAGCTCATCATCGCTAAAACCGGTCGTTCCGATAACAACAGCTTTGTTCTTATTTGCAGCCATCTCCACTGCTTCAACTGTCGCTGCAGGACGACTGAAATCGATCAACGCATCGGCATTATCAATTTTATCAGCCAGAGTGTCGCCGACATCGATTCCAGCGGCGAGTTTCAGGGAGGCATCTTCCTCGATGAGCTTTGCGATACTCAGCCCCATTCTTCCTTTTGCTCCTATCACAATAATATTGATACATTGGTTCACTTGATAAACTTCCTTTTTAAATTTTTAGAGTTTCAAACAATTTTGATCTGTTAATTTCAGCGATCGATGTCAGTGGAAGTCTGAACTCTTCATGTATCTTTCCCATCTGAGCCAACGCAGTCTTGACAGGAATCGGATTGGTTTCGATAAATAATATTTTGTTTATCGGTTGAATCGCCTCATGTAGCAGTTCGGCCTCTTTGACATCTCCCTTGGAAGAGGCATTCCATATAGCTGATACCTTTTCAGGGATAATATTGGAAACTACGGATATTGCTCCCATCCCACCTAACCTATAAATCTCTACATTCTGTGCATCTTCCCCGGAGAACAGCATGAAGTCGTCAGGTGTTGATTCGATAATCTCCTTTATCTGTTCAAGATTTCCCGAGGCCTCTTTTACGCCGACGATATTGTCAATCTGGGATAGCCTTTTCACTGTCTCGGGCAGCATGTTGACGGCCGTTCTTCCCGGTACATTATAGAGTATCATCGGCAGGTCGACCACCCTGGCTATCGCCTGATAGTGTTGAAATAGCCCCTCCTGAGTCGGCTTGTTGTAGTAGGGGGTTACCTGAAGGTGAGCATCAGCCCCGGCCTCTTTTGCCTGTTTTGCGAGCTTGATAGCCTTTTCGGTTGAATTCGAACCGGCTCCGGCGATCACAGGGACGCGGCCAGAGGCCTCCTCAACGCAGATCTTTATTATCTTATAATGTTCCTCTTCCGATAGCGTAGCAGCTTCGCCTGTTGTGCCGCATGGGACGATAGCTTGAACCCCCGATTTTATCTGCCAGTTGATGAGTTTTCTCAATGAGCTTTCATCAAGATTTCCATCTTTAAATGGTGTGACTAAGGCAGTCATGACGCCTGAAAATTGAGCGTGCATAAATATCTCCGTGTATAAAAATAAAAAGGGGCACAATCTCTATTGTGCCCCATATATAATGAGCGAAATTCTGTCAAAGCGTAATTTCACCTGAGAAAACAGTTTCAGCGGGGCCTTTCAGGTGGACATGATTTGTCTTCTGATCCCACGTCACCTCTAATTTTCCCCCGGGAAAGTGAACTGTCACCTTACGATCTGTGAAGCCATTTAAGACACCTGCAATGGTCGCAGCTGATGCTGCCGTTCCGCAGCCGAGGCTCTCTCCAACACCCCTTTCCCAGACCCTGATCTGAATTTCATTTTTGCCAAAGACATTCACAAAGCTGATATTTGCCTTCTTTGGAAAGATCGAGCTTGCTTCAATCATAGGACCAAATTTACAGACATCGAAGCTTTTCAGGTCATCCTGAAAGATTATGCAATGGGGATTGCCAACAGAGAGACATGTGATCCTGAAATCCTTATTTTCAATCTTTAACGGCCTGTTGACGACCCTGCCTGAAAAGTTGACAGGGACATCCTCCCCCCTCATCAGAGGTTCACCCAAATCGACCTCGATGTTTTTCCCCTTTATTTTCAAAGGTTTAATCCCGGATGCGGTTTCAATATTGAGGAGCTTTTTAGTGGATAGTTTATGGTCGTTGATATATCTCGCAAGGCCCCTTATCCCATTTCCGCACATTGTCGCTTCGCTCCCATCAGCGTTATAGACCTTCATTCCAAAATCAGCCTTTTTAGAGTTTGTGAGAAATATCAGCTGATCTGCTCCAATGCCGTTCTTTCTGTTGCACAGCTTTTTGGCAACGTGGGATGGATTTGCGGGAAGGTGTTTCCTCGCATCGATAATTATTGAATCATTACCGATAGATACCATCTTTTCGAATGTTGTTTTTTTCTTTTGAGAGGTCATAGATTCTCCTGATTGTTTTGATATGTTCAATACCAGTTTTGCTCTTTTGTTGTCAACAAAGTGGGATCTATATATAGCACGAAGTGATGTTATTTTACTCTCTTTTTTTTAAAATTTTTATAAGGGGAAAATGTTCTTCGATAAGTCATAGATTTTCTTGACATTTTATAAAATATGGAGATATTATCCACGAAATTTTTTGAAGGCCTATAATCAAAATAACCGAATGATCCAAACTAAAGATTTTAATTCCAATCAGATATTCAGGGTTTGATTGTTATTTTTGGGGTTTGAACCGTAATATGAACATCTCAATACAATTGAATGAAATCAGTATGAAGGGCTGAAATCTGGAATTTCACCTAATGAAGGGAGCTTTATGCATTTAAATGAGTTGAAGGCTAAGCGCATCGGTGAGCTTATCGAAATGGCAAATGAACACAATGTCGAGAACGCAGCAAACCTGCGAAAACAGGAGTTGATATTTGCTCTGTTGCAGGCGCATTCTGACAAGAATGGTGCGATATTTGGAGAGGGAGTTCTTGAAACGCTTCCGGACGGTTTCGGTTTTTTGCGTTCTCCTGATTATAACTATCTTCCCGGTCCTGATGATATATATGTATCCCCTTCGCAGATAAGAAGATTTGCGTTGAGAACCGGGGATATCATCGCCGGTCAGATTCGGCCGCCCAGAGAATCTGAGAGATATTTTGCGATGCTCAAAGTTGAGACCATAAACTTTGAGGCGCCGGAGAAGGCCAGGGAAAAGACCCTTTTTGATAATTTGACCCCTCTCTATCCCAATCAGAGGCTCAACCTCGAATTTAATAAAGAAAATTATTCAACGAGAATCATGAATCTATTCACACCGATCGGTCTGGGGCAGAGGGCTTTGATAGTCTCTCCTCCAAGGGCTGGTAAGACGGTGCTGCTGCAGAACATCGCCAACGCGTTGACTGCCAATCACAAGGATCTTGTGAAGATCGTCCTTCTGATAGATGAACGTCCTGAGGAAGTCACAGACATGGAACGTTCTGTCGAAGCGGAGGTCATCTCTTCCACCTTTGATGAGCCGGCCACGCGCCACGTTCAGGTCGCTGAGATGGTGATTGAAAAGGCCAAAAGGCTGGTCGAACATGGAAGGGATGTGGTCATTCTCCTCGATTCGATCACGCGCCTGGCACGTGCCTACAATTCTGTCGTTCCTCCCTCCGGCAAGATCCTGTCGGGAGGTGTTGATTCAAATGCACTTCATAAACCCAAAAGATTTTTCGGCGCTGCAAGAAACATCGAAGAGGGTGGGAGTCTAACAATTATCGGAACAGCCCTTATCGATACCGGAAGTCGCATGGATGAAGTCATCTTCGAAGAGTTCAAAGGAACTGGCAATATGGAAATTCATCTCGACAGAAAGCTGATGGAGAAACGCATCTTCCCGTGTATGGATATCAATAAGTCTGGAACACGAAAGGAAGAGCTGTTGCTCGACGAAGAAGAGGTGAGCAAAGTCTGGATTTTGAGAAAGATGCTCCAACCTCTGAATCAGATCGATGCGATGGAATTCCTGCTAGACAAAGTGAGACTATGCAAGACGAATAAGGACTTCCTTAAGAGTATGAACAGCTAAGAAAGTGTTTAAGTGTTTGAGTGCGTAAGTGTTTGAGTTATGGTATAACGTAACACTACACTTCTACACTTAAACACTCCTACACTTATTTCCCAAACACCCCAATCGCATTTGTGATCAGAGATGGGGTGCCGGTCGATAATTTGAATTTTTTCGATTCTACCCACATCTGGGAAGATGTGCCCCCATCGAGCGCCATCGCGCTCACGCAGATAGTCTTTAAAAAGGTAGCAAGCTTTTGTAAGGATATTCCTGCCCCATTCGTTCCAACGATTATCACTTTACCATCAGCCGTGATGCCGATAGCTGAACGGGCAGCCATGCTCATTTTTAGATTTGGGATTTTTCCATCTATTAAGAGTCTCGGTCCCACCTGGATTGCCATTTCGATTTTTTTATCAGGGCTGAAATTTCCAGGCGTTACTATTGAAGGTTGATTATTTTTGATAGAGAATATGCTCCACCAGCTCGTCTTATGAAGGGAGTTTAAGGTTTTTCCATCCTGTATAAGAAGTCCGATCGAGCGGTGATCTTCGCTAAAAAAACCACCATTGATAGCGGCTATGGCTTTTGCCTGTTTGGCCAGTATTTCAACTGTGTTGCCAATCTTCTCATCTTTGGCGCGTAAAACTTTTAGTGAAAACTTTGTTAAATCTATTTTTAAAACATGGATAGTTGAATAATTATCATATTGGTTTTTCTTACTGGTCACCAGGTAATCGAGACCATCCTGTATGTTAGTCCAGGTATGAGCCCCGTAAGAGTTTAGAGGGGGCAAGAATGAAAAAACAACGAGGATGAAAAATATGTATTTTTTAAGTCTCATTTTCCCCAGATGTCGACGGCATCGCCATCTTTAAGTTCTTCCTGTCCACTTACAACTACTATGTCCTCATCGTTCAATCCTCCTACAATTTCAACCGAATTCTCTCTGTTGTTTCCTCTGATGACGGGGACCTTTCTGGCTATTCCATCGACCACTTTGAATACATAATGGTTTCTTTTTTCTTTGAACACAGCGCTCTGCGGTATGATGAAGAGGCGTTCCTTTTTTCCGGTTGTGAATTCCGCCGATCCCGTCATTCCGGGTTCCAGCAGGTTGTTAGGATTTTCAAGCGAAGCGATCACCTCAAGGGAATCAGGCTTATCATCTATTTTTGTTATTTTTGCAGGAAATGGCCTTCCCGTATAGGCAGTTACCATAATGCCTATTTCCATTCCCTGTTTCAAAAAGGATCCTTCATCAGCATGAACATTGAAGGATGCGATTATCGGATCGATCTTGGAGACCTTCAACACGATCTGGCCTTTTGATATCACAAGCCCGGTGTTGGCCTCGATCTTTGTGACGATCCCGTTAACTTCGCTGATCACTGCGGAATTTGTGAGCACATCTTCAAGCTCTGTAATGCTCTGTCCCATCTTTTCCACTTTTGTTTCGTTCGAAGTTACTTCGGAATCAAGGTTGTCGTATGTCGCGCGATCGATCCTGCCCTCTTCGAAGAGACGATCTTTATTCTTCTGATAATATGAATTTTTCTCAAGCGTCTCCTGGGCATCTTTTTGTTCAGACCTCAGCTGGGCGAGCTTTATCCTGATTTCGTCCTCAGCCAGTCTGAAGAGTGGCTGTCCCACCTCGATGCTCTCACCTTTGTTGACGAGCATCCTATCGATCGTTCCCTCCTGCTGCATTTTTATATCGACCTCTTCACTTGCTTTCAGAGTGACAGGCAGCGTGATCTTATGACTTTTTTCCTCAACAACGACGTTTTCGACTATAGCTTGTTTTGTCTTGGACTTTCCCTGCAGCATTTCGTCGAGAAAACCATCCTTTTGATTCGAGCAGTTGCCACACGATGTAAGAAAAATTAAAATGAGAATAGGCAGGATATGCTTGTATTGAATCCCAAAAGACTTTTTAAAATCAAAATAGGTCATATCGATTTGTTTTATCCCCTAAATAAGTTTTCGATATTTCAAACCATTTCAAATTTAAGCAAAGAAGTAATTACGAATCATTATAACGTCAAATCAAACTATACAAGCTTAAATTTAGTCCACTTATAAGGGTTTAATGACAAAAAATCACTTCTTTTTTCGAGGGGATTTTTGTTTTAGGTTGTAGAGCTCTTTTTCCATGGAACTGAGCCGACTTTGAAGATCTTTGATCTGATTTTCGAAGTTGGGAAGCCTTTGAAACGACTGAACGGCTGGTTTGACCTTGTCATCCACGAATTCCTTGACGTGACCTATCTCCTGTACACCTCTCGACATGAGATGTTTGATGGCCTCTCCTCCGCTGATTATCAATTCCCGGAATGTGTCGAGTGGAAGTGGGTTTCTCTTTTTTCTCTGTTCTTCGAGAATGATCTGGGCAAGTGTTATAGCTGTGATGTCCTCCTGTGAGGAGTTGTCTATTATTTTTAGCTCATCTCCAGCCCTTACCATATCCCCGATCTCCTCAAGCGTGATGTAGCAGGAATCGACCGTGTCGTATAATTTGCGGTTCTGATATCTTTTAATGACCTTTATATTTTCATCTCTTGTCATTTTTCTCTCCCATCGGGATATTGTTGTCTTTGTTCAATTCCTCTTCAAGCTTGTCTATAAAACTCAAAAGTCCCCTCTGCAGCTCTTCGGTTATGAAGATACCCTTTTCAAAGAGGTTGGCCATGTTCGTGTATTTCTTATCGTTATCGGCGCTCTTGTTTTTAAAGATTGAAAATACGCCACTGGCAGCTTCGAGGATCTCGTGGGTGGCCGACATCATGTGTATTTTCACTCTTTGTTTTTTGTCATCAGAACTTTTGGTGCTCTTTTTTACCACATAGCCTCCGGTAAAAACGCTTTAGGTGATCAGCCTGACGAATTCCGACGATTGTGAGCAGTGTTGCAAATATCAAAACGATATCTATTATACTGAGCTTATCTATTATTTCATCTATCGTTGGCATATGCTAAATCAGTAGCAGAGTAATGTTATGATGTCCAGCTAAGAACAGGATGCGCTGCGTCAGTAAATTACTGATTTTTAGCGCTTAAAAAGTTAGCAGGGTTGTGGCTGTGGTACCTTGAGTTGATGTATATCAATATTAAATTTACGTGGATGATAACGGCCAGAAGAATTATAGAGACCCAGAATATCGAAGATTGTTGAAATGCAACATAGAGCCAGTTTGAAATCGCTAATATATAGTTCGTAGCGACTATTGCCTTTTTGAAATGGAGTCCGATCCCACTTTCGCGCCTCGATTTATTGTGCCACCGTTTAAGTGTGCAAAATTTTAAAAAGGCGTAGGATGACCATGTTATTGCGAATAACCATGCGTCGGTGTTTTTCACAATCAGATGGTTTAAGACCAAATAACAGCCGCCGACGATCGCAGCGATCTCAATGATCGTGATGAATTTTGAATCTCTGTTGAAAAGAAATCTTAGCACTACAATCCTCGACAGTTTGTGCCTTCGGGATTTTTGCAGTATTCGAGCACCTTTGAGATATCGTCCAGGGTATGGATCGATTTCTTATAATAAGAGAGGGTCTCTTTCGTTATATTTTTATAATCCTCAGAATAGAGCGGATCTTTCTTTTTCGTATCCATCTCCTTGAGATTGTCATTTAACTTTTCCACTAATCGATTTCTCCGCTCGGCCTCAGTTCTGACGAGGATTAAAATATTATTAAATTCTGAAGCTTTCACCTGTGGGTAAATCTCCTTTTTCAGAACGTCATTCAGGCCGATTAATTTTCGAAGCGGCGGTTGGTTGGTAAAGATTTGTTCAAGCTTTGCAACCTTCTCCCAATTTTCTTCGTTCGTGTTTTTATAAGCTACGAAGGGATTTACGCCATCAGAGTTTGCACCGTCAGCGCTGACCCCAAGCCATGTCAAAAGCAGCGGATATATGTCTGGAGCTCGCATCGTATGATATTTACCCTTTTGAATCTCTGGACCTCTCATCATGAAGGGGATCATCATATCATCCTTGTGAAGGCCTCCATGAGTTCCCTTTTTGACAGATCTAAAGAGCCATTCAGGTTTTGTTATCAGGAATATCTCGCCGGCTCTTCCATCGCGAAAGATCTGGGAGAGCTGGATGACCCCATCCGGATATTTTTCCTCGCACGTGCTGTTAAGCCACTCTTCAGGTGTGTGGGGAAATCCATCAAGCAGAGGTTTTATCTTGGGATTTTTAGAATAACCAAGCGGGTCTCCTCTTGTTGTATCGTACCTATAACTGCACCAGTCTGAAGCATTTATGTTATAGCAATCTATGTCAGCAGTCCTTCCATTTGTGTCGTAAACGATACTCCCAAACTTCCCCTTTTTCACCACCACAAGATCGGTGCTCTCAAGTTTTAAGAGCGATTCCACGGCTTTGGGTATCGCAGCATCTTTATAGGGAGGAGCTGGTTTTGAGAAAGGATTATAACCCTCATTTTCCTCATAATCGCCGTTCAATACATAAATCTGCGAGGAGGAGATGCCCCTGTTCGATGCGAAGATCAGGTGGTCATCGTTAAGAAGTCCCTTTGTTTTGACGTTGAGGCCGACCTCTTTGAGCTCCTTTTCCAGCTCCACAAGCTTTTGGGTTGAATGCATGCCGTGATCGGATGAGACGACAATATAAGTTTTATTCCATATCCCTTTGTCCTTCAATTGCGATTCAAACTTTTTCAAAAAGAGATCGAATTGCACGAGTATATCCAAAACCTTTTGGTCATTCGGGCCATATTTGTGTCCCGTCAGATCGGCGGAAAGTAGCCCGACAAGGGAATAACGCGGAATCTTATTTGGGTCGAGCGAAAATCTTTTTTCAACCTCTTTGAAGGCGAGGATGTCGGCCTTGTTGAGATCGTTTTTTACAAAGGTCTCCCAACCAGCCTTGAAAAAGACTTTAGGGGATGTGAATGAAGCATCCTTTGTGAAATTGGAATAGATCGCAGCTGTCGGATGACCGTGGAGAAGCTGGAAGATCGATGTGGGTGAGGTAAGATCCCCGAGATTTGCATTTTCAAGCGAGCGGTAGTTGATAAAATCATAATTGATCTGCCAGTAAGATGCGGAGAGATATCCATGGAGCTGTCTCGAATTACGATCGACCCTTTCAAGCGATGGAATCCCCGCGTTACCCGGGAAGAGCCCTGAAGTGAAACTCTGATAAACAGCGGTCGAAGTGCTCGGGAAATTCGTCACTGCGTGTGTGAAGTAGGCACCCTGATCGAAGAAGAGTCTCTTGACGTTGGGGAGCTTTCCGTCAGCCACAGCCTTATAGAAAAAATCCCTATTCACCCCATCGATCACAAAGTGAATGACATATCTGTCGTTGATGTTAAGAGGCTTGGTTTGGATTATCTCAGCCTCCTGAGTTGCCCTGGTTTTTTTAGACCTTGATTTTGCAACAGTAAGGGTTGCGGCCAACATAAAGATCATGATCATGCTGATTATTCTAATGCTTCTCTTCATAAGACTCCCGTTTTTTAGGTGAAGAAGGGTTCTAGTGCTTCGTCAATTTAATTTCCACAGATTGTAATATGATAATATTAAATTGCTACGAGCACTTGTGCCCTTCCTCAGCGTGGAAAATTTGATTGATGAGGTACTAACACTCATGACATATGAAGGTCAAGCCCTGCTCCGTTAGTGTTTTTTAAAAAAAATTGTAAGAACCCCTTAATTTAGTTGCATTAAATTAACAATATTGTTAATTTATAGCAATGAAATGGGATGAATTGCTAAAAATTATAATAAATCAACCAGTTATCCAGACTCATATGCTCCTCAAAGGAGATGAAACTCCTGAAAAGCTGAGGGTGCAATTGGGCAGATGGGTGGCGAGTGGAAAGCTGGTTCAGTTAAAACGGGGATATTTCGCACTCTCTCCGGAGTATGCCGCCACTGTCGTATCTAACAAGTTTTTAGCAACCTTTATCTACCCCCCCTCATATTTAAGTTTGGAATATGCACTGAGTTTCTATGACGTGATTCCTGAGGCGGTTTACATCTTTACACTTATCACAACACGTCGCCCTTCCATGAACAAGAACAAACTATTCACAGCGGAGTATCGTCACATCAAGAAAGAGCTCTTTTGGGGTTTTCAATCTGAGGAGGAGAAGGGGCAAACCTATTTTATCGCAACACCTGAAAAGGCGCTGCTCGATCTTCTCTATTTTTCAAGAACTCAAATCACAGATCCTTATCTCAGGGAGCTCAGGCTTCAGAATCTTGAGATTCTTGATGAGGAGCGTTTTCTGGAATTCTCAGGAAGATTTAAGAGTAAGAAGATTGAGATCGGTGCAAAAAAAATTATCAAATTAATTGAAGAGGAGAGGGAGGAGTATCAAAAATTATGAAGGACTATCTCTTAGAACTTGCCGGTCGTGAGGAGAACCCTGGAAAACGGATGAATATGATGCGTGAGTATCTTCAATCATATATTCTCAGGACGTTTCAGGAAATCGGTTATTTTCAGAAGCTCGCCTTTGTCGGAGGTACGGCACTAAGGTTTTTGTTTGATTTGCCGCGGTTTTCGGAGGATCTCGATTTTTCTTTGGAGAATAAAGAGGGATATGATTTTCGAGATCTATTGGAAAAGATCAAAAAACCTTTAAACGATGCTGCATATGATGTCGATGTTAAATTCAATGAACAGAGGACAGTTCATAGTGCATTTCTAAAGTTTCCTAAACTTTTACACCTTGCCAAATTATCACATCGGGAAAATCAGAATCTTTCAATAAAACTCGAGATCGATACGAAACCCCCTCCAGGTGCTAAGTTGACGAATACGTTAATTAATCGCTATTTCCCTCTCAACTTTTGGCACTATGATTTGCCCTCTCTCTTTGCAGGAAAGATTCACGCACTTCTTACTCGTCCATACACTAAGGGGAGAGATTACTACGATCTGGCCTGGTATCTGACGAATCAAAAAGGTTTGGAGCCGAATTTCAATCAACTAAGCGCCGCTTTAAAGCAGACTCAAGGCGAGAAGGCTTTTAAAGTCGATTCAAAGAATTGGAAAAAGATTCTAGTTAAAACAGTAAAAGATAGCGATTGGAATAACATTGTACGAGATGTCTCACCATTTTTGGAACGTCCTGATGATATAAATTATTTCTCAATCGATGCTATGGTCAAGTTGCTTGGAGAGTAGCTCGAGTATAATTGGTAAGATTAGATTTTATCGATTTCCTGGAGCAGCTTAATTGTCTCATGAGTGCCGTGAGAGAGGGTATATTCAAGCTTGGCATTTTGGTATGGTTCGAAACGAGTATTTATTGTTTTTGATTTTTTTAACATCTCTGTGATGGCCTTTTTTGCCTCTTTGTAATAGTCCAAATCCACAAATGGCATATCCGCCCAGGGTGTTGTCGGCTTTGGGACGAAGGTTGTGATGGTGAGGTCGATGTTTCTGTCGAAGGTCTTGGCTATCGCCAAAGTGAGACTGGCTATGGATGAGATATTCTCCCTTGTTTCATCTGGGAGTCCGATCATGAAGTATAATCTCAGATGATTGATTCCTGCAGTCTTTAAATGTTCTACCGCTTTGATGATCCGCTCCTCCGCGATCGGTTTGCCTATTCTTTTTCTCTGAGCTTCGTTTCCTGCCTCTATCCCGAGGCTGACCGAAGATATTCTGCTGCGTTTGAGGTGCTCTGCCATTCTCTCATCGATCGCATCTACCCGAAGCGATGATGGGGAGAAACTAAACCCCTTTGAATGTATGTAATCGACAATCTCATCGAAGGCAGGATGTCCCCCCAGATCCGCGCCGATGAGTCCAAATTTCTTTCGCTCTTTGGCACCGATATCTATCATCCTCTTTACAGCCTCGAAGGATCTGTATCTCACTGGCTGGAAGATTGTTGGGGTGCAGCAGAATTTGCATTGTCTGGGACAGCCGCGCATCGTCTCGATCAGGTGCATATCCCCAAAGTGCGCATTTGCGGAATATATCGAAGTCTGGGTGAGATGATCGTTTAGATCTTTTGTAACAGACCGCTTGATAGATGCGACATCTTTCTCAGATGTATAAATGAATTCCAATCGTTCAAGTAAATCGATTCTCTCCCTTTTATCTTTTCCATCTATGAATGTTTCGAGCAATGTTTCGAGCCCACTTTCCGCCTCACCGACAAATATCGCGTCGAAGATGTCGCTCACTGTCTTCGGATTGATGGTAGGTGCATCGCCGCCGACAATGAGGAGCGGGGTGTTCTCATCGCGCTGAGAGCGCAGCGGTTCAATTTTTCCAAGTTGTAATATCGGCAATATATTCGTGTAGTCATTTTCAAATGAGGCCGAGAATGCGATCACATCGAACTCATAAAGGGCTCTCTGATTTTCTAGACTCAAAAGTGGCGTATTTGTCTTTTTATATTCACTAAGCGTTTGCTTCTCGGGCAGAAAGAATCTCTCACACAGAAACTCCTCCTTCGAGTTAATCGTATTATACAATGAATGAATCGCGAGATTTCCCATCCCGACTCTGTACGAATTAGGGTAGACAAGCGCTATAGTGATTTTTCCACCCCAATCCTTAGTCACCGCACCATTTTCACGTTCTAAGACCTTCTGCAGACTCTTCTTTATTTTCCATGACATGATACCCTGCTTATCAAATTCCAGCATATGAGCAATATGAAAGATATGTTAGCGTTCGATTTTTGGACTCAAGTGATCGATTTCTGGACTCTTTGAAAATTGAGTTAAAACTTGACACAAGCCAAGTTATTGATTTACAAGCTTTCGCAGGGTGAGGGGAAGCTTAGCCAAGGTGGCATGAATTTTGCTAAGACTATCTTCACAATATGAAGTTAAAAAGACTAAAAAGGCGTATGTGGTGTGTGGCAAGTGGCATGTGGGTAAAGACTCAACATCCAGGCCCTTCCCCCTCAGGGGGAAGGTGGCCTTTAGGCCGGATGAGGGTGAGGTTTTTACCACATACTATATGCAACATACCACATGCGCTTTTTGCATTTAAGGAGTTTGATTATGAAAAAAACTACTAAAATTATCCCAATCCTCTTACTTCTATTGTTTTCCTCCTGTGCTGGAGGAGGCGGTGACGGCAACGGAGGTCTCTCGTTAATTGTCACAAGCACGAAGGCGCAGCCGACGACAGATATAAAGGAGTTCAAGATTGTCGTCACAGGGGAAGGGATCGAAACGCCTATTGAAGCGGTCTTTCCATACGGAACAGCGGAGGGAATAATCCGTGCGATACCGAGCGGCGATGATCGTCGTGTGCAGATATTTGCAATCGACAACTCAGGTAGGACGGTCAAGCAGGGAGAGAGCCTTGTTACGATCCACGGCGGTGCTATGAACGAGGCATCGGTGACGATGAAACGGGTTCCTATAGTTGCAAATATGATATCAAATTCGATCATCGAGAATGGCAGAATAAATCTAAAAATAGTCTCCGAGCCATCGGACGAGGTAATAGTAAAGGATGTAGTCGATGGCGTAGAGACAGACCTCACAAATCCCGTGAACAACGCCGCTCTTTTTTCGCTGAGCGCGGATAAGGGTGAACTTTTATATTCGCCGGGGAGGCTCACGAACACATGGCATACGTTTAAACTGGAGAGCACGGTGACTGGATACACATCAGAGACAAAGGTGAGGTTTGTAGAAGAGGGTGACAGAAAACCGGCCCAGATAAGTTTTGGTGGTTCGATTTCAGGCAGAGTGGAGACATTATCAAATAGATGAGAAAAGGAGGAATTTATGAAGAGGAAGTTAATGTTAACATTGGTGGCAGCAGCTATGTTGCTCATCACAAAAGTGGGTTTAGCGGCAGAGATAATACCGCCATACATCTACTTCAACGCATACGTGACTGATGGGGGTGGCAATCTTCTTGATGACGGCCCTATCGATGTGATCTTCAGAATATATGATATCAACAGTATGCTTCTTTATTCTGAGAAGCAGACGGTGAATATTTTGAATGGAAAAACCGTTGCATCGATCGGCGCAGGAGAGGCGTTGGATACAGGCGCAAAGATGAACGGGATACCCGCCGATGTTTTAAAACCATCACTCGATCCAAGATTAGAAGTGGAATTCGTGGGATATCCGGCCTATGGACCTGACCCCTTTGGAGCAGCTCCCTTTTCATTCTATTCTCAATACGCGATCGGCGTGATGGATGGCGGGGTGACGGCGAGTTCGATAGCAAAGGGTGCGATCACATACGACCATCTTTCAAGCAGCGCAAAAGATGAGCTGATCGATGAGATCACAGGTGGGAAGGGTAAGTCGGAACTTGTATTTCAGAGTGATATGGTAACTTTTTACCGCGATCCGGTGCAGGCGCAGATGATCGGAGTCAGGCCGCTGGCGACATATGGCGGTGGAAGGAACACGCTGCAGGGAAGCCTCGATATGCTAGACCTGTCACTCGCCTTGAGAAAACTTGAGATTGATACAGCAACACAGGAAAGGGCTGTACTGCAGACGAACATCAACAACGAAGCGACAGTGAGAGCTACAGGCGATACGACAATCACAAACATAGTGAACAACCTCGTTTCCGGCCAGACACCAATGATAGGCGATCTCAACATGGGGGGCAAGAGCATAACAAATGTCGATAAAGTCGATGGTGTTGATGTGTCTGCTCATAAACACACTGGCACAGATGGTAGTGCAAGCCTTCCTGGTCTTGCAAAGGCGTGGGGGATCATTCAAACAGTTGACGACAATGGTGATGATATAATAGATAGAGCTATCTTAAAGCGTAGTTATAATGTTCAAAGTGTAACATTCTATGGGGAGCCCGACTATGCAAATCACTTTTATGTTAAAATGCTATCACCCTGTAGTACAACTTCAATAGTAGCAGTTACTGGTTCCTGTATGAGTAAACACGGAGGTACTGATAAGTATGGAAAAAACGGTAATCCTAATGGAGACGGATATGCATTTACCTATGATAACACCGACAATGAAAGTGCTACGGTTGCATGCAGATTTACAGGAGATAACGCTGTAAATGATATGGGATTGAAGGAGTTTACAATAATGATGATGTGTCTCTAATGGTAAAGGTTGTCTGAATGCATTGGAATCGCGATATTTTTTGTATTATCTTCATGTTCATCGTAGGTTATAAAGGGTTCTAATTCAGATGAAGATGAAAGTATTAGGACTCAGCAACATAGGAATTTTACAAATAGTTTTAGTTTACTCCAACTGATCCATCTGAGATAGTGCATTCGATTGACGAGAGGGAGGACAATGAATAAATGTAGAATGTGCAAGAGCGACAAACTGACACTGTTTTTAGACCTTGGTTTCACACCTCCAGCAGACTCATTTCTGAGCAAAGATGAACTTCAAAAGGAAGAAACGTACTATCCACTACAGGTTTTTATGTGTGAGACCTGTGGCTTGGCGCAGCTAGGATACGTTGTTCCCAAAGATGTTTTGTATAGGAATGATTATCCCTATGAGTCTTCAATGACATCAACTGGACGGAAACATTGGGGAAAATTTGCAGCAGACGTGTCCAAGAAAATCAAACTATGCGAGGATGATTTGGTGGTGGATATAGGCAGTAATGTTGGAGTTCTATTATTATCTTTTAAAAATTGTGGCGCGCGAGTTTTAGGTGTGGATCCCGCAGAAAACATAGTAAAAATAGCAAATAAGAATGGGATTGATACTGTCTGTGATTTTTTTGGAGTGCAGGCTGCGGAAAGAATAGTGAAGGAAAAGGGGCAGGCTAAGGTCATTACAGGTACAAATGTGTTCGCGCATATCGATGATCTGGACGATCTTATGAAAGGGGTAAATATCCTATTGCGGAAAGATGGAATGTTTGTGTTCGAGGTGCCATATTTGGTGAATCTGATATGTAATAATGAATATGATACCATCTATCACGAGCATCTCTCCTACATATCAGTAAAGCCTCTTATTAAATTTTTTGACAGGTTTGATATGGAAATATTCGATATTATAGAAAGTCACATTCATGGAGGCTCGATCCGCGTATTTGTCAACAACCGGTCAATGCGACATGTAAGTGTGAAGGTTCAGGATCTCTTGAAGGAGGAAGAGAGAATTTCTCTTTATTCGAAAGAGACTCTTTTGGATTTTGCAGCTAGGGTCAGTTTCAACAGATCAACTCTTTTTGAGATGTTATTTTCATTGAATAAGTCTGGTAAAAAAATTGTTGCCGTTAGTGCTCCTGCTAAAGGAATGACTCTTTTAAATTATTGTAATATTGACGGGAACCTTATTGATTTCGTTACTGAGAAATCAACACTTAAGATAGGAAGATATACACCCGGCAAACATATTCCGGTTGTACCTGATTCAGAGTTGGTGAGCGCCGGCGCTGATTATGCTTTGTTGCTGGCATGGAATTTTGCGGATGAGATTATAAGGAACCTTGACAATTATAGAAGAAAAGGTGGTAAATTCATCATTCCTATTCCAATGCCTAAGATAGTGGAATAGATCATCAATGGAGAAGACGATGGGAAAAATAAAATTGGAAATAGCAAACAAGGATGAAAGGGGTGAGATAGTGGATCTTATTGAGAATGAGATCATAAATGCAGTTACCCTTATTACATTTAAAAAGAACGCTGTAAGAGCTAATCATTATCATAAAAAAACTACGCAGTGGAATTATTTGGTATCTGGAAGGATAAAGTTTGTAACACAATTGCATGGCGGGGCGGTTGAAGAGCATATAATGGAAGTTGGTGAATTGACCTGTAGTGTTCCTAACGAGAGCCATGCTCTTTTGGCTCTTGAGGATTCGAAGGTTATGGTTTTTACGAAGGGGCCAAGAGCTGGAAAAGAATATGAGTCAGATACTTACCGGTTGAAAACTCCACTGCTTTAGCCCAGATCACAATAAGAAAGAATTGTTATGAACACAAAAATACCTGTATCTGAACCATTTATTGATGAGAACGAGAATCGATTAATCACAGAGGCATTGTCTAAAAAGGCAATCTCCGGATATTTTGGTGAACATATTGCTAAGTTCGAAAATGATTTTGCCAGATACTCAGATTGTTCCCATGGTGTTGCAACAAATAGTGGGACAACAGCGCTTCATCTTGCTGTATCGGCGCTCCCGATTTCTCAGGGGGATGAGATCCTTATTTCAACGCTTACAAATATGGCAACCTTCTTTGCAGCTGTATATCAGGGTGTGAAACCAATACCCGTAGATATCGATCTCTCAACATATAATATCAACCCATCGCTGATTGAAGAAAAAATAACTGCCAAAACGAAAGCGATTATAGTTGTTCATCTGTTCGGCCATCCTGTTGATATGAATCCAATCATTGATATTGCAAAGAAACATAATCTTTATCTGATCGAAGATTGTGCCCAGTCACATGGGGCGACATATGTTGGAAAAAAGGTTGGGAGTTTTGGCCATTTCGGTTGTTTTAGTTTTTATGCGAATAAAATTATCACGACAGGTGAGGGTGGTATGGTAACCACAAATGATCCCAAGCTTGCAGAGAGGGTGAGAAGTTTAAAGGGGTTGGCCTTCGGTGATAAGAACAAGTTTATGCATAAGGATGTGGGTTATAATTATCGAATGCCTAATTTGCAGGCAGCAATAGGCTGTGCTCAATTGGGAAAGATTGAGGATATTATTTTATGCAAGCGCAGGCTGGCAGCGAATTATTATGAAAGACTTAAGGATATTGCCGATCTGATATTACCCTCAGAAAAGGCGTATGCTCGCAACGTGTATTGGATGTACCATATAAGAATCTTGGGACAAAAATCGAATAAGCGTGATTTGTTGATGAAGAAACTCCTAGAGATGGGTATTGAAACAAGGGAGGGTTTTATACCATATAATTTACAGGAGATATTCATAAACAGAGGTTGGACAAAGCCAGGCGATTGTCCCAGAGCCAATGAGGTTGCTTATTCGACATTTTATTTACCGAGTTCGCCTACGTTGTCCGAAGATGAGGCCGATCGAGTGTGTACTGGTCTTATATCTGTTTTGAAATCCATATAGTTTTTTGATCAAGTGGATAACTATTACTGGAGGTAACAAGTAACAATGTCTGAGATATTCGACAACAAATACGCGAGATACTATGATATTATCTACCAAGATAAGAACTATCCGGCTGAGGCTGATTTTATTTTGAGAATAATGAACAGATTTTGTCCGTCTGGAAAAACAGTTCTGGATGTTGCCTGTGGAACCGGTAATCACCTATTCTGTCTCGAAGACAAAGGACTTTCTGTGCATGGGCTTGATGTTTCTCCGGCAATGATAAATATTGCGCAGGCGAAAGCGAAAGAAAAAGATTCCAACATTACATTTGGGACTGGGTTTATGCAGTGTTTGGATGTTGGTAAAAAATTTGATTCAATACTATGTCTTTTCTCTAGCATCAATTATTTAATTTTATATGACGATATAAAGGAAACCTTTTTACGTGTGAGCCAGCACTTGAATCCCGGTGGTCTTTTTGTGTTTGATTTCTGGAATGGCACTGCTGTTACCAAGAATTATTCTCCAATTAAATTCAAATGGATGACTAGCCACGATTTAAAGATACTCAGAACGTCAGAAACAAAGATAGACGAAATCGAGCAGAAAGCTTTGATAGAAATGAAATTCCTCATTTTTGAGAGAGATTGTGTAATTGATGAAACTCAAGAAAAACATCATCTGAGATATTATTTCATCAATGAGATGAAGAATTACCTTTCTATGGCTGGACTGAGGTTGGAACATATATGTCCTTTTATGAATATAGACGGGAAAATTACGAGGGATACATGGAATGTTACCTTTGTAACCAAATTGAAATGATGAAAATTATTATGATATGGAGCAGTAGTTGATGAAAAATAACGATTTGTCGCTAATATTCCATCCGTTCTACTATGACTGGGAAAAATATCCTATCAGAGGGGTGGATCGCTATAATTTCGAACTTCTGAGGAATTTGCGAAAGTTGAATTTTGATCCTCTCGTTTTGGATTCGGGTTTTATTAAAAACCATGTCGAGGGAGTTGTCAAAGAGCTGATCTTTCCGCTGAAGCTTCTTTCAAAGAGATGTCGTGTATATCATGCGACTCATCCGATGGGTGCGAAGTGGGCGCTGATGATGAATAAAAAGCCGCTCATCACAACAATTCACGATCTTCTTCCTTTTCACTTTCAAGGTAAGTACAATGATTGGGGTATTAAATATAAAGTGAAAACTTTCAGTATTAAGATTGCTGCACAGAAAAGTGATCACTTGGTAGTTGGTTTTAATTCCTCCAAAGATTTTCTGATAAATAACTGTGGGGTAAATCCTGAAAGGATTTCTATTATAAATTATGGAATCGATCATGAAACCTATTTCCCAGATAAGAAGAAAAAAGCTACAGACGAAAAAATAATCTTCTTTGTTGGAGAACTATCTTTGGCTAAAGGTGTCGATACTCTGATCAAGGCGGCACACATTCTGATACAAAAGGATTCGAAATTGAGATTGATTTTAGGTAGCAACGGCAAGGACAGGGAGATGCTTGTTCAATTAACGAAGGATCTGAATATTTCAGGGAGGGTGGAATTTGTAGGAAGGATTCGCGAGGAGGATCTGCCACAGTTTTACAGGTCGGCGGATATCTCGGTCTTTCCATCGAGATACGGCTTTGGCCTTGCATCTCTAGAGGCCTTTGCCTGCGGCACTCCTGCAATAGCCGGTAAAACTTTTGATGCCCTTGATTTCATAGATGACGAGAGAATATTGGTCGATCCAGAAGATGCCGAAGAGCTCGCGCATAAGATGTCGAAAATTTTGTATGATGATTCGTTGCGAAACGAGCTGATTTCGGAAGGGATAGTAATGGCCAAGAGGTACTCATGGGAGAGAATGACGAAGGAGATGATAGATCTCTATAACAGATTT
>JBDRGF010000100.1:0-16477 GCA_043818055.1 Pseudomonadota bacterium | reverse complement strand
TTCGAGGCCAAGTTTCTTCATCGAAACATATCACTTTTTCACTTATATATCAATAGGTTAGAATTTACATAAAGATTACATCGGGTAAAAACAAACCCCTTTATATAATGATAGCGTCAAAATTGACTAATAAACCTCATGGTGCTAGGTTCTTTTCAATCCGGAGGCTTTTATGAGAGGAAATGCCTCTAAAAATATAAGAAATTTTAACGTCAATGTAGGGGCGGGTTTTAAACCCGCCCGCTTTTTTATTCCCTTCCCCCAGCTTTGTAGGGGCAAACCTCTGTGTCTGCCTGCGGGTAAGCACGGGGGATTGCCCCTACATTTTATAATCATTATAGTGTTATTTATTTTTGTTTCTTGTGGTTCTAAAGGAAACGACGCCCCTGAAATAAATCCAACCGATTCCATCACAAAAGAAATCACACCAGAAGATATGATCATGTCCGATCGATATCTTGGTGAGATTGTCGTGCATTTCAGGGATGATTTGGTGGTGAGATTATATTCCTCACCCCCACCCAACCTCCCCCCTCAAGGGGGAGGCGCATTTACAACAACAAAACCACAACCCCAATTCGAAGTGCGGAATTTCTATTATCAAAGCCTGGCAGATAATTTAAATAGGATACTCGAAGAGCACCAGGTAGAAGTGAGAAGATATCTCACTATGAGGCAGGATGAATATGATATCTTCAAGCGCGACCTTGAAGAGTTAAACTCCGAAGAACTTCCCGATCTCAACTCGATCTATTACTTCAAGGCAGAACCCAAAGAGGCCATTGTTTTATACAACAGACTAAAAAATTTCTACGGTGTCGAATACATCTATCCCCATCTGCAGAAGGTGCTCACAGCTGTAACGACCCCCGATCTTTCACCACAGCAGGGATATCTGACAGCAAATGGCGGAATAGATGCTTTTTCAGCTTGGAACCAGGGCGTCACTGGAAAAGGTGTGCATATATACAACGATGATGCAGCATATAATTTCTTCCACGAGGATTTACAGTTAAATTACACAGTATATGATGAGAAGAACAATCCAAAGGGCTCTCTCGTTGGAGAAAAAACATCTCTTGCAGATCATCTCCCGATGGACAAACAGCCATATTACATATCTTGCGGCATTGACTGCATGTATCTGGTAATAGGCCACGGGACAGCTGTTGCAGGTATTGTCAACGCGTCACATAATAATGGAACCGGAAACTTTGGTGTAAAGGGAATTGCACCGGATGCAAAGTTATTAGCTGGGAATCCGCCGGTGTATTATAAAGAGGCAAATATTTTTCCATTAGGTGACGATCATGATTCGAACACATTTCCGGGTTCAGTTCATCTCATCGAATCCGCTGTAGTGGGGAAAGATGGAAAAATCAACTGCAAGTTTGGCGATCCATGTTATAATGCTGGCCAGTTACCTTCAGAGGTTGTTCCCGACAAGATGAAATATTTCCAAACTCTTTCAGCGATGGGTATCACAGTTGTCGAAGGTGCAGGCAACAGCAATATTGATATCGGTGACGCAAACCAATACACAGGCCAGTGGAGCGTGTGGATCAATCCAACGACACAGGACAGCGGCGCTATTATTGTAGGTGCAAGCGAAGGTGCTAATATGCAAAAGGCATCTTTTAGCAACTACAGCTCAAGGCTTGATGCATATTCGTGGGGAAGCAGCATTGTTACGACATCATATCCATACGGCGATGCTACAACATCCCCCTTCTACTGGAAGGGCGCTGGCGGCCCACCGTCACAAGACCCTGTGAATGACAAACACAAATTCTACACGAACCATTTTGGTGGGACATCCGGTGCAACTGCGATAGTCGGTGGCGCTGTTACACTAGTTCAGAGCAGATTTATGCAATTAGCAGGAAACGGAAGAATGAGATACATCATGCCGAAGAAGATAAGGGAGCTCATGAGATCGAGCGGCGATAACCAGAAGGACACAACCGGAAAAAATATCGGCGTCCAGCCAAAGATGGACAGATTATTGAAGGCAGTTGATAACTACTGGCAGTCGATATCTGCTCAATATCCTGCGTTGAAACTAAACCCCAAACAACTCAGTAACATCAATCGTATGACCAAACAGGAAATTATATCGATGCGCGTCAATGGAGTAGGTCTGGTCTGCATAAAACATGATCCCGACGGAAGCTCAAGCGATCCGTTATGTTCAGACGATCTTCTCTGGCCGAGGGGGGATCAGATGAGTGTCGATATGGATATTGATGGCGATGGTCTGATGGATATAGTCAGTTGGAAACGGGGGGAGTTTAAGATCGACCTCAGTTCAAAGGGAACAGATGCCACATGGTGCTCCGATCTTAAAGGAGTTAGAGAACCAGATGGTTATTGCAATATGTATAGGTTCAGCAGGAAATACGGTTCTTGGGATTTGATAATCAACTACGCTGATATAAACAGCAAATGGATATTGCCATATGTAAAGGATATGGACGCAGATCATCGTTCCGATCTCATGCTCTACGATAAAGAACATGGCAAATGGTATATCGAATATATGAATGTCGATTATATCAATGGAAGTGAGAATCGTATAGTAACTTGGGACAAAGAGCTTCAATACGACTGGAAAGATGAACTCAACATCGACCCATGGAAGAGCAAATATTCGAGGCCTGCTGTGGCTGATCTAATAGGTAATAGTAATAAACCAAAAGTTGCTAACAACTGGGCTGATATCTCAATCCTCTGCTCTGATGGCTACTGGCGGGTTGATCTGGGTGGGCCAAATAACCCCGATGGTAAATGGGACATAGAAGTAAAATATCTTACAGACGAACAGCTCAAAGTAGCTCCGGGCTGGGCATACCAGCCATATGTAAGTTCTCAGGATTCTTATGAAACGGATATCGACGATAAAGTTGAAGCGTTGTTTGTCAAAACACCGGATACGTTACCGGCTGCTGGAAGAATACAGGCTTGGACAAGCGGTGTTGCAAGCGCACAACTTGGTCAAGGTGATGATTACGAGCGTTGCAAAAAAATTGGACTTGAAAAATGTGGTAATCCTATTGAACCAAAATTAAATGGAGGAAACGAATTAATATTGATGCCGCCTGATTACTGGATGAGCAGCACAGCAGTTGGAATAGTTCAGCTGGGTGTAAATCTGGCGTTGATCGAGAACTTGTCATTTTCAAACGCTGCTCCTCCAATAGATTATACTCCGATTGCAATTGATGCCAGTTGCAAGCCTCTTCTCACCAAACACCGTTACATCTTCCAGTGTAAAGATGAATGGATAATAGTCGCTGATTCTTACAGATGTTCGAAATGGGAAAAAAAAACCGCGGGTAAGAATATCTGCACCGACGAAACATGGGGAATCAAACACATTCCTCTTTCATACAACCCAACAGACTTCGTCCTCCCCGGCCGTCCTTATGTCGGCGGAATCAGCTACTTAGACACTCAAAAGATCATTCAAAACTCGCTCCTCGAACATCCCAATACTCCCCCACCTATTATCGTCGATATGCCTATGGTGGAGTGAAAAGCTTGGGAACAACACTATTGAATGACTTGCAACTTAAATTCTCCAATTATTATTGAATACAATATTGTTGATAAAATAGTTATTGCGAACACACAGACAAGGAAGATTAATGAGAGCAACATAGAAATACCAATATTCCATAAATTCCCAGAAAAATGTTTTGTTACACTATTGGATTTACGAATTAAGTATAAATTAGGTAGCAAGGTACATACAGGAAATGCAAATATTAAAAACTTCATCCTGCTAAATTCAAAAAGAATTACTGCAAAAAGAATTAATATTCCCATTTCGACAAATTGCATTTGCAGAATTAACTTTTTTAAAATTTTGTTTGAAAAAATCAGATATTTAATTTTTAATGACAATATAAAAGCTATAATAAGCGTGAAAAAGAACATTGTTGTTGCTGTTACAGAATGATCATATGCCAAAGCTTCTTGTGAATACAACAAAGATAATCCAGAAAATATTGAAAGCATAAAAATCTTAATATACCATTCTTTGTAAGCTTTCACTCTAACCTCCCCCTTTTTACATGCTATTCTTAGAAATTTACAGATTTAGTGACAGTAAACACATTACCACAATAATCATCTAACTTCCCAGATATTGAAGCACTTCCTGTGCCTCCCTGCACACTGAAATCTAACCAAAATTCAGCTTTGCTTGCCGAAGCCGTATCATAATTTAGTTCGCCATTTAATTGGCAAAAGTTTTCTGGTGAAGAATATTTTCTAGCAGTTGAATCAACTTGGTATGTGTATTTACACTCAGCGGAAAAAATAACAAAATTGTCTTTCGATCTAAACTTATATACATATCTTTTCCCCACGGATATCTGCACCGACGAAACATGGGGGATCAAACACATCCCGCTTTCATACAATCCAACTGACTGTGCTCTCGCCGGCCGGCCATACGTCGGAGGCATCAGTTATTTAGACACTCAAATGATCATTCAAAACTCGCTTTTCGAACATTCGACCACTCCACCACCAATTATCGTCGATATGCCGATGATAGAGTGAATAACCATGGCCTTACGGCCATGGCATCATACAATTCAAGCTTCGCTTGCCCGTTGTTCGCAT
This sequence comes from Pseudomonadota bacterium, assembly GCA_043818055.1. Taxonomy (GTDB): domain Bacteria; phylum UBA10199; class UBA10199; order 2-02-FULL-44-16; family JBDRGF01; genus JBDRGF01. Next base: position 11,845 of record JBDRGF010000100.1, on the reverse strand, counting down.
TCACTTGCCTATTCACGTTTCGGCCACGTGAACAACGGGTTTTATACATCTACGGGCTTACGACTGTAGTATTACTAAGGTAAAATAAATTTACTTCGATTTTCTTTCTGATAAATAAAGACAACAAGAACCTATAAAACTAAATACAATAACAAAAATTATTCCAGTGACATAATCAAGCGATACAATATTTTTCCCCCATTCTGGCATAATTTGATCAATATTTGAAAAATATTTAAGCAAGAATGAAAGTAAAATAATCACGATCATTGATATAGAAACTGTAATAAATACTACTCCTATCTTCTGTTTCCACATACGAAACCTTTGAATTGCTAAACCAATAAAAAGAAAAAACGATGATAAGATATATAACCCTCCAAGAGTTCCAAATTTTATCCACGCCACAACATTTATAAATGCGAACGAATAAATAATTGTAAGTTGAAATAACAAATACGAGACACAGTAAAATATAAAGCTAATGATGTTACTCAGCATGAATCACCTCTGCTTGTTTATAATATTTTCCAACATTGGGTCTAAAAAGAAGGAACGCAAAAATTAGGAACAGAAAGACAGAAGGCACAATTCCAATTTTTAGTGGTGATAAAAATAGAAAAACTATATTTTTTGTTAATTCAGTAATAATATATGCAAATCTTGCCCAGTTTTTCTGATTTAATATTCCAATTCCGATGACAAGCGAAATCGCGCTAATTGTTAACATAAACATATTGCGATGCGGAAATGAAATCTGCCCAAATAATCGCATTATGTCTTGAGTCATTGATGAGTTTAGTTCCAGAAACGAAGTAAAAAACTCACCACCCCCTGTCAACATCAAATACCATCCGATAATCGTCAAAGAGATCGGTCTTTTCATTTTGTCCCCCTATATCTGAACTAAATAACTTAATTTTTATTTAGTCAACTCAAGATATTTTCACCAACTTGCCGACTCAGATGCATGAAACGAATTTCCACAGACATCCTTAAGATCCATATCGACAGATCCTGAGCCTGTTGAACCTAGCCATGCAATCATCAACTCAATTTTGCCCCAGCCCTTTCCAATTACCTGCGGGTCGTGCGTGTAAAATGCAAAACACGGATTATTTGACCCAGAATCGGTGTAACTATTTGTTTTAACCTGATATGAAAAAGAACATTCTGTGATATTTGCTAAATACGGATCATCTGATTTAAACATAAAATAAGTAGAACCTCCTGCTATTCTCACAATTCTCACATTATCCAAGTTAAAACTTAATTTCGCAGCTATTGGCGTATATGATTTTATTTGAACAGTCTCTTTTATAGTCGACTCTTCAGCATAATAAGGTAATACCTCTAACTCGACAATCAATGCCCCAGTTCCATCGTCTTCTGTGGTAATCCTATATGCTCCTATTGGTTTGTAATTTACTTCGAGTTCCTTAATTTCAACTTTCTTTTGTGACAGTTTAAACGAAACATTTTCTTGATTTATAAGATATTTCTCCTGCCATAAAGATATCTTAGAATCCTCCGACATTCCCAGTTTTTTTGTCAGTTCAATTAAGCTGTCAGAGATTTTTTTGACATAATATTCTTTCATAGCGCCTTCAGGAATCTTGTGAAAGGCTTCTTCAATATATTTCGAGATATATTTACTTATTAACATATCTGTTGCTTGTGAGACATCATTGGCGTAAACGCCCATTATTTCAATAACAGATTCATTTTTCACAGCTTCTGGATTTCCAGAACAGGTTATATAGTGATCATAACATGGATAATTGTAATATTCGCAGCCTCTCTGTCCTTTAACTTCTATTCCAGTAAGATGGCTTGGATACATATTGATAATCAGCAATGCGAGTTTAGCTGAAGAACTGAATTTAACCGATATTGCAAAAGCAGAACATGTAGCAGGAGCAGCTGGAGGTACAGCAGCACACATCACAGCTAGCACTCCTGAGGCTATATCCGAAGCTCTTGAAATAGTTTCAGTGATTAAACTAGCTGTTCTCATATTTTGTGGATTTGCACTTGCAATCAGATCATCCCATAAACTTTTTGAATTCCATGATTTTGAAGTATTTTGTTCATCAATCAATTTTTTAAACTCCCAATATAAAACTCGTTCGAATGTTTCCAGTGCCTCGCGATTCAGCGCAACTGTTTCTTTTGTTTCCGTATCGCCATCAAGTTCAATTTCTTCTTCTTCTCCATCTCCAAGCGCCATCGCTAGAGCAGTGGCATTTTTTGCGTCCTCTTGAAAAGATTTTACAGCTTTATACAGCATTGAAGAATTTGTAAGGTTGTTTTCATTTCCGGTTGTAATAGCTCTGTTCAAGTCTCTCCCAGCAAGTGACATCATATATTCTAAATATGAGTATGCAGTGAGAGCAAACAAACCAATGTCGTTTTTGTTTGTAGAAATTTCAGGGTATTGTGATAAATCAAAAACATTCCCTTCAGTGGAAGAACTACCATCATTTTCACCACCTCCACCACATTGAATCAGAAAAAACAGTGACGATAATAAGAGAAAAGGCAGTAACAATTTGCTTATAAAACCCTTCTTAAGATTTTTCTTCATTGATGTGCCTCCTTTTTGACCATAAATTTCTTTCATATTCTTATACATTATCGTCATTAAAATTGAAAGTTGCGTAAAATCTTTTAAAAACCGAAAAAAGTTGAAATAAGGGGTGTGAAGTCCTCAGATAAAATAGTCAGAATATGTGACATGTAGGATATAGCGAAAGAAGAGCCCCCCAAAACTGAAAAGGCTCTAACATCCACAAATTTCTAAGTCAATTTTTGATTATATTTTTTAGATACTTATACCCGCAAGACCGCGAAAGCAAATGGAATATATAATAGGCTGATAGGAAAAGCGAAATGCAATTTACCGGCACCACCACCACACCCGGTGAGTCAAAAGCCCACACCGGGTGTGGGACTACATGCTACATGCAATATGCTACATGCGCCTTTTTCCCTTAACCCCCATCAATGCAGGTCTTTGAACTGCAGCACATTGTTTACATCCTGTTTTTCAACTTCCAAACCAAGCCATTTCATCACAAATTTGTGCATTAAAATGATAGTTTCTCTTGCTATCTTAAGATAATGCCTGGCTTCTTGCATCACCTGTTCATTCACATATTCCGCATGGAAAACGTAGCAACAGTAACCATCTTTAGTTCCCTGATATTTTGAAGCATCAAGCAAACTCTGAATTATATGATTATTCGCAAATTTCTTTCTGTGCTTCTTTACATATTTGAACGTAAAGGGATTGATATTAACGGAAACAATGACGAAGACTCTTGAGATGGAGTCGTCCAATATTCGTTCTTCCTCTATCAGCTGCGCTTGCGAATATGGACCGTCCTCTCCCCACAACTCATCACTTTGTTTTCGTGTTATTCTTTTCATATCTTTACCCTCTTCATCTGTTCGATTTATGATTGTGTTTTCCAGTTTCTTATACCCGTAACGGCGTGAAGGCAAATGGAATATATAATAGGCTGATAGGCTGTAGGTGTTTAGGTTGTTAGGAAAAGCGAAATGCAATTCATCGACCCCAACCACAAGGATCCACACCCGGTGAGTCAAAAGCCCACACCGGGTGTGGTTTATTGAATACAAAACTTGCAAAAAGTTATCTTATAGTATTTGATATCCGACATCAAAAAAAGGGGGGAAGATGGTGAAGGAGAATACTGACAAACCAAAACGCAGGACTCGTGCAAAAAAAAATACTAAGAAGCTTCCCGTTCAAAGTGCCACCAGCGCTAATGTTATAGCCGCGCTGATCTTCGGGGTGCTTTCACTCTTTTGCTTTGGGCCTGTCGCAGGTATTCCGGCCATCATCATAAGCCACGGCGAGATTAGGAAGATCAACAAAAAGAAGGGGTCGAATAGTGATCTCAATCTTGCGAAGATTGCCATGGTATTGGGAATAATCGGCACATCATTTTACGCCCTTATCATATTGACATACATCACTATCTTCTTCTTAGGCGCTCTTGGCGTATTTGCCGCTATGAACGCTTCGGTAATTTAAATGCGAGTCATAGCCGGAACAGCTAAAGGTAGGAAGCTTGTAGCGCCGAAGGGAATTTTTCCAACGCGCCCTGTGCTCGACAAGGTCAAGGGTGCCATCTTCAACATCCTCTTCGACGTAACTGATCTCACTGTGCTCGACCTCTTTGCAGGGACAGGGGCGATCGGCATCGAGGCGTTGTCGAGGGGTGCTAAGCGCGCCGTCTTTGTGGATAACAATCGTGTCGCTCTTGCCTCACTCAAAAAGAATATTCAGAGCACAGGTTTTGAAAACTCATCGAGGGTCATCGACGCCCACGTGGCTAGGGCGATAAAGATGCTTCAGAGGAGAGAAGAAAAGTTCGACCTCATATTCATCGACCCACCTTACGAAAAAAATCTGGTAAATACGACATTATCGCAGCTGGCAGAGACCAGCATCTTTCAGAAAGATGCGATCATCATTATAGAACACAGTCCGAAAGAGATGGTCGAGCCCGTAAAGGCTTTCGCCTTGACCGAAACACGCAAATATGGTCAAACGCGAATCTCCTTTTTAAAACCTTCACAACAGGAACAAACCGATGGATAAAACTAAAACAGCAATCTGCGCCGGCACCTTCGATCCCCCCACGATGGGGCACATCAACATCATCGAAAGAGGACTTAAAATTTTTGACAGGCTGATCGTCGCCGTCGCGACCGCTGTCTCCAAGGATCCTATCTTTGAAGCCGCTGAGAGGGTCGAAATTCTTAATGAAATTTTCAAAAATTCGGACAACGTCGTCATCGATTCATTCAACGGCCTGCTGGTAGAATACGCCCGTAAAAGCGGATGCAACACGATACTGCGCGGCATCAGAAACATGAGCGATTACGAATATGAATCGCAGATGGCGCTCGCAAACAAAACTTTAGCCCCCGAGATTGAAACCCTCTACATGATGACCGAGGGACACTACGCTCACTTAAGCTCGTCCATCATCAAAGAGATTATCATCTGCGGCGGCTCGACGAAGGGAATGATTCATCCGATAGTCGAAACCAGATTGAAGGAGAAGCTTCAATCAAGAGGTAAGAATGCATCTTGCAAATAGAACCGAATGGATGAAACCCTCAGCCACGGTGAACACATCGACCAGGGCCAAGGAGATGAAGGCGAAGGGGATCGACATCATCAACCTCTCCGCCGGCGAGCCCGATTTCGATACGCCAGATTACATAAAGCAAAAGGCGATAGAAGCTCTGAACTTGGGACACACGAAATACACGCCACCGAGCGGCATCGCCGATTTGAAGATGGCCGTCTCTGAAAAATTTAAAAACGACAATAACTTAAGTTTCGCTTTGGATGAAATTTGCATCACGTGCGGCGCGAAGCTTGGCATCTATAATGCTTTGCAGATATTGGTCGATCCGGGCGATGAGGTGATCATCCCCTCCCCTTACTGGGTCTCCTATCCAACCCAGGTCGAACTCGCCGGTGGAAAACCTGTGATCCTGCCACTCGAAGATGACCTTCTGATAGATATCGAAAAGCTAAAAAAGGCTGTCACTAAGAGGACGAGGGCGATCATAATCTGCTCGCCATCGAATCCGAGCGGCATGATCTACTCGCGCGAATTGCTGGAAGCAATTGCTTCGATCTGTATCAAAAATAATATATTCGTGATCTCAGATGAGATCTACGAAAAGCTGACATACGACGGGGTAAAACATATATCGATTGCCAACGTGAATCCGGATATCAAAAATTTGAGCCTCATCGCTAACGGCTTTTCAAAGTCGTATGCGATGACAGGCTGGAGGGTCGGCTACATGGCCGCTCCAAAGGAATTCATACAGAAGATGACCTCGTTGCAGGCGCAACAGCTCACAGGACTTCCCTCTTTTATACAGGAGGCCTGCGTGACTGCGCTGACAAAGGGCAACGGCGATATCGAAAGGATGCGCTCCGAATTTGAAAAGAGGAGGAACCTGATCTTCGATCTCGTCTCTTCGATTCCGCACGTCAAGGTGCATAAACCTCAAGGGGCGTTTTACCTCCTTCCAGATATGCGTGAAATAATTGAACTTTCCGGCTCCAGATCGATAAAGAGCTCTAACTATCTGACTGAACATATTCTGACAACAGCCCATGTGGCACTAGTCAGCGGGGAGCCCTTTGGGGCGCCCGGCTATATACGGATATCCTACGCCTCGTCGGAAGAGGATATTAAAGAAGCGGTTCAAAGGTTGACAGTTGCATTAAACCATCTTAAGTGAGGGGGCGAAATTACTGAATTAATGTAGGGGCAGGTTTCAAACCTGCCCACCATAATAACGGGAGGGTTTGAAACCCTCCCCTACAAAATATATCAGGAGGATGCGATGGAAATGTGGAAAAACAAAGAACAGATGATGAATGAGCTTGCTCAAACACTCGAGATTAAAGATGACGAACTGATCATTAAGGATAAACAGCTACTGAGGGGAAGAGAGATAGACAATATCATCTACAACGCGGTCTTCAATACAGAGGAGACGCTTAAACCGATATGCTACTGGATAATCTGGGAGGCATCTCAGCAGATGAGCTGTCCTTCGGCTTCGATTCATGATTACTATATGGCAAGGTCCACAAACGCGTGGCAGAATGAAACGGTGCCAGCTATCAACTTGAGAACTTTGACTTACGACACAGCACGCACGATCTTTAGAACGCTTAAGAAGATAAACTCCGGTGCATGCATATTTGAAATAGCGAAATCGGAGATGACCTATACGAACCAGCCTCCAGAGGAATTCACCTCATGTGTTTTGGCAGCGGCTATCAAAGAAAATTACGAATATCCTGTATTCATTCAGGGCGATCACTTTCAGGCGAATGCCAAGAACTTCGTGCAGGACAAAACTGAAGAGATCAAATCGCTTAAACATCTGATCGAAAAGGCGATCGCAGCCGGTTTCTATAATATAGACATCGACACCTCAACCCTCGTTGAGCTCGACAAGCCGAGCATCATGGAGCAGCAGCGCGCGAACTACGAAACAGCGGCTGAGCTCTCGAAATACATTCGTCAACATCAGCCAAAGGGTGTAAACATCTCTATCGGTGGCGAGATCGGCGAGGTCGGAGGAAAAAATTCGACGATCGAAGAGCTCACGGCATTCATGGAGGGATTCAATAGCACTCTCGAAAATGGAACTGAGGGAATAAGCAAGATATCGATTCAAACAGGCACCAGTCACGGGGGCGTTCCACTGCCAGATGGCACTATCGCAAAGGTAGCTCTCGACTTTGACACACTCGAAAAACTCGGAACAGCTTCAAGGGAACAATTCCACATCGGCGGAGTCGTTCAGCATGGCGCATCAACCCTTCCGGAGACCGCATTCGATAATTTTGCCAAGAGGCAAACTTTGGAAGTGCATCTCGCGACCGGATTCCAGAATATAGTTCTTGATTCAACAGCCCTGCCAAAAACACTGAAAGAACAGATTTACGCGTGGCTCGACAAAAACTGTGCGAAGGAGAAAAAGGCAGATCAGACTTCAGAGCAGTTCTATTATAAGACGAGAAAGAAGGCCCTTGGCCCATTCAAGAAGGAGCTATGGGGACTCACCGATAACACAAAGCATGCGATACTAAGTGAGCTGGCAAAAACATTTGAACGTCTCTTTCATCAGCTAGGCACTACGAACAGCGGCGAGCTCATCCAAAAATTCATTAAGGTCGTCCCTGTACACAAGCCCTATCCGAAGGATGGAACAACCGCACATAAAATGAAGGACGAAGAGATTCCAGAAGGAGCAGATTGAAAAAGCAATTAACAAAGGCAATTAACAATTTACAATATCCAATTACCAATAATTGTGAATTGGTTATTGATAATTGTTAATTGCTTTATTGTTAATTGTTAATTGTTTTTATTAATTGTTAATTGTTCTTAGTTATGGAAAAAACAAGATTAATACTGATGGATGGGGTCGATCCGGCGCTGAACATGGCTTATGATGAAGCGGTCGTACTGCTCAAAGATAAGCTAAAACTTCCCACCACACTTCGCTTTTACAGATGGAAGCCCTCAGCGATCACGATCGGATACTTTCAGAGCCTCTTCGAAGAGGTCGATGTAAAGGCGTGCGATGCCCGCTCGATCAAATACATAAGAAGGCTGACAGGCGGAGGTGCTGTCTATCACGATTACAACGGTGAAGTGACATATTCATTGATAATCGACAAAAACCACGAATTGATCTCCCAAGATGTCCTCGAGTCGTATGATAGAATCTGCAACTCTCTGATCTTCGGATTAAAAAAATTCGGTCTCGATGCATCATACAGACCAGTCAATGATATCATAGTTGGAAACAGGAAAATTTCAGGAAATGCGCAGACGAGAAAAGGATCACAAATACTTCAGCACGGCACGATTCTGTGCGATGTCGATCCAAAGCTCATGTTCACCCTCCTGAAAGTTCCGAACGAAAAGCTAAAGGACAAAATCATCAAAAGAGTTGAAGATTCCGTTACATCGATAAAAAAAGAGACCGGAGAGCTACCCGATCACAAAAAGATTATAGAGGCACTAGCAGAGGGATTTGCCAGAAATTTTAGTCTGGAACTTACTCCGGGAAGCTTTACCGAGGAAGAGGAATCTTTGGCAAAACAGCTCGCAGAGAAGAGATATGGAAACCCCGATTGGAATGAACGCCGTTGAGATAAGGCGCGACTACAAAGTGCCGAGCGGAAAACTCCTTCGATGCAAGGGGTTGGTTGAGGATGGCTGCATCAGGAAGATCATGATCAGCGGCGATTTTTTCGTCTATCCAGAGGATTCGATCGAAAGGCTCGAAAATGCCATTGTTGGCAAGAGGATAGTCGATCTGAATATCGACAAGACTGTCAGCGAAATTTTTGATGAAAAGGCGACTCTGATAGGCTTTAAGGCTTTAGATCTGGTTGAACTGCTGAAAAGTGCGCTGAAAAGCGCATAAAAGGCGATAAATTCGATTTTTGTTTTGACTAAAGGTTGATAATTATCTATCCTTCGCCTCGTATTTGGAAACTAGCCGTCATGTCCAGTGGTTGGGCAACGCAAACGATAAGGAGAGAAAATGAGTAAGAAATTGTATGTAGGGAACTTGCCCTACAGTGTCACGGACGAAGATCTCAAAAACATGTTCGCCGATTCCGGAACTGTCGATTCAGCAAAGGTTATCATGGATAACTTTTCAGGTCGCAGCAAGGGATTCGGTTTTGTTGAGATGTCCAATGACGAAGAAGCAAATGCAGCGATCAACACATTGAATGGAAAAGAGATCGAGGGTCGCGCATTGAAAGTGAACGAAGCACGCCCACAGGCTCCACGTGAACGTGGTGGCTTTGGTGGCGGCGGCGGCAGAAGAGAAGGTGGTCGTGGCGGCGGTGGCGGTCGTAGAGACTGGTAAGTTGCTAAATCAAGAACCGCGGTATGAGCAATCATACCGCGGTTTTTTTATTTTTAAATTTTGAGTTCTTAAATTATGGATAGTAGGGCCGATACTCGCCAATCATGATCTCCTCAAATCTGAAATCTTTCTCAAGCTCAAGATTCAATCTAATTTCAGAAACTCCGCCTGAAATATACATAGTATCAATCAAATCGATTCCCAAACGACCATCACTATCACGATGGGGTCGAAAAGCAATTGGGCGACTGAACTCAACCTCCAAAACGACGCGCCTCCCCCCAGCCCCCTCCTTTACCTCAATGCCGTTCAAGACTTCACCCGTGTTAACAAAACGGATTTTGGCAACAGCATCTTCTCCTGACTCTAATGCAGCGACTATCCTCTCAGCTAATATCTCTTCCTCCGTCGGTTCTTCCCTCTTTTTAAATCTGTTCATTAGTAAATGATAGTTCTCGTTTATAAAATGTTTAAATCGAATTAATCCCTTCTCTTCCGGCAGCGTTTTTGAAATGGGAGCTTCCATAGTGACACCATCCCGAATAAGGCCAATAAATGCCATCTTAAACCAAAATTCGGAAAAGCTTAACAACTCATCACATGTACTAAAAAGGGTCATACCACTATAGATCATTCCAAAATTCGAAGCGCCATCAGCATCGTATCGAGAAAGGCTATGGCTAGCAGCTGGATGGTATTCATAGTACATATAACCACTATAAATGAGTGCATCCCGTTCCATTTCCAACCGCCAGAGTCGTTTATTTCCGAGAAGCTCCCACTGATCGGGACTTAGATGATCATAGAAAGATGCGCCAAATCGTTGTCGCGTTGCACTTTTAGAAAATGGGCTTGGTTCTCCCTCTTCGACAAAAGTCTCCAACTGAATTTTTAGCATCTCCTGAGTATCCCGCAATTTTGGGCCAGCAATTACCTCGGACATACTTTCAGCTGCACGAAAAGCCATGCACAATGGATGATTTTCATTATAACGAGCATCCCATCTGTTTCTTGCATCGTTATAATATGCCAGCTCTTTATTGAAATTGTCTATGCGCGTATGAAAAAGACTTCTTGCGCTCTCATTCAGATGCCATGGGTCAAAGTACACAATTGGACTTGAACAATCTAAATCTATTTTCGAATCCTCTCCAGTCTGTAAAAATTCCCTTAAGCCTTTTAATAATGGGGCAAAATCACCCAACTCGGCTTGAAAGCCCTTAAAGATGGCTCGCTCCCACTGCTGACGCATGTGATTTGGAAGACATGGTGGATTAAGTGCAGAATAGAAGCGTGCGAAAGCAAGCGGTGTGGAATTTCCGTGGGCATATCCATCCTGAGAAAGTGAAAATATCTCTCGCATCCGTCTTGGATCATTCAAGAGATCCTTAAAACCTACAACCGGTTTCGAGAAAATACGCGGAGCTCTTTTTGAAGTTAAATCAAAATAGAAATAATGGACGCGTTGCAGATCTGTCACAACTTTGCATAACCGTTGAATGCTCGATGATAGCGTCACAGGTGCAGATGCTTGCATACAGGCTTCTTAAACCAATTTTCATGTAGAATGCAAGGGAGTAGCAAATGTATTTTCTACTATTTCGAGGCTGTTGCCAAAGTCGTTTGTATATTGAATTGTTGTAGGGGCGGGTTTCAAACCCGCCCAAAAATGGAATAGGGCAGGTTTGAAACCTGCCCCTACAAAAACATCAAAAAACAGACTTCAGTAACAGACTCTTTCGTAGAAATATCAACCTACTAAAATATACAAGATCTATTGAAACACGATCTCATTTCCCTTTGTGGTCGCTTTGATCTTCGAACCGTCGTTGAATTTGCCCTCTAAAATGGAGCTCGCCAGCGGGTCCTGGATATATTTTTGTATCGCGCGTTTTAATGGACGAGCGCCATATGCGGGGTCCCAACCATGCTCGACGAGAAGCTCCTTTGCCTTTTCATCGACCGTAACTTTGATGTGACGCGACGCCAGAGATGTCTCGAGCTTCTTGAGCTGTATATCGACGATCGACTTAATCTGAACCTTATTGAGGGAGTGGAATATCACCAGATCATCGACGCGGTTCACAAACTCAGGCCTGAAATGTTCCTTCAATGCCCCCAAAACCTTCTCGGCTATCTTCTCCTCATCTCCCGAGAGCTCGGCCAGATACTCAGAGCCTATGTTGGAGGTCATGATCATCACCGTGTTCGTAAAATTGACCGTCCTCCCCTGCCCGTCGGTCAAACGACCATCATCCAATATCTGCAACAGTACGTTAAAAACATCCGGATGCGCCTTCTCTATTTCATCGAGAAGTATCACAGCATATGGACGGCGACGCACTGCCTCGGTCAGATATCCACCCTCCTC
>JBDRGF010000099.1:0-51695 GCA_043818055.1 Pseudomonadota bacterium | reverse complement strand
GATCCAAATTCTACCTATCTCGTAAACAACAGTTATTATGAGTTTTGTTTTAAAATAGGAATAAAAAAAGTAGTTGATAACAAATTAGTTATATATCCACGCACTCTCGACAGAGTAATCAAATTTGCAAAATCATCTTATGATAATAAACCTGTAATAATATCCGGTCTAGAATTTAGCGGCGATGCAGCAGGCCTCGCTATCAACTCCGATGCCTACACAATCCTCCACAACATCACGATCGATAAATCAAAGCACGGCATTGAACTCAATTGTCCAAATGGGTGTTTGGTTGCAAATTCAACGCTGACAGGTGTTTCAGAAATTCCCCCTAAATTTTCAACAGGCATTAAGACGCTAGGCAAGGGGATAACTATAAATGGTGTCACAATATCCGCCTACGACATCGGCATCGATGCTCAAGGCGAAAACATCCTCGTCGAAGAGAGTTCTATCACAAATAACAAACTCTTCGGCATCCGTGTTGATTCAACAGTCAAAAACCTTTCAATAAAATCCATGGAATCAATGATAGAAAATGGTGATGGCATAAAGACGCTGGATACTTTCATGCTTGAAGAAGGTGCAAAATATCAAAAAACGTATGTGGCATGTAGTATGTATATGTAGAATATGGTCAAATCCCTAAAGATAGAAATTGACTTAAAAACTCGGAGTGCTAGCCTTGTCCTTAAATCGGGAGGCTGTCGATGAGGGGTAGTGCCTCTAAATATCGTTTGAATACAAAGGCGGGCTCAAAACCTGCCTTTTTGTTTTTATGCTTGATACTGCTTCTAACAGTCTGTGGTGGAAAAAGTAACGACTCCCTTTACGATACTCCCACAGATTCCATCACCAAAGAAATCACACCAGAAGATATGATCATGTCCGATAGATACTTGGGCGAGCTTGTCGTGCATTTTCGGGATGATTTGGTGGTGAGGATTGTAGGGGCTGACCCGCGTGTCAGCCCGTTTTCAGGGTCGACCCCTACGACACCAGAAACACAACCCCAATTCGAAGTGCGGAATTCCTATTATCAAAGTTTAGCTGATGATCTGAATAAAATTCTCGAAGAACATCAAATTGAAGTGAGAAGATATCCCAACATGGGACAGGATGAATACGACACTTTCAAACGCGATCTTGAAGAGCTGAACTCCGAGGAACTACCCGATCTCAATTCAATTTATTATTTCAAGGCGGAACCTAAAGAAGCGCTGATTTTATATGATAAGCTGAAAACGCTTTACGGCGTTGAATATATCTATCCACATCTTCAAAAGGTACTGACAGCCACAACTACACCCGATCTTTCATCCCAGCAGGGATATCTTACAGCAAACGGTGGAATTGATGCCGTATATGCATGGAATCAAGGAATTACAGGAAAAGGCGTGCATGTGTATGATGAAGACAGCGCATTTAATTTCGACCATGAGGATTTGCAATTGGATTACACTGTTTATAATGAAAAGGATAATCCTAAAGGCTCACTCGTTAACAGCGTGTCATCCCTTGCAGCACACCTGCCTCCAGACAAGCAACCCTTTATTATGACAGGAGTCCCGCTCGATTTTGCATTTGCACATGGAACGGCAGTCGCAGGCATCTTGAACGCATCACACAACAACGGAACTGGTAATTTCGGAGTGAAGGGAATCGCGCCCGACGCAAAGTTGCTGGCAGGACTCACAGACGAGAGAAATTTATATTACGGTGGTGTTGTCGTTATCGAATCTGCAGTCACAGGCAAAGATGGTTGTGAAAAAACGACCGGTGGACCCGATGACCCCTGTTTTGGCAAAGGGCAACTTCCATGTGAAGTCGTTCCCGACGAGATGAAATACTACCAGACCCTTGCAGCGATCGGCATCACAGTCGTTGAAGGTGCAGGGAATTCCAGTTTAGATATCGGTGATCCATCGCAATACACAGGCAAATGGAGCGTCTGGGTTAATCCAACAACACAGGACAGCGGAGCAATCATGGTCGGTGCAAGCGAGGGTGCTAATATGCAAAAGGCTGCTTTTAGTAATTACAGCCCAAGGCTCGATGCATATTCATGGGGTAAAGGTGTTGTCACAACATCCTATCCCGCAGGCGATGCTACAACAAGCCCGTTCTATTGGAGCGGACCAAACGGCCCGCCATCCCAAGGCCCTGTGAATGATAAAAACAGGTTTTATACAAACAGATTTAACGGCACATCCTCCGCAACTGCTATCGTGGGTGGAGCTATAACACTAGCTCAAAGCAGGTTTATGCAATTAGCCGGCAACAATCGCATGAGATACATCATGCCTAAGAAGATGAGAGAGCTCGTAAGACAGAGCGGGGATGCTCAGAAAGACACAACAGGGAAAAACATCGGTGTCCAGCCGAGGATGGATAAACTATTAAAAGCTGTCGATGACTACTGGCAGACTATTTCTTCAAAATACCCGGCGTTGAAACAAAAATATCCCAATATAGATCGCATGACGAAACAGGATATCATCTCAATGCGTACCGATGGCGTTGGATTAACCTGTATCAAGTACGACCCAGATGGCAGTTCAAGCGACCCTCTTTGCTCAGACGATCTCCTCTGGCCACGAGCTATTCAGATGAGTGTCGATATGGATATCGACGGCGACGGTTTGATGGATCTTGTGACCTGGAAGCGCGGGGAGTTTAAGATAGACCTCAGTTCGCAAGGTGCAGACTCAGGATGGTGCTCCGATCTCAAGGGAATAAAACAGACCGACGGCTATTGCGACAAGTTCCCGGAAAAATATGGTTCATGGGATTTAACTATCAGCTACAACGATATCAACACAAAATGGGTCTTGCCATACGTAAAGGACATAGACGCAGATAAAAGATCCGACCTAATGCTCTATGATAAAGAGCACGGCAGGTGGTACATCGAATATATGAACGTCGATTACATAAACGGCACAGAGAATAGCATAGCAACATGGGACAGACAGCTACAATACGACTGGAAGGACGAACTGAACATCGACCCATGGAAGAGCAAATATTCAAGGCCTGCGGTGAGTGATTTGGCAAGTGTAGGGGCTTTGAGAACAGACAACGACGGATGGGCAGATATATCAATAATATGTTCAGATGGTTATTGGAGAGTCGATCTTGGAGGGCCAAGCGGCCCCGATGGCACATGGGATATCGAGGCAAAATATCTCACGGATGATCAACTGAAAGCAGCTCCAGGCTGGGCATATCAGGCATATGTGAGTTCTCAGAGCTACCCCGCAGAAAAACATAGCAAAGATATTGAAGCGTTTTATATTAAGACGTCAGATACTCTACCTGATGCAGGAAAGTTACAAGTTTGGGGGGCTGGAGCAGGCCGCATAGCTTCGGGCTACGAGGATGATATCGATTATTGCAACAATAAGCTTGGTGCTGAAAGATGTAACTACCCAATAAGACCGAAGTTTTCAGGAAACGAACAAATGTTAATGATACCGAGTTATTGGTTGGCAGGGCATGTGATTGGAATTTTAGAATCCGGCAACGAGTTTAAGCTTATCGAGAACTGGGCATTTTCTAATGCGGCATCACCGGACAATTTTACCCCTGTATATATCGATATAAGCTGTAAACCATTGTATATGGAGGATAAATACATCTTCCAATGCAAAGATGAATGGATGATAGTTGCAGATTCTTTTAGATGTTCAAAGTGGGAAACGAAATTAGGTAAAAATGTTTGCACCGAAGAAACATGGGGCATCAAGCACATTCCTCTTTCTTACAATACATCCGACTTCACTCTCCCCGGTCGTCCATACGTCGGCGGCATCAGCTACTTGGACACCCAGAAGATCATTCAAAACTCGCTTCTCGAACATCCCAACACCCCTCCACCCATCATCGTCGATATGCCGATGATGGAATAATTTTAATTGTGAGTCACTTCTTTGTTGTCTTCTTCAACTTTGCAAAGAGCGTCGTCCTGCCGATGCCAAGATGCTTTGCCGTTTCTTCCTTTGAACCGTTCATAAGATCAATAGACTCTTTTATGTATTCCCTCTCCACCTTCGAAACAAATTTCTTCAGCGGTATGATGTTCCCTGTAACTGATGGAGAAAGATTCATAATTCCACCGTTATATTTTACAGATTTGCAGGTCGGAATCGTGATGTTGCTTTCATCGATGATCTCCTTCTCTGAAAAAATGGCTGCGCTGTGAATCACATTTTCAAGCTCTCTGATATTCCCCGGCCAATCATGTCTTTCCAGTTTCTCAATTGCGGATTTCGTGATCTGTTTTTCTTTTCCCTTCTCACTGTATTTCTTTAGAAAATGCAACACGAGATCCTCTATATCCTCTTTTCTATCCCTGAGCGACGGTGTAGTAAGCGTTATGATTTTCAGACGATGATATAAATCAAGACGGAACCTTCCCTGAGCTACCATCTTTTCAAGATCATCATTGGAGGCGGCTATAACCCTGAAAGTTGATTTCACTGAAACATTACTTCCCAAAGGACAGAACTCCCCCTCCTGAATTATCCTCAACAGCTTTGCCTGTGTCTCGATCTTCAATGTGCTTACCTCGTCGAGAAAGATGTCTCCTCCATCTGCAAGGGCAAATTTTCCAAGTTTATTCTTAGTCGCGCCGGTGAATGCCCCCTTCTCATGCCCAAACAGCTCCGATTCAATCAGATTTTCAGGAATAGCTGCACAATTCACTACGATCAGAGGCCTGTTCGGCCGATCGCCCTCCAGACGATGAATGTATCGCGCCAACAGCTCTTTGCCAGTGCCGCTCTCTCCCTCGATCAACACGTTCGCGCTAAGGTGTCCTTTGACCTTGTCTGCCGTTTTTATCAAGTTACAAAACGCTTTACTTCTTCCAACTATCCTTGACGAAATATCTACGTTATTGAGTTCGCTCATCAGGGCGTCTATCTTCTTCTTGTCGAGCCTGATTTTTTTTGACTTCTCTATGCAGACTAAAAGATCGTCGCTGTTTATCGGCTTGCATATATAATCCGATGCCCCCGCCTTAATCGCCTGGACAACAAACTTTGGGTCGCGATGTCCTGTGACCATGACGATATCGACCGACGCGTCCATCTCCTTGATATCCCTTAAGCCGTCCAGCCCTGATTCTCCCTTCAAATCTATATCGAGAAGCAGAGTGTCTATATCTTCCGTATTCAACAAGGAGAGGGCATGCTTTAGTGATGTTGTAGTAATAACGTTATAATCGGAAAGCCTATCCCTTATATATGCTAAAAAGTTCTCATCATCATCCACACATAATATTGTATAATCATTGTTCATTTCAACACCCTCCATTAAATATTTATGTCCAAAGCAAACGGCTTTGGTATTATTGATGCAACCCCCAACTTTTTAGCCTCAGCCTGAAGCTCTTTATCATTATACATACCCGTGCACATGTGAATCACCTTCACACCCTTTTCCCTTAAAAACTTTACGACATCGAGACCAGAGAGTGTGCTCCCATCAAATTGATAATCGATTATCGCTTTCGATATCTTGTCGTAATCCAGCTGCAATCTCATCACCTCTTCAGGGCTGTATGCTGTGATCGCAGGCCTTCTGTATTTTTTTACTATTATATCGTTCCACAGCAACACCATCTCTTCATCGTCATCGACGACGAGGATGTCTTCATTCGAGCCCAACTCGCCTTTTGTCGGCTGACAGCTGACCGCTGATGCCTGATGGCTAGGGACAGCATGTGGCATGTAGCATGTGGTATGTGGTGTTGAAATACAGGACGGAATTGTAATAACAAACTCTGCACCTTTTCCTGGTTCGCTATTCACTGCTATCGCTCCTCCGTGCGCTTCGATGACGTTCTTGCAGTATGAAAGCCCAAGCCCTGTCCCGCCTGATTTTCCTTTCGTGAAAAAGCTGTCGAATATTTTAGCCAAATCCTCTTTTGAAATCCCTCTGCCATTGTCTGAAACCGTGATTTTAAGGGCATCTTTTTCTACCCTGGCTGCGATTCTCACCTCACCGGTATCCTCTTTGACCGCCTGAACCGCGTTCGTGATGAGGTTTATTAAAACGCGTCCCATGCGATAAGCGTCAACAGTAGCTGTTATATCCTTTTCTATATTATAGATGAGTTTAACATTTTTCTTTTCTGCGAGATTTTGCACCTCTGAATTTACTGTAGTTTCAATTAGACCTTTGAAAGGTGTTTTAGCCGGCTCGATCTTCGATGCCTTCGAGTAATCTAGCAGCTCATCTGCCATGCGGTTGAGCTTCTCCACGCTCTTTATCGCAGGTTCTCTCAGTGAGGAATTGCTCCCGCCTTCAAGATATCCCCTTATCACCGTCACTGGCGATCGCATGTCGTGCGCTACTTGTGATGATATCTGACCGATGGCGGCGAGCTTAGACATTTTTTCAACGGATTTTTGAGCCTCCATAACTTTATGAGCCATCAGATTGTAATCGCATGCCAGTTTATTAAATTCAAAGATGCTGCTTTTGATTCTGATCTCAGGTATCCCCTTGTTCATGGAATATTTTTTAACCGATCTCATAAGGCTGAGCAATGAATTTGAAATATTATTTGCAATTTTGGTTGAAACCAACACTTGTAAAACCAACATCAACATCGCCAGAACACATAGAAAGATTGATAAATTTTTAAGATATTTATGCAAGACTGATACACTAAAAGCGCCTACGAGAAAGCCAAACGGCTCATTTTTATCATCTCTAAAAAAAATCGGCACCATACAGACAAAAAGCTCCTTGTTTTTATGAAAAAGTGAATACTCAGAATGGGATGTAGTGAATGTTTTTTTAGAAAGAATGCTCGAAAAATGATCTAATACATTATGCTCGATGTCTTTAGGATAATCTTTCTCAGAGACAGATTCTATTATTTCTCTATTATCATCATACACTGTCAGAACAGTCGCGTCGGTATTATTTGCAAACTGCTTTAACTGGTTTCTAACTTTTAGATAATTACCTGTCATAAGATCATTTGTAATAATCAGGATTATGTTGCGCATTTTTTCAATGTTTTGTTTTTCATATTCCTGCCTTAATATGTTCTTGGAATAATAAAAAATAATGATTGCTGCTAACATCCATATTACAACAATTACAATAGTTGAAGAAATTATCAAGGCTTGCTTAATCTTTATATTCATATTTGTTCATTCGAGTATGATTTTGTTATATCTAACATAAGGACCAATTTCAGAAATTTCAAAATTTTTTACTTTAGGATTAACATATCCCTTGTAAACACGATTAAATAAATTGATTTGCAAATATTCATCATTGATGATTTTTGCAGCATTAGAATAAATTTTAGAACGAACATATTCATCTTTCTCTGATCTGGCCATTTCCATCAACAGGTCAAATTGTTTGTTGGACATGCCAGTGAGATTAGATGGATGATCGCTTTCATACCATCCCAATATGAACAGCGCGTCATTTACGCTGGCGTTATGCCCTGCATAAAAAAATCCCAACTCTTCATTATAGAATTTTTTGTAGAACAAGTCTGATGACAGAAATGCCACTTCAACGTTCAACCCCACCTTACGATAATCGCCTTCAATAACTTTTTTGAACATTTCCTTATTCGGCATTGTTTCCCTGCCGTATAGGATAAGCTTTTGTTTTAAATTAAAACCCGATGCTTTTGCACATCGTAGCATTTCTTCCGCAACAGTCGGAGAATATTTTAAATCGTCATTGTCTAATTCATAGCCTCCAATCCCGTAGGGAATTGTTGATGTAGCTGGAAGTTGATTTAAAAAAACTTTTTCCATAAGCATTTTTTTGTTTAGCGAGAAGTATAAAGCTTTCCTGAGACATTTATTATTGAACGGCTTGATTTTGGAATTGAAAGCAAGAAAATAAACCAACGGCAATTTTATTTGATATGTCTGTTCTTCTGGGAGCTTAACATCAAAATCCTCAAACAGGCTAAGGCTGGCGGTATCATAGATTTTACCATCTTCAAATGCTTGTATCAATTTGTCTGGCTTCATAAAATAAAACACTAATTTATCGATGTTGGGTTTTGATCTATAATATTCATCATGTCTCACTAAAACAATTTTATCGCACTTACTCCACTCTTGTATTTTAAACGGACCAACGCCAACGGGTTTGTTGTCAATTTCTCTTGGATATCTTTCAACGAAATTTGCAGGAATAATAGCGCTGTTTGGTGCAGCTAATATTTTATAAAAATACGGATGAGATTTTAGCAGATTAATTTGCAAGGAATAATTATCAATCAAAACAATTCCCTTTATTGCTTTCGAATTGCCTTTTTTGTATTCTTTAGCGCCATCGATATTCATCAACTCCTTATACAAGTAATGATTTAACCCTTCAGTTTTGACTAAACGAGATATTGAATAGATTACATCAAAAGAATTAACCTCTTGTCCATTATGAAATTTCGCTCCTCTTCGGATTTGAATATTAATATTTTTCCCATCCTTCGACACCTTCCAGGTGTTGGCTACCGCTGGTATAATATTCATATTCTCATCATATGAGAATAAACCCTCATGGATCTGATTTCCTATCATTCCAGTAGGATGATTTCTTATCTCTTTAGGGTCCAGCGATGTCGGCTCTGCTGTTAACGCACTATAATAAACATTGGTGTCATCACCATGCGCTGTGCCAGCGACAAATAACACTGTCAAAAAAAATAATAAAAAATTTTTAACCATAACAGATAAAAAACTTATGTTTTTTTTATTTCTTCAGCAACCACATAAATGAATCTCTTGAATAACGTGATCCAAACAAATCAATTTTATCAATAAGACTAAATCCTGCCTGTTTTGCAAACTCCAAAACAACGTCATGTGAAAAAACATATTTATGATAGGTTTCTGTTTCAATCTCTTCCCTGCCACTTCTTAACCACTTCACATTTAATGTGACTTCCGCAATCCCGGTATTTTCATCTATTGAGTACATAACCGCACGTTGAAATGAAAGTCCATCCACATCGGTCTTATAGATATCCGACCAAACAAGGTGAGAAGACGTTGGAAAGACAATCTGATCGAAACCAAACACACCGCCTGCAACCAATAAATTATATGCCATGTCGAATGTTCTGCGTAGATCCTCTTTTGAGCCAGAATAGCCTATCGTGTTGCCTAAAGCATATACACCATGGTAATATTTTTGTGTTTTCCATTGTTGTTTTTCAGATGAATTTAGCCAATCATCTTCAAAGATCCTTACATTATTTCTTAAATTGAAAGCCGGTTGGGATGAAAATCGTTTTTTAAACAATGCTACCATCTCCGGTGAATTATCAATACAGGTAACATCGCAGCCTTTTTTTGCAAATTTCTCTGCCTGAATACCAATGCCTGCCCCAATATCCAGCAGATTAAACTTCATCGCTCCAAATTTTTGAGTCAAAGATTGAAAAATATATTCTACGGCTTGTCCGTGGGACGGTGAAGAAGTAGGATAATACGGAAGAATCTTAGAAAACAATTTCATGACGCTCCCTCGCCGCTATCTGCAAATAGCAGCTTATATACAATATAATCCAAATCAATGCGCAAATACGCCTACATTTGATAATCTCTTGAATTACAGCTTCCCAATCTTATTCTGTTAACCATTTGAAAGCTATCTTCTGTTGTTGATGTTCGTGATGATGGCTTATTATTTCCTGTTGCCTTCCGTTTTTTAGCTAACATCTTGATCTCTCCAGCACTTTTCGGAATTCTGATGTTTGTGGCATTGTTTATCTTCATGTCATCCTCCTGTTTTAGTTTTCAATTGCTATTTTATTACTGATAAACTTGTCTAAATAAAATTCAGGAATATTGTTTTTTTTCATAAAATATAAAATTTGTTTTCGTTCTCTGTCCTTTTTAAGAAAATTATAAACAAGATAGGCCGACCGATTTACTCTCAAAACTTCGATTTCTTTTTCTCTAAGAACGTAAATATAATATCCAGGACAAGGCACTAAAGTTGATGCGGTATCGGTAACATGTTTGTATGGGAAAGAATTTTGAATAATAATTTTTTCTGACTGACGAATAAATTTGCCTTTGTCTGAGGATAACAGCTTCTTGATATTGATTTCGCATTGATATATTTCCTTTAACACCTCAATGAGACGTCTGTTATCAATTCTAAGCACTTTGAACAGATAGTTCTGAATCTTTTTCCCAACATTATCATATGTGATAGATGACGAACAATATCTCAAGATATAGTTCACAAACTCATTAGACACAGAACTCAGCTCTAAGATTTCATGTTTGAGCAATAACAACAAAATATTGGGGAACACATTTATTAAAATATTATACATAGTAGTAATCGAAGATAAATTATAGGCCTGTAAATTTAGTGGGGTTGAATCAAAAAAATTAATAAAGATTATTTTATTTTCTTGGATATGTTTTTCAAAGCTTTCAATGCATTCATATAAAAATTTATCATTTTTGAGTAGTCGTCCTTTCGTCACTACCGTATCAACAAATGATTGATCGGTATGATCACGACTACCAGGCAAGATACAATATTGTTGTATGAGAACATCGTTGACTCCTTTCAACCTGTACTTGTGAGCTATCGCTATAGTCTCCATGTATGATTCTTCATCTTCGTCTGGAAAACCAGCAATAAATGATAAAGTGACGAAGTCGAAACACTTAATTGCACTTTCAATCCTATTTTTTTCATCGCGGACATGCTTGTGAGGCATTTTTTCCTTAATTCTTTTGGAACCTGATTCAATGCCAAGAAAAACACCTCTACATCCCGCCTCTTTCATTGAAATCATCAATTTTTTATCAAAATTGTTCAACGAAACACTGCATGACCAAGCAATGCCCAAATCTGATATTAAACCACAGAGTTCTTCCATAAAACTTTTTGAACAAGCCAAATTGTCGTGAACAAAACTAACTGTTCGATATCCCTTATTCAGGTAGTGCATTATTTCTTTTTTTATTCTTAAAGGGGATTTCACTCGATACCTTCTGCCCCACATCTTATTCGTAGTGCAAAATGAACAGTCATAAGGACAACCCCTTCCGGCTTCTATCAAGGCGAATTTTTCCTTCGTATAGAGGTGATTCAGAGGATAATCATTAAAATCAATTTCAATATCAGTAAATGGAAATGACAATGTATCAAGATTCTCAATAAAAAAACTATTTGTGCGAATGAATTTTCCTGATTCATCAAAATAGCTTATATTTGGTATTTGATTAGAGCATACAAAATTATTATTAACAAACGCCTGAAACGTTTGCTCGCCTTCGTTTCTGCAAATTGCCAGAACATTAGGCAATCTATCTAAAAGCTCTTTATCTAAAAAAGTGACACCCGGGCCTCCTAAAATGATTTTTAACTTCTGATGTTGTAGTGCTTCACATAGAGCGAAGACAAATGGCAATGTATTGCAATTTGCTGTGATCCCAATCAGATCGTATTCACACGTCATTAGGTCTTTAATGGCAATGTTGAACACTTTCTGATACTTTTTGTTTTTGTGATAAACAAGATTATAATCTTTAATCATGATATCAACTTTGGAAGAAAAAGGTATCGATGCAATACTCAACAAACCTAAG
Organism: Pseudomonadota bacterium; assembly: GCA_043818055.1. Lineage (GTDB taxonomy): Bacteria > UBA10199 > UBA10199 > 2-02-FULL-44-16 > JBDRGF01 > JBDRGF01. Next base: position 40,083 of record JBDRGF010000099.1, on the reverse strand, counting down.
GGTGGATAACAGCTTTCACTTGGCAACGGAGGATTTACAAGTAAGATTTTTTTCGAGTTTGTTCCCGTGTTGATGGACTTATTTTTATGAACCGTGTGGATAGAATTTTTTTGATTTGAGAAAGGGAGATCATCGGTGCAGAAGAGTGAACTGTTAGCGAATTTATCACCCGCTATTATTCCATTTTGAAAATCATCTTTTAAAGCACCCACTTTGCCCCCCCTGAGCGCTGTATATATGCAGGTTGCAGCCTTGTCAAGCTAAAGGCCTTATGTAATCAGATTTTCCTGTCAATCAACTATTCAACAATATTCCAATATCCTTTAACTTCTTATCATGTAACTTTTGCCCTGATATAAAGCAATTCTTATGCCAAAAGTAAGATTTTGTTATAAAGGGGGTTTGAACGGCTTTTATTTTTTGAGATGAAATTTTTGTCGATATTTGAGTCCGGATTTTGGTACTGATGCAATAATTCAGTTGAATTTTTGAAAATCAAATTACGAGGAGACCAGCTATATTCAAAGACCACATCCGATACATGTGATGTTCTATTTTCTGTCCAAAAATCTGAACTGAATGTCCTGTTTTCCGGACTGGGATTTTTCAAAAAATTGACGGTGTTCGTACAAAACGGGTCATTTCTCACCTGATCTGCATCGGCCTCAACATCTAACATCTTGAAATATAAACAATATTATGATATGCTCATCACATCAAACATGGCCTAGAAAATGCATAAGAGGTGCTGGGGGCTTATGAAAAAGATAGCAATAATAATTTTTTTCTGTACGGTTTTTTGGACGAATACATCCTTTACCGCAGATGTAGCAACATTTGATAATCCAAATATCCATATTTCGCCACCAATCTTCGCGCAACTTCCATCAAAGAATTTATTCAAAATTCCAGATTCAAATGTGGAAATCGATCTAAACGCAATATGCGCTAAACCGAAAAAAGAAAAAATAATTTTTGTAACAAATGAACAGAGCATCATAAACGCTTTTAAAAATTATTCACGATATTTGGTTGCTGGTGGCAACTATTATGAACTCTGTTTTCAGATGGATAACGGTCTGGGAGAGGACGCGGTAATTGAAAGCATTGTCGAATTAAAAAACTTGAATCACATAAACATTCCGATGATTATTTCAGGGTTGGAATTTAAAAATGAAAAATCAGGCCTTGTGATTGATTATGATGGTTTTTTGATTTTGAATAAAATTGTTACAACGAACGGCAAGACTTCTCTTCAATTGAATTGTCATGATGGCGGCTGTTTGTTAGTGAACTCTGATCTATCCGGAATAGCCGGTGATAAAGATAATCCAAGCGTTGGCATCAAAACAATGAGAGATGGCAGCAATGTGACGATTAAGAATGTAAAGGTTTCTAATTTCGACATCGGCATTGACGCTGCAGGCGAGAACATCCTCGTCGAAAAGAGCAGCGTTACGAAAAACAAGATCGGCATCCACGCTGATACTGATGTAAAGAATTTATCGATATCGAAGATGATTTCTCTCTCTGATAATGGTGATAAAATAAAAGCCTCTGATACTTATATGCTAGAAAAAGGTGCCAATTCAAACATCGGGTTGATTGATTCTCAAATCATCAAAGATAAACCGACGTTTATTTTGCCACAAACTGCATTATCAAAAGATGATCCCATAAGATATGTTGAAATCTATGAAGCCGGCGACGATATCAACCAAAAACAAAATCAGCTGACGGCATTTCGGGTGCACTATGACCTTAAAAACAACGAACTCATAAAAGGTGGCGATGCTATTACGATTTCCGACCCAAGTTTTCAGAGAAAATATCTTATGGCTACATACACAGGTCCCACCGGCACCACGCGTTCAACCACAGCCCTTTGGGTTCGTGAAGAAATCATCTTCACATCCACCGGTCCTGTGACGATATCGACTGAGGGTGGAGAGGCAATGGAAGCGGGGTCAGGTGATCAGGTATCGATTGATGGTGCAGGCGGTAAAGAGGATGTTTTAGGATTTGGCTCCGGAGCGGGCGGTTCCGGTGTTGCCGCCATGAAAGCATGCTCGTTAGTTCAATCTTCAAATGCGCCTGTGGAAGAGAAGCTTTTGTTTCTTAGTGCTCTATTGTCAGCGATAATGATTTTGATTGGTTTGAGATTGAAGCTTCGCAAGTTTTAAACCCGTTTTTCGACTTCCTTGTATTTTCTTAGAAATAATGAATTGTTGCCCGCCAGTTCTTTTAAGCAGGGGAGGAGAGATATTGCTTCCTCATATTTTTGTTGTTTTTTTAGAACTTTGATTCTCCAGTAGCCGCTTACAAATTTCAAATCTTCTCTGATGTTCGGCAATTTAGCCAATATCGCATCTGCCTCATCAATTTGTGACAGGGATTCCTCTAATTTATTCATGTGCAACAAGGATTCAGCCATTCCAAGCCTGGCTCTGGCTTGCAAAAAATCATCCTTTCCAAGATCAGTTGCAGCTTCGAAAAATTTCGGGGCTTCGTTCCAGTTTTTCATTTCGTTATAGCAATTTCCAATGTTGGTCCATGCGTATTTTAGAACTTCACTGTGTTCATTTTCATTATCCAGACAGACGCTTGCTGAAATGCATCGATGACTCTGGTCAATGGATTCTTTATATTTATGCCAGTCAAGATAGCACATAGATAAAACCAGATGAATTTTTACCAGCCAGTGTCCGAGGTTAGTCCGCTTTGCCAATGTAATGGCCTTTTGACAATATGTTACAGCCCGTGAAAACTTGCGGCAATTTCTCAGGGTTTCGGCCAAAGCGAGTGTCGCGAGCATTATTAATATTGTGTTTCCGGTTGATTCGCATCTTGTGAGTTTCGTCAGCATCTCTTTTGCGGCTTTATCTTTCTCTCCCAGAGCCAGATATACCTGGCCTAATTCGTTATTCGTTATTCGGTTCACAATGACATTTGGAAGTGTTTTTTCCAATTCGAGACTTTGTTCAAAAATCGCCTTTGCTTTATCAAGATATTCTCTGCCTTCATCTTTGCGATAAAAATTAATAAGGCCTTCCCAATTAAGAAACAGCAGATAGTAAGTTTGATGTTTGTTGATAGATGCGGTTTTATAAGCTTCCGTTATAATCTGATTTGCTTCATCATATTTGTGGAGCGCTATGTAAGCAGGTAAGGCAGCCAGATAGAAGCGGAGCTTCCAGGTAGTTTGGTATTTAGCATCGAAAAAGTTCAATGTTTCATCAAAGATCGTTAAAGCTTTTTTATATTCACCCGCGTATCGGTGGGCGTGTATCAGGAGTAGATGAATATAAATAGCCTCATTTGCCGATATTAAATTTTTAGCAATATTTTTTTTCAAAGCGTTTTCCAGAAGTTCTATTGCAGAGTCAACATGAACCGTTTTGAAAATAAGCGTTCTTGAAAGCCTTATTATATTTGATATCGATTTTTTGGTCGAAAAACCCAAGCCGATATGCAATTGAATAGCGTTTAGATATTGGGAATCATGACTGTATTTTTTGGATATATATGCAGCTATTGTGCTATGCCACTCTTCTCCTTTATTCTCATCTAACTTACTATAAACCAAATCAGGCAAATAGGGATTAGCGAATGAATAAATATCCCCCTTGTCTAAATTTTCATCTGATATCTGTGGCGGTAATGTATCTGTTTCCGTGAGCTCCTCATCAGAGGTGGAGTGAACCAATATTTTTTTTCTACATAAGTTAATAAGCGTTTGATTTAAGGATGGTGTGGAAAATAGCTCTTTAAAGTCTGTGAGTTTTAGAGCCGGAGTCAACCATTTATAGTACCAGGTGGAGATAAAATTTACCACGCGCTTTTCGTCGGGGCTAAGGCTGTTGTACAATTTCAAAAGACGAGTCTCCGTCGATTTCGGTACTTCTTTGTGCGTTTCATCTGCTTCAGGTGCCTGCGCTGCAAAGAGATGCACACTGCCATCGATATCAAACAACAGACCTTCGCTGTCCTGTTGAATCAGATGTTCATTGATTTCGCCCGGTACTCCTCCGGTTTGACGCAAAAGTGATTTTATCCATCTTTGCGGGATTTCCTGAACTCGTAATGCAACTGTAGATTTGAGATAGTTTTTAAGATCGATTTCCGTGAATGGCTTGAGATTTATAATCTGAATTGGAAGATTTTTTGTTTCTGTAATAATCGATACGATATTTTCTTTCGATGTTAATTTGCCTGAATGTGTGGTGAAACACAAAAACAACGGTTTTTGCTTTTTGAAAAGCCCTGGCTGAATTTCACGCTCAACAATAGTACGGATTAATCCAAGAATCGTTTTTTTAATCTGCGCGAAATTGGACGAGCCCTCTAATAAGTGCAAGTCATCAAACAGAATAACAAGTGGCAGCTTGTTTTCATCCAGATCATTTGAAAGTTGATTTATCCATGCAGCCGCCCATTCGTCATCAACCGGAAATTTCATAGAATGAACGGAAATCTTCCCCGCTTTTTCTTCCGCAAGTTTTTTTATAGTCTGAAGCAGATGTGTTTTTCCCAGATTTTCCTCTCCCGAAAAACAATAGACTGATGTTGGTGAAGGCTGCTTGCCCTTCGCAAGCAGATCTAAATTAGCACTGATATTTTTTATTTCAGCGTCATGAGCGATATGTTTATCAGGAATCAGATATGGAGATTTTATTTCGGGATCATCTTTAAAATCATCGGGCGAGCGCGTTTTAAGGGCGTTAATCACTGCCCGTGCACTTCCATAGAAACGATCCTGGGGTTTTTTGCTCAAGAGCCTCATCACGATTGTGTCCAGGTATTGCGGTATTCGATCGCTTTGTTCCTCAAGACCTTGAGGAGGAGATTCTTTTTCCACGATTTCAGCGAGTTTCTCCAAATTGCCTTTGCACGCATGTCGATCCAAAAATGGATAGCTTCCAGTCAAAAGACAATAATACATTAGCACTGCTGCTGAATATAGATCGCTGGAAACCCCGTTTTTTTCGTCCCACGACAGGATTACTTCAGGCGACATGAACATGGGTGTGCCTGCTATCATCCTTTTGCTGTCCGATATAGCCGCGGCTATTCCAAAGTCTATTATTTTTACAACCTGTTTGCCATTTCTCTTCTCCACCAGGACGTTTTCCGGTTTTATGTCGCCATGCAGAAGGCCATTATCATGGATAAACTGCAAACCTTCAAACATCTGAATAAAGAGAGAGACTTTTTCATCCGGAGATAACCTAACTCCGGCTAAAAATATATTTTTCCCTTCGATGAATTCCGTAGTAAAAAAGAAAAATCCTTCAAAATATCCAAACTCATAAACCGAAGCTATGTTGGGATGATGAATGCCGAGCAGCTGATTTTCATATTCCTTTTTGAAACGCTTCGTAATTGTCTTATACTGTTTATTGAGTTTGTCTTTCGCCTCCTCAGCAGACAAGTCTGAAGATAACTGCGACTTGTAGATATCGCGCAACATCTCTTTGTTTAGGAATTTTAAGGCGATTTTTCTTTTTGACTCTAAATCTGCGGCTAAATAAACGACACCTGATCCGCCGCTGCCGATTTTCTCTTCTATTCGATTGCGGCTGACAACGGTTCCTGGAAGGATGTCGTTAATATCCATATTCTTAACAATGAGAATATCCCCCAATGTCTCAAGCCTATTTAGGTGCTGAACCGAGTGTCAATGTCCTGTTCCCAAGCGGTCTCATCTCTATTGCTTCTGGAAACAGATCAATAATTTTTTCTTTAAAATCATGAGCAGTTTTAAACGGTCGCTCGTTTGGGTTTGGATTTAACTGCTGTACGATCAATTTTTCAAACTCTTTCACGTTACCAAGTTTTGATGTATCACTCAGTTCATCAATGAGGTTGCGATTCTGTTCAGATGGAAGTATCGGAGTTGATTCCCGGTAAATCCTTTCCTTCAATTCAGGTATGCTCTTGGCCGCTTTGCGGTGATTAAAAGGATATACCCGGGACATACAGGCGTAGGCCAAAACTGCGAGTGAATATAAATCGGATGGTGCACCGATTTTATCCTTTGCCATCAGAATCACTTCAGGGGCCGAATAGAGAGGTGTGCCAAGGATATCCTCCGGAACATCCTTCATGTCGGCAGCAAAACCGCAGTCAGTAAATTTTATTTCATATGTTTCATCTTCATAGACGCGAATCTTTCGTGATTTTATATTCAGGTGCAGCAGGCCTTTACGGTGCATAAATTCCACAGCTTCAAGTTCACTCAAAAAAATCGGCATCATATCCAAAACATCCATACCTCCGGTAGCCTCATAAATCTGCCTGCCCTTAATGTACTCGGAATCGGTAACGACGATCGGTTCACCTGTCTCAAAATCTTTTAAAACGTCAAAAATCTGTGTGATATTCGGATGATGAAATTCACGAACTTTTTCGCAAATTTCAACAAAACGATTCACCTTTTCATCATATTTTTTTTCCGACTCTCCTTTGTAAGTGTCTTTTGTTTCTTCCGTGTAATTGGAAAGGCTATAGTAGTTGATATACCGGTCTTTATTTAAACGGGATAGAATAACTTTGCTGTGAGTTTTTGGATTTTTGGCTAAGTAAGAGCTCGTCCATGAGCTGGGTTCTTCATCAGCAGTGAGTTTACGCAACAGCTCGTAGTCCTTTAAAGTGTTTTCGGTATTGTTTGACGTTTCTGTTGTTTTCTTTTTCTGTGGCATGGTTCCCCCCGGTTCTGATTGATTTCTGTCATATTACACCAGGAGATGAGGGGTGTCATCAGAAATGTGTTTTCTCTTGGCTACCTCTGTTGAATGTAGTAATCTTGCATTTCAAAAACAGCCGTATCTGTTGCTGAAATAAACTCAAGGGGGGCAAAACATGGATAAACTAGTCATTCGCCATTATGGCGCAACCGAGCAGATGGATAGAAAGACAAATCAGGATTATTTTTATGCGGATTCTAAAGAGCACTTATACCTGATTGCAGATGGAATGGGCGGCTATGAGGGGGGAGATTTCGCAAGCCGTTTTGCCTCACACGTTACAGGGGAGATGATTAAACTGGTAGATCTATTATTTAAACCCATTGGAGATACAACCTTTTTGCATAGCGATGTTAATCCCAAAGCGGATAATTATATGATACTGCTGGAAAAGATTGTCAGGGTGGTCAACAAGGAGCTTAATGAAGAAGCGAAAAGATTAGCCTATAAGAAAATGGGTACAACTCTGTCATTTCTTCTTTTCAGGCGTTCAAGTGTTTACAGTGTCAATGTCGGTGATTCACCCTGTTATCGGTACAGCGAGGGCGTTCTGAGACAAATTACCCGCTCACATTCAAAAGTGGATGATATGGTGAGAGAAGAGAAGCTTTCAAAAGAGGGAGCTGAAGACCATCCCGAGAGCAACATTGTAAGAAGATGGCTTGGCGGAATGAAAGATGGGGCTTGGGCGGATATCACCATAATGCCGGTTTACATAAACGATCGTTTTTTCATGTGCACAGATGGGGTTAGCAAAATTTTAAAAGATAAACGGATTGAATCCCTGCTGGCGACACAAAAACCAAAGGAAGCTGCGGGACAAATACTTCAGGCAGTCAAAGATGCACCTCAAAAAGAACGAGCGGGTAAACCCATTTTAAAAGATAATGCTACAGTTATAATTGTGGATGTTGTTAGAGTTCCGGAAACTAAGGGGATAAGCTCAGACGAAGCTGAGTTGTCAGAGGACGCTGGCGTGGAGGAAACGGAAGATACTTTTCAGGCAGGATAACTTGTTGTCAGAGAAAGGATTTGAGGAGGAGTTGACGTTGCATCGATTAAAAATGAAATTGAGTCGGAACCGCCCCTATGAAAACTCATATGCTCATTTCTCTGAATCTTTTCACTGTAGTCTGATTAAGCCCTTTTTCTCTTGTGTGCTGGCTTATATTGGTGATAGTTTCGCGAAATCAAAAAGGGAGCTATCCATGAAAAAAATTTCACTGGCACTTATCATTCTGATCTGTCTCTTAACTTCCTGCAAAAGGGAAAATACCGCATCGGTTACTATCTTTGATGATAGCGACGGGGATACCATCGTCGCCAAGATCGATACAACACCGATAATCCTCTCTGAGCTCGACAAAGAGGTGGCCAACGACCTCGTGCGAGCTAAGACGGAGATCTTCAACATAAGAAAAAGGGGATTGGATCAACTCATAGATGCCCGACTGATAGAGCTGGAGGCTGCGAAACGTAAAACCACAGTGGAAGAGATGCTGAAAATTGAAGTCTATGATAAAATGCTGCCTGTCACAGAGACCGAGGTGAAGAGCTTCTATGACTTGAAGGTAGGTCAGAGTGAGGGCGCTCAAAAATATGAGGAGATAAAAGACAGAATTGAAAACTACCTCAGTATGGCTAAACAGAAAGAGGCGGAAGAGGAGTTTTTAAAGAAGCTCAAGAAAGACTACGCTGTGACCATCGCGCTGGAACCGCCAAGGGCCAATATCGCAACAGAGAATCATCCTACAAAAGGTACAGGGAAGGTGAAGATCATCGAATTTTCTGATTATGAATGTCCCTTCTGCAAACGCGTCCGTGATACAGTTTATCAGATACTCGATAAATACGATGGAAAGGTCACATACACTTTCATGGATTTTCCTCTCTCTTTCCACGCAGACTCGAGAAAAGCTCATATGGCGGCACATTGCGCCGGCGAGCAGGATAAATATTTTGAATACAACAAGCTGCTCTTCAACAATCAAAGAAATCTCTCGGCAGATGATCTGAAAAAATATGCTAAGCGCCTGGAACTCGATTCGGAGAAATTCGACAAATGTCTGGATAGCAACAAATTCGACGCCCTCATTGAGGAAAGCCTCGAGATCGCTTCAAAGGCTGGAGTATCGGCAACTCCGACATTTTTTATAAACGGCATCATCGTCTCAGGAGCCATGCCATATGAATCATTCACCGAGATCATCGATGAGGAGCTGAAGAAATAAAAACAGCATGTGGCATGTAGTAAAGACAAACACTTTAAAAGGTATTTTTTATGTTAGATTTAAAATTCATCAGGGACAATATTGATTTAGTTAAAAAAAACTGTGTCGACCGAAATGTCAGAGTTGATCTGGACAAATTCATCGAACTCGACACCAAAAGGCGCGATGCTATTCAGTCTCTCGAAGAGGCTCGTCAGAAACAAAATCAGACAGCTTCCGCTATGAAGCAGAAGCTCTCCGATGATGAAAGAAAGAAGCTCATCGAAGAGGGTAAAAATTTAAAATCGCGCGCTTCTGAATTGCAAGCATCACTCGACAGTTGCGAGAAGGAGCTCGGCGAAATTTCAAAACAGATTCCAAACCTCACACACCCTGACGCGCCAAAGGCGTCAACTGAGGAGGGAAACAAAGAGCTGAGAGTCGTAGGAAAACCGCGAAAATTAGACTTCAAGGCACTCGACCATGTAGAGCTCGGCACGAAGCTCGATATCCTCGATTTTGAAACAGCTGCAAAGGTCACCGGGCAAAAGTTTTACTACTTAAAGAACGAAGCGGTGCTCCTCGAGTTCGCCCTGATTCAGTATGCGCTCAATACACTGCGAAAGAAGGGATTCATCCCATTCATAACTCCAGATCTCGCCCGCTCCGATATTCTCGATGGCATCGGCTTCAATCCCAGAGGCGAGGAGACCCAGATTTATTCCGTAGAAAAAACAGATCTCTGTCTTATCGCTACGGCTGAGATAACGCTCGGCAGCTATCTCTCGGATAAAATTTTAGAAGAAAAAGACCTGCCGATAAAATATGTCGGCGTCTCTCACTGTTTCAGGACTGAAGCGGGTGCGGCTGGCAAGGCATCCAAAGGTCTATATAGGGTTCATCAGTTCACAAAGATCGAAATGTTTGCATTTACTACCCCTGAAAGCTCAGCAGCGATGCATGAGGATATTTTGAAATACGAAGAGGAACTATTCCAGGGATTGGAAATTCCTTATCGCGTCGTCGATGTAGCCAGCGGCGATCTGGGTGGACCAGCCTATCGTAAATTTGATATCGAGGCATGGATGCCGGGACGCGGTGATTCCGGAGAATGGGGAGAGGTCACATCGACATCCAACTGTACCGACTATCAGTCGAGAAGACTAGGCGTTCGCTACCGTAAAGAGAATGAGAAAAAACCACAATTCGTCCACATGCTAAACGGCACAGCGATCGCAGTGAGCCGCGCGCTGATCGCCATACTAGAAAATCACCAACAAAAAGATGGCTCCATCGAAATCCCAAAAGCATTATTGCCATATATGGGTGGGGTGAAAAAGATTGATAAGAAATAAACCCATCTCAAACCTAAACACCATATTTTCCATCATTTACATTTTATTATTGATTTTATGCTAATTTTATATACTATATTATACATAATTAGCAAATTATGACAAATAGGCGGTAAATAATGAATAAAAATGAGATTTTATCCATTTTAAACGACTGGAACTTCTGGAAACAGGAGCTGGACATCGGAATCCTTCGCACGAACTATCTCAATCGCCTCCATGCAATTTTGAAAACCGGACAGATTATCGTCATCAAGGGCCCAAGACGCGCAGGCAAATCCTACATTATGAAACAATTTGCAAAACAGCTGATCGATAACGGGACTCCATCAAATGAAATACTGATGATCAATTTTGAGGATCCCCGTTTTGGGAAGCTTGACACGAAGCTGATGCAGGAAATTTTTGAAGTCTATCTCGAATTCCTCAATCCTAAATCTAAACCGTACATCTTTCTCGATGAGGTACAGGAAGTTGATGAGTGGGAGAAGTGGGTTCGAACCATGCATGAACTTGGCAAGGCGAACATCATACTCTCAGGTTCAAACGCAAAATTATTGAGCCGTGAGCTCTCCACCCTTTTGACAGGCTTGCATGTTGGCCTGACAGTATTACCGTTATCATTTTGCGAATACCTTCTTTTTAAAAAAATTGATCTAAAAGATGATCTGGATATTGAAAGAAAACGCATAGAATTATCACGCATGGTACGAGAGTCTCTTGAGTTCGGCCTCTTTCCAAAGGTCGTGCTCTCGGAAGAAAAAAAAGAAATATTGTTGGCATATTATGACGACATCGTTAGCAAAGATATCATCAAAAGATTCAAAATCAGAAAACCTGAACAGCTCAAAAGTCTATCGAGATTTTATTTTAGCAACTCTGCATCGCTCGTAACATACAATTCCATCGAGAAATTTTTAAACATCACCGCGAGTACGATTGAAAAATTTTCGAGCTATCTGGAAGAGACATATCTCTGCTTCTTCCTCAAGCGATTCTCATTTAAAGTGAAGGAACAGGAAAAGAGCCCCAGAAAAGTTTATGCAATCGATCCAGGCCTTGCCAATGTGGTCGGCTTTCGCTTAGACCAGAACATAGGAAAATTGGCTGAGCTGATGGTATTTCTCGAACTGGCACGAATCCGGGAGACTAAACATGGTTATGATATTTATTATTGGAAGGATGTTCGCCACAGGGAGGTGGATTTTGTAATAAAGGAAGAAGAGAGAATAAGTCATCTGATACAGGTTTGTTGGGATATCTCTGCGCCACAAACAAAGGAGAGGGAAATTAAATCGTTAATAAAAGGCATGGAGGAACTCCACGTATCGGAGGGGCTGATTATCACTGAGACATATGAAGATACAGAACATCATGACGATAAAATCATTAAATATATTCCGCTCTGGAAATGGTTACTGAACCCCTTTTGATTATGTCCTCAACTATCATCAAACAAAAGGCCTTAGATGTTGGATTTGATCTCTGTGGAATTACAACTGCAGATACACTTTGCGAAGACCTTTCTCATCTAAAAAAATACTTATGCGAACATCACAACGGAACTATGAGTTGGCTAGCGCGTTCGCCTGAGAGGCGCATCGATCCAAAATCCCTCATGCCCGATGCGAAATCTGTCATCTGTTGCGCATTAACATATGGCGACAATGGCCTAATAGAAAATCTGTCCCCTCTCCCCTTGCGGGAGAGGGTTAGGGTTAGGGTGAGGGGGGTATCCGCCAGTTACGCGCGTGGCGCCGATTATCATGAAGTCATAAAAGAGAAGCTAAAAAAACTTTGGGATGAAATAAAAAAAGAACATCCAAACGCGAAAGCCAAACTCTGCGTCGATACGTCACTGATATTGGAAAAAGCTCTCGCTCAACGTGCAGGCCTCGGTTGGATTGGAAAGAATACTCTATTGATCAATGAAAAATTCGGCCCATGGCTGTTGCTGGGTGAGATAATCACAGATATAAAACTCGAACCAGATCGACCTATACAAAATCAATGCGGAGATTGTACAAAATGCATCGATGCCTGCCCGACAAAAGCACTCATAGCTGAGCACGATTTGAATGCCAGCCGCTGCATCTCATATCTCACAATTGAACATAAAGGCGAGATAGACCCCAACCTCAAATCATTCATTCAGCCTGGAATGTATGGGTGTGATGTTTGTTTGGAGGTATGTCCGTGGGGAAGTGTTTGAGTGTTTAAGATCCTCCCCTTATTAGAGACTGTTATCGAAATTCGTTTGTATATCGAATTATTGTAGGGGCAGGTTTCAAACCTGCCCTTTTAAGAGGGCAACCACGGGGGGTTGCCCCTACAAATTAGTTCGAAAACAGTCTCGAATGCGGAAATCCAGGGCTTTTATTTAATGATTCCAAATTACCACATTTTCACTCATCAGAGTACTGCAATAAACTGCAAAAAAATATTGCAGTTTGTTGCAGTACTCAACACCACCATCTATTAAAAAATGTTTGGAGAATATCTGCGCTTTATCCACTTCTCAACTTCAACTGCCCAGAAGACGATGGTTGATACGATGAGGCAAAAGATGAGTTCGCCAAAGGAGAGGGCCTGGGTTCTGAAGATAGGTTGAAAAAAGGGCATGTAGATTATCGCCATCTGCAAAACATATGTGAGAATGACTGCGCCCAAAAGGGTCTTGTTGCTAAAAAGTCCCTGTTTGAAGAGCGACAATTTTTCAGAGCGGATGGCGAGCGCGTGTCCCATCTGGCTCAAACAGAGCACAGTAAAGACCATCGTCTGCCAGTGTCCCCCTCTCGCCACACCTATCGCCTGCGCACCCAAAGAGACGGCTCCCATCAAGAGACCGACCCAGATCACATGAAAGCCAAGGCCGTGCGCGAAGAGTGTCTCCTTCGGTTTTCTGGGAGGCCTGTTCATGATGTCGGGCTCCTCACTCTCCATAGTCAGGGCAAGGCCGGGAAGACCGTCGGTGACGAGGTTGATCCAGAGGATGTGGATGGGAAGCAATGGAAGCGGCAGTCCGAGAAATGGTGCCAAAAAGATCGTCCAGATCTCGCCCGAATTTGAGCCGAGCGTATATTTTACAAACTTTCTGATATTATCATAGATGCGACGACCCTCTCTGGCCGCCTTGACAATGGATGCGAAGTTGTCATCGGTGAGAATCATCGCGCTCGATTCCTTGGCGACTTCGGTTCCCACCTTTCCCATCGCAATGCCGATATCCGCCCTCTTGAGCGCCGGGGCATCGTTCACACCATCTCCGGTCATCGCGACAAACTGTCCCTTGTCCTGCAGCGCTTGTATGATCTTGAGCTTCTGCTCCGGTTCGACACGCGCATAGACCCTGTAATGAAAGATCTTCTCCTCGAAGACCTCTATCGGCATCTCTTTTAGTTCCTCTCCGGTTATTATCTCATCTTCATTCTCCGCGATGCCTACAAGCCTTGCGATAGCGAGTGCTGTCTTTGGATGGTCACCTGTTATCATCACGGGGATGATTCCGGCTGTCTTACACTCCTTCACTGCCTCGATCACGCCATCCCGTGGGGGATCGTACAAAGCTGCAAGGCCAAGAAAGATGAGCTTCTTCTCAGAGATCGCATCCTCTTTTTTCATGGCCAGCGCCAAAACGCGCTTCCCCTCGGAGGTCAATTTCAAAACCATCTTTTGAATGTATTCTATTTCAAAAGCGCCATCGATCGCATCGAGACATCTATGGAGAATGACCTCAGGGGCACCCTTGGTGAAAGCGATCTTCTCGCCATCGGGTAGCCTGTGAAGCGTCGTCATCATCTTCCTCTTCGAATCGAAGGGGATCTCATCTATCCTTGAATATTCATCGACGAGTTCCTCCCTCTTATATCCATAAGAGGTGGCGGCGTCGTAGAGAGCGAGTTCAGTCGGTTCGCCGGTGAGTTTCGTTGCATCATTGCAAAGCGCCGAGGCCAACAGGATATTTTTTTTCGTATCTTCATCTGCGCTTTCAATGCCCAAAAGCTTGGAGCCCGAGAAAAAATGTTCCACCACCATCCGGTTCTCTGTGATGGTGCCGGTCTTGTCGCTGCAGATAAATGTGACGGAGCCTAAAGTTTCAACAGCGGGTAGCTTTCTGATGAGGACGTTGTGTTTGACCATCCTCTGCGCACCGAAGGCGAGACTGATTGTAACGACAGCAGGCAGCGCTTCGGGAACAGCAGCTACAGCAAGGCTTATAGCGGTCAATACCATCAGAATAATCTTTTCCCCGCGTACAACACCTGTGAGAAAGACTATTCCGCAGATCACAAGGGTGGCCATACCAAGCTTGAAACCGAATTTGGCCAGCCTCTTCTGTAGCGGCGTTTTCTCTTCACCAGCGCTCTGAATTAAATTTGCGATCTTTCCAACTTCGGTGGCAAGGCCAGTTGCAACAACGACACCTAAGCCTCTGCCGCGCGATACGAGAGTTCCTTTGAAAACAATACAGAATCTGCTGCCGATCGTGAGATCGACTTTTGAACACGGTTCTGTTTTTTTGTTTACGGGCTCAGATTCGCCGGTGAGGATGGCCTCAGTCGTTTCAAGATTTATGGCTTCGATGAGTCGAATATCCGCCGGAACGACATTTCCCGTCTCAAGACTTACGATATCCCCCGGCACGAGTTCACGTGATGGAATAATTTTGAATTCGCCGCCACGTTTAACAAGGGCTGTCTGGGCTGAAAGTTTTTTCAAAGCGATCATCGCCCGATGTGCCCTGAACTCCTGAACAAATCCGATGATCGAATTGACTACGACGATGACGAGAATAGCGATGGTGTCATGAACCTCGCCGATAACGCCTGAGACTATCGCCGCCGCAAGCAAAAGCAGGATTAAAAAATCTTTGAACTGATCGAAAAAGATTGAAATCGCGGTCTTTCTCTTTCCCTCTGGTATCTCGTTGGGGCCGTTGTCATTAAAGCGTTTACCAGCCTCTTCCTGTGTCAGGCCATTCAGGGATGTTCCGTTGAGCAGAAGCGACTGATCGACATCAAGCGTATGCCAGTTTTCGTTCATAAATGATTCATTATCAGAGTAAGATTGTAATGCCAAGACAGTTCTGGAAGAACAAAATTGAAATTACCTGCCGAGTTGCGTCGAAAGATAATCCTGCAGCATAGCGTGTTTTTCGGAGAAGGGATTGATGAAGTGAACGCCCATCGTGTTCTCTCCGTCGTCCTTTGATGTATGAAGAACCTCTGCCCTAAGAGCGATATCCTTGTGTTTAGAATCGAGATCGAAAAAGACTTCGAAGGAGCCATCCAGCTTAACGCCGGTATTTAAGGAGGTGATACAAACTCCACCGCAGCTTATATTCAATGCCCTGGCTGGAATGAACCTGCCTTTGTAACGAATCGTCACGGGAAAATTCATATTGAGTCGTCTGTATTTTCTCTTTTCAAACATTGCGCTCCCTCTTCATCACTTGCCAAACCAAAAAATAGATGTTTCACTACATGTATCGGCTAGAATAAGCTTAAGTTTCGTAAAATTCTACAAAAATATTATTTTAGAGGTAAATATGCATAAAATAAATAAAATTGGAGTTGTTGGGGCGGGGAGTTGGGGGACAGCATTAGCAAACCTCCTGGCTTTAAAAGGCTTTGATGTATCAATTTGGTGCTATGAGGCGGAGGTCAGTGACGGCATAAACAAAGCACATCGAAACCCTTTATATCTCAACAATATATCGCTTTCAAAAAGGATATCGGCGACAACTGATATTTCTCAGGCCGTAGCTGATGCTGATTTTATCATATCTGCCCTTCCCTCACGGGTTGTGAAGACGATTTGGGAGGGGGCGAAGGGCTCAATTTCGAAAGATGCCATTATCGTCAATACAACAAAGGGGATAGAGATCGAAAGCTGCAAGCTGATGCACGATGTATTCCAGAATGTGTTAACAAACTTTCCGGCAGAGAGGATCGTCGTATTATCGGGGCCGAGCTTCGCAAGGGAGGTCTCTCTAAACTTACCAACCCTTGTGACCGTGGCGGGAATGAATAAAGAGATCACAAAAGAGGTTCAGAAGCTTTTCAGGACAGAGACCTTTCTGACATTTATCAGCGACGATGTTGCGGGAGTAGAGGTTGGTGGAGCGGTGAAAAATGTCATTGCGATCGCATGCGGTATAGCTGATGGTTTGAGGCTTGGGCAAAATGCGAGGGCGGCAATAATCACACGCGGCCTCTATGAGATGATAAAAATAGGCAAGAGCTACGGAGCAAACCCGCTGACATTCACAGGGTTGGCGGGCATCGGCGATCTGACATTGACATGTACGAGCAAGGGTTCGCGCAATCATGAACTTGGATTTGCGATCGGCGAGGGAACAGTACCTGGCGACTACATCCACAACATGAAGATGGTCGCGGAAGGATACTCATCTGCAAAACCGATCCATGCAATTGCGAAAGAAAGAAATATAAGCGCACCCATATGCGCCACAGTATATCAGATATTATATGAAGGTATGGATCCGAAAAAAGCTGTGACAGAGCTAACATCATCGGAGCTTGGAGAGGAGTTGAGGTCAATCATTTAAAAGCAAAATCGCATATGGCATGTGGTATGTAGGCAAAGGCTCGTAAAACTGGTTTTTCACTACATGCTACATGCTGCTCTATATTAATTTCGCCATTATGTATTCATCCACATAGGCGCCTTTGATGAAGAGGGCGTCTTTTTTCATTCCTTCTACTTCGAAGCCGGCCTTTTTGTATAAGTTGTACGCCTTCTCGTTGTAAACCTGAACTGCCAATTCGAGGCGATGAATATTTTGATCGATCGCCCACTTGTCGAGCTCTCCGAAGAGCTTAGTCGTAATTCCCTGCCCTGCATATTCGCTCACTATGCCGGCGACCACATATGCACTATGGTGGTTTCTCTTGTATATGCCACCATAAGCCGAGACATATCCAACAAGCATCTTATCAACCTCGGCGACGATTATCGTCAGGTTATCCGTATCGAGGGCCGCTTGGATGAGATCCCTTTGCTTGTCAACGCTCGTCGTCCTCTCCTCCGGCTCCAACATCATAAAGGTTGTCTCTTCGTCGAGCATCCTGCACAGGTTTAAAAAATTACCCGCATCATCGATGTCTATACCTCTGATATGTAGATTCATTTCATCCTCTCTTGTTGTAATCTCAAAGTTTGGTTATTTTTTACCGACCGGCATCAGATACAACGGCGTCTCATCCTCTTTCATTCCTATTATGGATTTTACAGTCTTCCCATCGATGGCACCGACGACAACAGTGCCGAGTCCAAGACTTATGGCTTGCAGATAGACATTCTGAGCGGCGTGCCCCACCTCCATATCGGCATATTTGGTGCCATCCGCCCCATATTTTGCAGTCGTTCTTTCATAAACCGCCGCAATCACAATATCTATCGCACCCATCTGAACCGGCTCCTGTCCGGCGGCTGCGATCATCAAATCGGCCCGCACATCCTTTGATGAAATTTTTGAGAGCTTGTGACCGCTTGGAAAATATTTATATACCCCGACAGGCAGGTCTATGACATTTCCCGCCACGAGATAGATCTCGAGCGGATAGGTAGCACCAGCTGACGGTGCGGTCCTGTAATCCTTCGAATTGGTGATACCCTGAGCGGCCCAAAGCAGCTGGGAAACATCCCCGACGGTTAGCGGCTCGTCTTTATAGTTTCTCACTGACCTTCTTTCGAGCAGCGCCTTCTCTATCGAAGTCTGGCTGTCATGCTTTGGCTGTGGGAGCTTTATATAAGAGGAAAAGATCGGTAATTTGATCTTTTCTAGCTTCCCCGAATACTTCAAATAAAGCAGCCCTCCCGCTACGATAAAGACGATCACGATCAATGCTATAATTCCTTTTTTCATATAATTCCCCCTTTTTTTGTTTAAATAAACGAATTTCAACAATTATGCAAAGTGAAACAGGAAAAATATTTTGTATCCATTTGCAAAACTGGTTAGTGTCGCGCAAAATTTTCGATCACGGCCAAAAAAACCTTTCCATATTGTTTGAGCTTTGCTTCACCCACGCCGTTCACATCGAGCATCTCACTTTCAGTCGTCGGTTTTCGCCTTGCCATGTCGCGGAGTGCTGCGTCGCTGAATACGAGATATGCCGGGATCGCTTTTTTATTCGCAAGCCCTCTCCGCACCTCGCGCAACTTTTCGAACAAGCGTTCATCGACGCCATCCCATGAATCCCTCGCGACCTTCGAAATCTTCTTAACTTCAGAGGCTCTCTTAGCCGGCTTTAAAAGCCGCGGAGTCTCTTGCCCTTTCAGCACCAGCCATCCACTCTTTGTCACGCTTAAAGTTTTATATTCGTCGTTCCTCTCGATGTATCCCTGCGCCACCAGCTGTTCTATCCAATCGCGAACGGCATGCTTCGTCTGATGCGACATGAGTCCATGTGTGCTCAGCAAGTGATGTTCGTTGTTGATTATCCTCGTCTCGCGGGATCCCAACAGCACTGATGCCGTATAATCACCACCAAACCTCTCTTTCAAACGAACGATGCAAGACAATATCTTCTGCGCTTCCGGAAGGGGATTCTCCACAAGGTCGATGTCGCCAAAACAGATATCGCATGCCTCACAGCTTACCTTTTTTAGCTCCTGACCAAAGTAGGCGAGTATTCTCTTGTGGCGACAGGTTATGCCGGTACAGAAATTGTACATATCGCTCAACTTGTTTATGGCAACTTCCTGAACCTTCGGCTCCATGTCTCTCATGATGCTTTTCCAAATTCCGAAGTCGCCGCCGGAATAGAACAGAATGCATTCCGCCTCCAATCCATCACGACCGGCGCGCCCGCTCTCCTGCTGATAATGTTCCAATGATTTTGGCATCCCTGTATGAATCACATATCTGACATTGGATTTGTCTATCCCCATGCCGAAGGCAACGGTCGCAATTATCGTCTCGCACTTCTCATTGATAAAGGCATCCTGATTTCGCTTTCTTTCCTTAGGTTGCATGCCTGCATGATATGGCAGCACGGAATAGCCCCTCTCCTTCAACTTGCTGCACACGCTATCCACGTCAGAGCGTTTGATGCAGTATATGATTCCGCTCTCCCCCTTATGCCGGTCCAGCACTTCGCAAATCTGTTTTTGCCTGTTTGTTCTGCTTTGCGCTTTATAGACAAGATTGGGACGGTCGAACGAGCCTATGAGAAGCTTTGGATCGTTGAGCCTCAGCTGTTTGGCGATATCGTCCCTGACCATCTGAGTCGCTGTTGCGGTATAAGCGTGGAACGGGAGGTCAGGAAATCTCGATTTTAACATCCCTATCTGCCGATACTCCGGCCTGAAATCGTGTCCCCACATGCTCACACAGTGGGCCTCATCGACTGCGACAAATGAAATGCGAATTGAGCTCAAAAAATCGACAAAACTATCCAGGACGATTCTCTCCGGTGAGACATAGAGGAGTTTTAATTTTCCGCTGTTAATCTGTTTAAAGACCTGACTTCGTTCTGCGGCCGATAATGTGCTATCGAGACGAGCAGCCGCAACACCGCACTCGACAAGTCCATCGATCTGATCCTTCATCAAAGATATCAATGGGGAGATCACAAGGGCAAGCCCCGGCATGATGATAGCGGGCACCTGAAAACAGATCGATTTTCCCCCGCCTGTCGGAAGCACGACGATGGAATCCTTAGAAGCGCAGACCGACTCTATCGCCTCCCTTTGCAAAGGCAAAAATTCATCATATCCCCAATACCGCCTCAAAACCTCTTTAGCCTGCAAAATCATATTTCCTCTTTTCCAATGGGAATTTCTTATAAATCATCGATTGCCTACAAAAGCAAGTGTGGGATAGAATGTATCATGCAAAAAATGCAATGCATATTTTGCATTGCATTTTTTGCATGATTTGCTAGCTTCTCCCTATGAAGGAAAAGATATTTCAAAACCCGTTTGTCTATGGAAAAGTTGTCCAGGGTGAAGACTTCTTCGATCGCGTTGAGGAACGAAAAAGGCTTTTGAATCTGCTCTCTGGTAAAAACAACATATTGGTAACAGGGGACCGGAGGATCGGAAAAACGTCACTCTTGATTCATTGCCTCAATCGGCTTGAGAAAAAAGGGGTGTCGACATTTTATTTTAATTTCGACCCTATAACATCACCCCAAAGTTTTATTGAGAGATATACATCTCTTTTTACAAAAAAAATTCCTTTTTCAAAAAAAATACTTCAAACGATTAAAACAGGATTGAAGAGTCTGAAACTTAATATAGATATCGATGAAAGCGGTTCACCGACAGCATCAATAAATTGGGATGGGATTAATAAAATTACACCTAAAACTGTCCAGGAAGTTCTGAGTCTCCCACAAGTTCTGGCAAAACAAAGAAACGAAAGGTTTATAGTCTGTTTTGATGAGTTTCAGGCAGCGCAGGAAATAGAAAATATAAACATGATATCTGAAATGAGATCAGAACTACAATTGCACGATCGGATCAGTTATGTCTTCATGGGAAGCGAGACAAAAATTCTGGATCAGCTTTTTTCATCTCCAAATGAAAAATTTTTTAACTCATCGATGAAGTTTCACGTCGATTTGATATCCAGAGATGATTTTACAATATTCATTCAGGATAATTTCAAGACAAGAAATGTTTCTATTCCTGAAGAAATTTGTGAAATTATTTATAACTGGGGGAATGACATCCCTGCAAATATCCAGCATCTTTGCTCATGCTTATGGAATTTCCTTCCTCTCAATGCTCATATTGTAAAAGATAAAACCATTGCAGATGTGATAGATCAGGAAATTGAGAACAGAGACCAGTTATATCTCCAATTATGGCAGGCAATCGGCGACCCCAAAGACCATCTTATACTAAAACGCCTTGCTGAACAGAGAGACCTGGCAGTTTCAAGTTCCGAATTCTGTAGTCCTCTTAGGATGAATGCGACCACAATCACCCGCAGATTACAAAAAATCTCCCGACAGACAAGGGGCTCTATCATCCATCTGCGAGCCAGCGGATATGTTTTTTCCGATCCCTTCTTTCAGGAGTGGATCAGGAAGAAAACCTGATGACAGTAAATTCAGAAGAAGATTTCTGTGATTTTAGAAATAACTGAATCGGCCAACTTATTCAATCGGAAACAGATGAGAAGAAAAGATAAAGAGATTACCGATAGAAGTAGCATCGATTCGATCATCAAAGAGACCAAAATCTGCCACTTAGCGCTTTCGGATGATGGCAAACCGTATGTGGTTCCCATGTGCTTTGGATACGATGGCCAAAACATCTATCTTCATTCAGCTCAAGAGGGAAAGAAGATCGATATTTTGAAGAAGAACAATTCAGTGTGCGTTGAATTTGATACGAGCTGTGAGCTTGTCGAGTC
The DNA here is from genome assembly GCA_043818055.1 of Pseudomonadota bacterium. Classification (GTDB taxonomy): domain Bacteria; phylum UBA10199; class UBA10199; order 2-02-FULL-44-16; family JBDRGF01; genus JBDRGF01. The sequence goes on along the minus strand of JBDRGF010000099.1, from coordinate 18,377 downwards.
GCCCTCCCCTTGTGCGTGGAGCATGAAGTATAAAAGTTCAATCGCATTTGGCGAGGCAAGCTTCGTAGAAGACTCGCAGGAGAAAATGAAGGCGCTAAAGTTCATCATGCAGCATTACACCGACAAAGAGTTTCAGTTTCCAATTCAAGCCGTCGAAAAAGTGGCAATAATAAAGGTCAAAATCGACTCGATTTCGGGAAAGTGTTCTGGTGATTAAATACAAGGTTGGTCGGCCCTACGGGCATCCGTAATCGTAGCGTCTATTCCATAAACGCTACGGAGAGGCAGGGATTACTCATCCGCCTCCGGCGGACTCGTTAACGGGATGTATGAGATAATATTGTTGGCATTCGCTTTCAGCTCATGCCAACTGCGTTTGCGAACCCAAAAGGGTTCTCATCATACCCACCTCATCCGCAAAACAAAATGGCCCCACTTTCGTGGAGCCTTTTTGTTTTGCGGGCCATCGTGGACGACGTTAGAACCAAGATTCAGCAAGCACAATTCCCGATTTTCATCCCTCAATTAGCTGCTTAACCTCTTATTTTTGTTAAAACGAGGCCGTGAAGCGGCCACGTCCGCCTTTAGGCGGAACCTATTGGCCCATAATGGCCATTGATTGATAATATCGCCACACAGGGCCAAATTTTCACGAAAATGGCCCTTTTTCACGACTTTGAAATTACCGTTACCCCACCCCGGCTCTCACTATATATTTTCAAAGGTCTTGAATCCGCCACCTTTAAACGATGATGGGGGTGGTCCTTTGCCTCCAACCCATCAACACACCATATTTAGCCTCTCCGCGAAGGCTTCGACTGGAAAACACGTCTCGTGCCCAGGAATGCGATACGGTGTATTGTTCAGTCTCTTTGTGATTTCCTTAAAAGAGAGCGGTGGCTCATAATAATCTGACATCAAAAACATGAGTTGTTGCTTGAGGTCATTCATGACACCCAAAACTTGCCGCGAGCTGGTTGGTGTGAAAATGACATGATCAAAGCCAGTGAAGTAACCTTTGACCTGATCTGGTGTAAAACCGGCATCCATCAGTGACTGCATGAGCTCGGATGCCAACACATTTTTCATGTTCAGAATATGCGGTTTGGTCGCTGGGTACCAGAATACGGAATAATAGGTCAGGTCGTTGGTAAAGAGTAAAAGCTTTCGTCTGTCCACTCTAAACTCGTTCACGTGCCATGATAACAATGTCGGCTTAAGGGGAATAGGTCCTCCCTTAGTCTCTCCGACAATCTTAAGAACCTTTTTTGTGCATTGGAGATGAAGCATATATCTTTAGCTCAATTTAGCATCCTCAAAAGTTCGCAAAAATCTTTCCATTTCGCTGGGGCTATCTCTGAATATCCTATTTTCAAGATTCGGTAGCTCTTTCAGTAAATCCAACGCCTGTTGATGCCAGTGCCCATCAAGTAGAATAAAATCCGCATAAGCCAGCGCTGCCGTTGCATGCTGAAGATCGGCGATATGGTTTCTTGTTAACTTTAATGTGCTCCATAAGATGCCGCGCATTAATGAGTAATATACGTACTTTGTTGGCTGCTGTGGATTATAGCCGCCCGGTTTGTAGGCATTCTGGTTGATTTTTGGATCTTTTCGTTTAATCGCCTCTTGGACATGCGCCATTTGATCTACATTTTCGTCAAGCCGTAAATAAATATTGTCGTAATGATCTTTCTGACCTGTAACAAGTTCGACAATTTTACTGAGTGTTAGTGGCTCATCATGAATATAGGGATAATAAGATTTCAATCCTGTTTCATTAAAACACGATGGCATTTGTCCGGACGCCCACTTTCCTTCTCTCTCAATAACTGCCGGTGCATTAACATCAATGAAACACCAGCTTGTTCCCACGCCATCAAGGAGCATCTTTACATTAGGTTGAGCATTGATATGGCGGCCCAGCTCAATGATATTTAAAGATGAGAATAATAACGTCCCTTCATTTTTATGGAGTGCCTCAACAAACCTTTTTCGCCAACCAAAATTCGAAGCGATTTTAGCCACCGCCCAATGGTCCAAATAAACGATTGGCGACTTCATTCCCACTGTTACAAGATACGTATCATTTTCTTTAGCCTCGACCACGATCATCGGGTACCCATCTCTTTCTCTTCCTCGTCATGAAGTGAAAGCTTATACCCCTGAAAATCTTCATCTGTCTTATATTCAAAACGCTCAAACACAGAAATTCGAACGCATGCCGTAAGATGCTCTCGCTGCTTTTGCTCATCTCCTATATTCTTTAACCAATCCGGTGGTTTTTTAAGAATGTCATCCATTAAATCCTTATTTTCAGAAAATGCCTGCACATTCATATAAAAAATATCATTCATCAATTTGGCATCATCTCCCTCGTTCAAAGGGGAGAGTTGTACTAATTTGCCAAATTTAGATTTATTTATGATGAGGATTTGATGATCAGCATCATTCTTATAAATTTTAAATATGGGGATTTGTACTCCTTTAAACTCATACCATCCCTCAAAGCCTTCTAGATTAAGCTGCTCAACACCATGCCATTTTGATTTAAAATTTGGTGATTTCTCAAAATATTGCCAGATGCCAATGTTCGTTGAGAAAATAACAATATCTTCTGGATTCTCAAATTGACCAAATATTTCTTCCATTCGCCGATTAGAAACATCCTGAGATTTCTCTGTTATTGTTTTTAACAAGCAGGAATTTTCACCGTGAGCCAGATTTCTACCAGATCCTTCGCCAAAACCAAGATAGTTAATATACCATTCTTCAAAAAAAGCCGCTTTTTGAGGTGTCACCGTATCAAAACCAAATCGATCCATCTTCGCGGCGACTTTTTTATCATGCAAATCTTCGTAGCAGTGAAAATAATTAATAAAGATCTCTCGAATGGTTGCTGACTTATAAAATGCCTTCACAACATCGCTTTTAAATTCCTCTACCTTTTTCGAGTTAATTGTCTGCGATTTCTGCTTTGCAACAATCTGTTCATTGGCTTCCTGCCTAAGCCTTTCTAAAAGCGAAATCACCTTTTCCTTAAACAGATCACAATCATTGGCAACCAAATCAACCTCCTCAAGGAAGGCTGTTTTTTTGCTGAGTTCAGCCGCGAGTGTCTTCAGCTCGTCTGTGGAATGTATTAAATCACTCAACCTATAAACATGAAGGTCAGGCAAACGGTAGTCTTTCACCTGAGGATAATTGCCTTCGTTATCGGGTGGCATGTTTTTTAGTAAACGTGCCAATAGCAAAAGGAAATACTGTTTGTAGTACTTCTCGCTTCCATGGTGACCTTCCCAGAAATCGAAGGCACGATCAAATAACTCTTTTTTGAAATAAAAGGTGACCACCTCATCAAGTGAAGTAGGTACGATATCATGTCCCACCCAAACAGTATCGGTATCCTCCGGCTGTTTGTATTCCCAAAGGTATTTGATGTAAGAATATCTTTTCTTGAAAATACAATACGCGCCTATGGCGAAAACAATCTCCAATAAATTTAGGTATTTGAATTGAGCAATAGCATAATCCTCTATTTTTCCTTCAAGCTCGTGGGCTTTATCACTTTGATTTTTGGGGATGTGCGGAGTTAGGGCCTTCTTAAGGCTTTTAAAATTCTGGAACCATGAATCTAATTTATCTTTTGAATCTAGATCACTTGTAGTATTTTCCAGTACCTTGACTCGATCATTAATCTTTAATTCATCGTTTAATCTTTTATATTCAGAAAGATCGCTACCACGGATAAGCTGGCCATAGTTCCAAATTTCTTTCCGGTCATAAAATGGAACATGGATCTGCTCAACCAATGCTGAAATTAGAGCTTCAAATAGGGTTGTATGCTCCTCTACTACAATATAGCGAATGGTCGAGAAAAAATACTTATCAAATAGTTCAAGGTATGAAAGGTCAAATTCCTTATCAAAGACGGTTCTGATATACCAATTAATCGATGCTGAAAACATTGATACGTCACCACGCTTAAGAGCAATGCGTAGAATTTTGGCGATTTTCTGAAGAATCTGCTCAACAAAGAGTCCATTCTTTGGTTTTTTTGAGAGCAGAGAAAGGATCCTGTTGAGTTGATACGCTGCTTCTCGACTTACCGTTTCATTTTGCGAATCGACGGCAGTCTCATAAATTCGGATGATTTGGTTTATTGGGGTAGAAAAACCAACCATGTAATCGTCGGCATTAAAAACAAGGCGAAGCTGTGCCTCTTTTTCATCAGTCTTGTGGAGTTTGCGAAATTCTGGACTCGCTATCAACGCCTCAAATTTCTGAGGCTCCTTTGCTTGTAATTCAAGTATACCTTCAATAGCGCTTTTTATTTTCCCCAATCCTTCTAAAACGAGTTTGTTTTTCTGTCTCTTCGTTTCATAGACAAGTATATCTCCTATGCCTTCCAGGGACTCTATAAACATGCGTTGTGTTTTTGCAGTTTGTTTACTCAAGGGAGACCTCTACGTCTTTATATAATTGGTCAATCACTGCTTTTGGATCACCCACAAACATTTTGATACGCATAATCACGCGCCAGATTGCTACGGCAATGATTATAAATATCAACAGTACAATCCAGGCACATATTTTCCAGATAATTGAATCGTTTGATACCTGATCAGAAACAACAAAACGTAAAAAAACTGCGGCCACAATGTTAATAAGAAGAAATGGTGGGAGGATTTTATTGCCCCAACCATTCTCAAATGCGCGCGTTATGGCATCTGAATTGTAGCGTTCTGATATCTTCGAAACGATTTCAATACTCAAAGGGATTAATAAAGCAATGATGGCTGCTTCGAATGCAGCAACATCAGACAAGAAACTTGGGTTTGGCGTAACCGAACGAAAAAAGTCGGTAATGCCATTGATGATAGGGCAAAAGTACATTCTTATCCACCAGCCCTCTCCACAATTTCAATTTTTTCTTTGGTCAGGCGCATAAAAGGCAGTAAGTGTATCCTTAATAATTTTGTCATTGTTCCCTCGCCACTACAGTGTCGTAGAGCCCATAGTGTGTCAGACCCTCGTGACTCTCGATCCCTGTGTAGCGGAGCGAGGCATCCTCATAACGGCGGAAGGCGAAGACGGCCTGATTCATCTGTTCTGTGTTGAAGACCTTGAGCCTCACGAGCAGGTGGAAATCCTTCACCGTCAGACCGGTGACCGTCTCGAACAAGTCCGGCTCAATTTTCGTAATCACATCCTGCAACGTGTTCTCCCGAAAATCGGTCAAATACATGAAGGCAGGGATGCGGGTTGCAAACTTGATAAGCTTTTCCTGCACCATGTTTCTCTTGGACTTGAACTCCTTCTCCTCATCGGTGAGCTGTTTTTTCTGCTTCGCCGTCAGCTCGTGTTCCTTGGCCTTGTTCTTCAGCTCCTTGATTTTTTCGCTTTTGTTGATGATGGTTTCGATGATGTTGTTGCCAAGCGAACGCCAGCCCTCGATGCGCTCCACGGCGGCCATCGTCTCTGGGTTATCGAGGATACGGCGTAGGGTGTCGTTATCCACGTTCACCAAAATTGCGCTTTGCCACTTCTTTGCGAGCAACGTGGCCGAGGTTCCGGCCATCGCGATGTCGAGAATCCCGCCTGCGTCAATCTGCGTCATATTCGCACCGTCGTAGGCCAGCACTGGCAGAAACGATACGAGGTCCTTAACAGCGTTCTCCGGATTCTTCTCGTTGGGTGAAAGCCCGATCCCGTATTCGGAGAGCTGTCGCAATGCGCGAGTCGGTGCGAAGTCGAAAACGAAACAAACCGGTTTGAGGATTTCCTCCTCGTTCGGGTCGTTGCCGTTGGGGTTTTTGATGGACCACGGCGATTGCACGCGAAACGCCGACTGAAAATAGGTTTCCGGCGATTTCAGATTGAGCAGCATCAAAATCGAAGACCACTGCGGCACCGTAACGCCGGTCGTGAGCTTGCCGCATGACAGCGTGATAGTCTTGGTGTCAAAACCGCTGCCGATGGCCTTGCGCACCGGTGGCAGCGCGTCTAGGCCTATTCCCGCGCTTGCGCCTGCGGCAACGATCGCATTGTAGCCATGCCAAAAAGTATTTTGCTTCTCGGCCAGCAGGTTCGCCATCGCGTGACAAGCCGCGACGTTGCGCAGGAACCAGAAGGAGTGTTGGAGATACGGCAGCAGGCGCACGTCCGAATAAGGAAACGGAGGCCGAGTGCCGGTCTTGAGGTGCTCCACTGCCCTGGGCGCGTATGAGCCGCGGATGATGTCCAGCCACTTCTGCACATCGCTCTTGTGCTTGAACTGCGCCTTCTTCCCCTCGCCGGAGGCCTCGAAGAAAGTGTTCATGTCGAACTCATCGAACTCCCCGGCGCTCGCGATGGCCACCAACTCATCCGGCATCTGATAGGTCAACAGACGCATCTGCGGCAGCGTGCTGTAGGGATTCCTCTGGCCGGGATTCTCTTTCGCGAACTCCTCTTTGGCGCGCTGTTCGTCGGTGTAGGTCCAGTTGAAAATTTGCTCCTCAATGAACTCGCCCGTGGCTAGAGCCTTGAACGGCGTGCCCGAGAGATACAGGTATGCCTTGGTGGTAATAGGCAGAAAATCAGATTCCTTTTCCAATGGCTCTTGTTTGTCAGCGATCTTTGCTTTTAATCGGTCTGAAATTCTTTTCTCGTTGCTGGCCGCTTCGAGTTCCGCTTCCTCTCTTGCAATTCGCTCCTCCTCGCCCTCGACCAGTTCTTTGGAGGACTCACGCCATGCGCCGAAATGGTATTCATCAAACACTACCATGTCCCACTTGACCTTATGAATCCACTGGTTCTTTGGCTTAATATTCCCAGTGACTTTGTCGCGGCCCAGTAAGTCCTGCAATGAACCGAAATAGACGAGTGGCGTCGTGGCGGGAATTGTTGTCGGGTCACCGTCAGAATTGCGCGAGAGATATTGCCAGCCATCGAAATCAACGTGGGATTCGAGGTCCGTCTGCCAGGCATCCGCCACGGCGGGCTTGAACGTCATCACCAACACCCGCTTGGCCTTGAGTTTCTTGGCGAGTTGATAGGTCGCGAAGGTTTTGCCGAAGCGCATCTTGGCATTCCACAGGAAGCGGGGCGCGGCTTTGTTTTTCTTATCAGCCCAGATTGAGCTGAAATAGTCGCAGGTCTTGTTCACGGCCTCGACCTGCTCCCGGCGCATTCTGAACGTCTCGGAGTGCGTGCCGATGAACCGCTGCCCGGTGCGCAACTCGGTGAGAACGGTCTTCACGTCCTTGAGCTTGCAGCGCATCCATTCCAATTCCGTGTTTTCGAATTTCTTTTTAATGAGCGCGCCGCGCACGTCGTGATCGGTAAAGGTTGTCCCATCGTCGCGCTCGGCCACCTCATCCAGCAGAATGGTGTAATTCTTGATGTTGGCGGTCTTGAGTTGTTCGGCGACACGCCGCTTCACGTCGCGCGTGGTCTGTCCCACCTTGAGCAGACCCGCGTGCGCCTTGTCCTCAATGGAATAGGCGTAGATGCGCGGCCGGGCCTCCGGCTTGGGTGTAAGGATTTCTTCGATTGTTTTACTCATCTTCAGAATCCTCGGTTAGGTCCATCGGGCGAATGACTGCTTCGACGTAGTCAATCTCCTCTACTGTAAGCCTGTATTTTTTATAGAGAGCTTTATCTGTCCACTGTCGATTCCACGATTGAACTGGAACCCATGAATACGTCGATCGAAGTGCGTGTTGAGTGAGTTTGCGTAACGAAACTAGGTGCCGGAAGAACTTGGTGCGGCAATAGGACTCAAGGCTTTGCGCTTTGCGCTTCGTCCTTACTCGCAACCCAAAAAGCGAGAAACGACTGAGTAGAAACAGATGGAGGCGGACTCAACCAAGGCTTACCAAGAACAGAGTCTGGAATTTTCTGCCCACCATCTGAACCAGCTTCCGGAACAAGCACTTTCCATTTATCAATGAGGGCAGCGTTCTTGGCGATTGTATTTCGCGGAACAAAGCCAATGTCGCGCTTGCCACTACGAACGTAGTACAGAGCTACGTCACCGGGCTTCTTTTTATCATGAAATCCGTCGAAGTTAGTCGCGATGCCGAATGGAGTGTCAGCAGTCAGGATTTCGGTAATGGATGTCTCGCCAGCCTTCAACACCTTTCGTAAAATGCCGACGGCTCTCGGGTCGCGGACGAATACGTCAAACTCGCTGAGTTGCCGTGACGCCGAAGTCTCCTCATCACCACGAACTACCGTGACATCGCATGGGCCGTTATGGGCGGCAGACCAGAGGAAGTAACAGATACCACCCTTGACCTCAACACCCGGAAAGACTTCTTTTGAGACTGGGAAATCAACCAACCGGAGGAGCTTACTTGAACTGAGCATCTCCTTACGGAACTCATCAAGCCCGCGTCCGCCCGCAAGCCAACGGGATGGGACCACCATCGACAAAAACCGTGGCTCAAGATTTTTTGCTTGCTCAACGAAGAGATGGTAGATGGATGAATCGCTTGAACCACCCGCGCCGCCCTTCATTTGATACGGTGGATTACCAATAATAACGTCGAATTGCATGTTGCCTCCAAATATCTCGGCAAGCCGAGTCTTGATGTTGTCGGTGTGAATGAACGCATAAGCGTAGTTCTCAAGTTCTACCTCACGGTCCAAGATCGCTTTTGGCGCACCACAGAACTCACACTTGGTGTCACCCCACGTGTGCTCCGTGCGTTGGAACCAGATATTCCCGTCGTCGCTGGTGAAGGATTTGGCGATGGAGTGCTCGCCGGTGGCGTGTTTTGAACAATATACGCTCCGGCGCGTCAGTAGGCTCGTGATTTGTGTGATACCGATGCCGAAAACCTGCTTCGTCAGGATGTGGTTCACGCGCTTCTGAAGGTGAGGAATTTCTTTCTCCAACCCCTTGGTGAGGCGACTGGTGATCTCGCGCAGAAACACGCCGGTTTTCGTGAAGGGGTCCAGGAACTTCACAGTCTTGTCGGCCCAAATGTTCGCGCCGCCATTGTTGGCGGCCCACGCTTCGGCCAACGTGTCGAGCATCCTGTTCGCGAACTCGGGATGTGTGAACACTTCGTCGTTGGAGAGGTTCGCGATACAAGTCAGCACGTCCGGGTTGCGTCCGCGCAATGTAAAGTTGGCCTGTGCGCTCATTGGGCTGTCTCCTTTGTAGCACCGGCCAAACTACTTACCGCTAAGGGCGGGTAAGTCTTAGCAGGCTGGAAAATCTCGTGTCTTCCGAGATGGGCGAAGAGTGTCCCCTCGGCGCTGAAAGCCGATGACTGAGTGAGACTGTCGAAGCGGAAGTCACGTCGCTGAAACCTGCCCTTACCCAGATACCCCCACTCAGCGAAGGTGATTGGTAGGTCGTCATGCGTGCGCATCGTCAATGCGTCGCCGCGGACGAGATTTTGCGAAAGCACGAAGAACGCGGCGCGATACAGCTCTTCCGACTTATCGAGGTTCAGATACGCGGCGAAGATCTCCAGCAGGTTCGCGCGGCACTCATCAATGTTGTCCGGCAGAAGCTCAATCCCATAAATGCACATGAGTGCGAGAAGCGCATAGTGCCGTTTTTCAAAATCGGATTTGCCGAACTTGATTTCAACAGCGGTGAGTTTGCGCTGAAGAATTCGCACGAGGAAGTTCCCGCTCCCGCACGCCGGCTCAAGGAAGCGCGAGTCGATGCGCTCGGTCTCGTCCTTCACTAGGCCCAGCATCGCCTCGACCATCCACGCGGGGGTAAAGACCTCCCCGTGGTCGGCGATACGCTGTTTTGACTTGATCAGGCTCATTGACCATTCCTGTTCGAGAACAGCCTTGCGCCATCTTCATTAGTTATAAACGTTAAATCAATGTTCATTTTTCCACGTCTTTCCAAATGACCTCCCAATGCCCGCCCTTTTGCGGGCCGACATATCTCAGTCTTCCTTCTTTAACGAGTTTTGAACTGGCGAGTTCAACGGCACGCAGCGATCTCCCAACCTCTTTGGCAATATCCGCTAACGTCAAGTTTGGATTTGCCTCCAACAGCTGAAGAATTTTCACCGAAGTTTTCACCGAAGTTTTCACCGAAGTTTTTCCCCGGCCTGCTTTCTGAGAACCGGCAGCCTCAATATGGGCCAGGTTTGCGTGGAAGGTGATCATCAAACCCGACATCTCAAAATCGTAATTTGGCTTTAAAATCCCATGTTTGTGGCACTCCCCATTAATCTTGTCGATCCCTCGCCCCCAAGCCTCAATATATCCTGCCCTGAAGAATGCATTGGCCAAAAGGGGGTTATGAGGCTTTGACGGGTGCTTGCCCAAAAAACGCTTCATGGTCCAGCCCTCTGGCAATTCTCCAGGATTCCAAAGGCAAATCTTGTCTTCGTATACACTGATCTGGATCGGTATAGCACTGCTATAGTCCTTGTGTACGACCGCATTGAGCAATGCCTCACGTAAGGCATCGGGCGGGTAGAGAAAATTTTCAACTCTCTGGACCCCTTCATAAGTGATATAGGCTTTTAAATATTTGGTTTGCAGCAGTTCCAACGTCTTTTCAACCTGATCAAAAAGGTTCCCGTGAATTTCATCTTGGTAGCGTAGGTCATCGTCGGTCACAAAAAAACCAATCTTGAGCCATGATCCGCTGATGAACTTTTCGGGCCGATCGGAAAAAAGGAGACATGTTGCCCGCCTGAGTCCATGAGTTTCGATCAGCTCCAAATTATCTAGCAGGACATCACGACCGTCCTTCAACACAACAGGGTCCATGCGCCCGCTTTGTCCTGCTTTTTGTTTGAAAAGTTGAAGGGCTCCCGCACTACAATCTTTCTGCCTAAAAGAGGGCTCCAATACGCCATCCCAATGTTTTCCCTGCTTACGCAGGATAAAACGATCGAGAGCGGAACCCTTAAGGGCTTGATTGGTACTGCCGCTTCGGTAATAATACTCTCCCCTGTAGCTAATGGGGTTAGGATAAGCCGGAGTGATGATTTCGATGTACTCCTTACCGGCTGACTTGCGTAAGTTGACATCGACCATGATGCCGAGCAAATCGCGTACTTTATTTGGAAGAATCTCCAGCAATTCCCCGGAGTTCTTCACTCCCACAATTTGACCTTTATCATCTTTGCCGATGACCAGATTGCCGCCATCAGCATTGGCAAAGCCGCATATCCATTTTAGATATTCGTCACGCCAGAATTCTTTCCATTCTGTATTTTGACATTCTTTAGTCATAGACGGCTCATTACTTTTTTGATGACTGTACCACCTTCTTAAGCAGTTCATCCAAATTCTTATCGATTAGCTAATTCTGAAGACCATACGAAATAACTGAATAGTATAATTCGGTTCTATAGTCAAAAGATTGATAAACTTCGAAGGCTGTTCTCATCCCTCCTTCTCTCAAATTAAAAACGGGACCAAAAGGCCCCGCTTTTAATTTGCGGAGAGGCAGGGATTCGAACCCTGGGTACCCTTTTGAGGTACAACTGCTTAGCAGGCAGCTGCCTTCAGCCGCTCGGCCACCTCTCCTATAAAAACTCGCTTTTACTACAATGAGTTATAACTTTTGTCCAGCCCTAACTCCCTTAACATCCCGTCTGCAATAAATAGCCCGTTATTTCCCCCCACCCTTTTCCACAGCATATAGTTTTTTTGTCAAGATAGCAGCGTTATAGCTCTCTCTGATCCTGCCGATCGCAAGGCGTGCAATACCCTGAATGAAACCGTTGATGTGTCTTGATGCGTTACAGGTTATGGCTAGCGTTTGTTCTTTTACTTCCGGCTTGTTTTGGCCGGGCCCTGTTTTTGCAACATATAGCTTGAGAAATATCATCCCCCCGAACTGAAATGCCAGATCGCGGTTGTCATGCCACAACGTCCACATGGTAAAATTTTTATGCAACGTCGTGATTATCTGAAATTTGATCTTCACCCACGCGAAGGCTGGCAGGACATGCCGGGAAACTGTGGTGTTCGCAGTTTTACTAATCACCAAAGGGTTATTCTTATTTTTGAATTTAACATGTGGGGTGTAGTTTGGTGTATTCTGAGTATTTGCAAAAATCCCCTTCACCCTTTCTACCGGAAATGGCAGCGCAAACATCGCGGAGGGGAGGAGAACTTTTCTGATCTCATCCGTGACTATCTTCAACTTCTTCAATTTAGCATGGTAATAAGGCGACGTTGCAGGATCGATTCCCTTAGCGGATATTTTTAATTTCACACCTCGTGAGACAATACCGTGATTCAATGCCTCCTTATCGCTGAGCTTTGTGGTCTTCAACAACTTCTTTCTGAATTTTGCCAGCTTGTTTGTTGGGATGCGCGAGGGGTAATTCACAGTACGACAGAGATTCTCTTTGGTAAAATAAATTTTGGAAAATGCCAAAGCAGCTTTTTTGATGTCGATCGGAAAATGCTTAAATATAGCACCAATAGCCTTTTTTAAGATCGGCTGATTGCGTTTTTTAAAACCCTCAAGACCGGCATCCGTGATGATGCATCTGCCATTTTTTGAGATCGTGATGTCGACTGTTTGTACCCTGTTTGAAGTGCTCGATGTTGTCATATGTATTTTATGCTTTGATATGTATGTAGACTCGGCTATATTAAGCATATCGCCAAATGGCAAGCGGTTTTAGGATGTCCCTTCAAAAAAAATTTTTCTAAGGAAGCAACTAATTTCCAAACTAACCGATAATTAAGTCAAAGGGAAGATTCGAATTTCAAACAGCCTAAACATAAAATGGGGGGGATGGAGGATTTAGATGAGCGGATTGATAGGTATTGCAAGAAAATTAGTGGTCTTGTCAGAAGCATTTCCACGCAGAACGCGTTCAGACTTAAACGGATTCCATCCTGCACAATTTAATACTCAGGATGGAAGCATAAGAAGCATAAAACAAATCAGAGATGATATACCCCCTCTAGCTACAAGAATACTTAAAACACCAGATGTACATAGTTCCTATACAGGAAGGATAAGAGCTGGCTTAGCAAATTTGCCCCGGTTATCAGCGGCAAAATTAGCCAGTCTTCAATTAGAGGTATGGGGTTTTAATCAGATACATTCTCCCCTTGTTCAACCTTTAAACCAACTTTTAAGTGGTGTAACAAGAGAATTCCCTCATAACACAGATAGCTGCGCGATTCTTGAAGGAGAATTTTTACAGTCAGTGAGACAAATGCTCGGATTTGTACCTCAAGGCTTGCCGGAGATTATACTTACAAGTGCAGCTCAGACGTGGGCAGGGGTGTTCAATTCATTACCATTTTCTAAAGATGAAATGAATGACGGTATACGCAAAGCAGCACAACTCTTAACGCTTCCTCTTATTCTTAATGCAGCAATCGCCAATGCTGCAGGCTACTCTCAATTACTTGAAGGTACACATCATCCCGATCTCGTTGACTCTCAAAGCTTATTATGGGTATTCGGAGCTTCACATGCTATCAACACCCCCTTCCTCACACAAGCAAGAATGCAATATCTTGCAGCAACAACAGCAGCAAGAAGAAATAAAACAATTCATCGTCAAATTATGGCATCAGATGCATGGACAAGACATTTTCTATCGTTGTTAAATGGTTTTCTGAGTCACTATTGTTACGATGTAGCAGCTGTTTTGGAGATTCAAAATGATTATGATGGATTTTGGGAATGGGCCACAAAATTCGTAAGAAGCAGCGTTTTATCACGTGCAATTTCTGTCTCAGAATTCGCATACTTAGCTGTGCAAGGATTCTTCAAATCCAACAAACAAGATTTTGCCGAATATGTTCAACATCTTATTGAATTTTCAGAGAAATTCCAAAGAATGGTGTTATCAAAAATGAATTCCAGTAATGAAGGCGAGGTGTTAATTATCACAAGTGATAATAGCTTATCCTTGAGACAAGAGCAAATTAGACAGAAAACTGACCATAAATTAGATATTGAAGAGTCGATAGCCTTATTTTTAGAAGATGTAGAAAATGGAAGAATTGGCTAAAAAATAGCCACATTTGAAGCGTTTTCTTGACAATTTGGCGCAAAAGTGGTTCTTTTGTCAATCAGAGAGCGGTAGGTGGAACCCGGGGGACGAGGATTTTATGTTTAGAATACCTACTAAATTTAATGTAACTGCAAGCCCCCTTGATGTGTTTCGAAAAGTGGTGGCCCATCCTGTTTTTCATTCCGATACAAATCAAACAATTGCTCAGCGCTTTCAAGATGCCGGATATTCAAGTCTCGCTGTTGATAGGTTTGTGACAACAGAAAAGCCTGCTGGTATATTTGGAACTGAGCGTGTAGCCAGATTTATGCTTCCTGAGATTGATTCATTCGGGCTGCTTTATAGCGCAAATAATTTTGTCGGCTTGCTTAAAGATGCTGCTGACTTTTTTAAAATGCATAAATTTGGCCTAGCCAGAGGAGCTGAACCAAACAATTTGTATCTTTACAGTGGTGGACATTATATGGGCAGTGAGTTTGCAGAGTTATTAAATGCCGGCGTGGTAAACACTGTGGCTTTTTTTGGCACCAACCCTTCATTAAAATTACCTAAACTATCAATATTCGCTCCAGATGATTTACAAGCTGATATCATAAGAAGAATGCTCAATGGAAAACAACTGTCAGAGAATACTCAGGTCTTCACATCGCAAAGAACCCTTCAAGAAATCGCCCAGATGTTTATCTCTCCATCGTCGGATCAACTTCCAGCCCTTGCAGCTGCACGCTAATTTTTTAATTTTATAATCAAAGATTTTAATTTTTATTTCCTATGTTCTTCTTTATATAACGCCAGCCCTATTTCGTTCGTAAACAAGGGAATGGTTAATCTAGATGATAATTGAATCAGCACATAAACAGAGTGAATCATGACAGGTGGTTGCGTTGGGTTATGCAATACTGTTCCACTGGAACTGAAAAATAGCTACGTTAAGGGCACAAGATGACAAATATTTTGAACTATATAAAAAAATGAGAACATGTCCAAATGACACTTCTGAAACCCACATTTATTGATTTTTGCCCAAAACGCATGGCAGGCGTTTGCAATAAGAGATATTCTCAAAGAAGCTGAATTGCCCAATAAAACTAAGTTATTTGATGATAAAATGAATGATCTTGAACCATTGATAAAAAACCATACATGATCTCTTCAATCAAATCTTGCCACAGCCGTTTAGTTTTCTGACTGGATAAATCGAAAAATCGAACATTATGTGGAGCGCGTTATTTTATGCGTGTTTCATTATATAGGCCTACCACATCTTCATTTGTAAAACCCTTCGAATAAATGCGCATCTCATCGACGATTCCGTTGAAGCAATTTCCAATCTCTTCAGTCGGAGGGTTGGCTTGCGTGTTTTTCTTGTATCCGCAACCTATGATGATATCTCTTTGCGTCGGAGCAGAGGTTAAACCCTCCTTGAGATTCTCACCCACCAACACTCCATTGATATAAAACCTCGAAATAAATCCTCCTCGACCGCTGTTAAGATTTTTGTCATAAAAATACGTTACAATGATATTGTACCAAACATTTGGATCGATTTTAAAATAGTCCTTAGTAGCTGCATTGATATCAACATAAGCCGGCTGTCCCCATTGAATGTAACCGCTATAGAGGCTAAACCAGGGATTATTGACCATATTTACCTTGTTGTTAGAATAAAACTGTAGATCGAATCCTGAAACGGCATTTACACCATTCGAAAATAAAGCTGTTGAGTCTGCTGGTGGAAATGAAAGGGCTTTCATCCAGATTGACACTGTGAAGTTTGGATTTGCAATCAACGGAAAGGGTTTTAAATCATCATATGAGATGCTCACATAATCGCCATCACCATCAAATATAAGCGCGGAGCCTTCCATAGCATCATTAGCATTATTTGACAAAATTGTATCCCCATGAAGCACACCATCATGACCCTTTCCAGAGAGATCCTTGACCTTGCCGCCCTCAAGTTCATCAAATTTATAATGAACCAATAGTGGTGAGACTGGGAGTGCCTCTTCAGTTTTTGGAGGTGTCGTCTCAGCACCTGGAGTTTCTGTCGGTGGAACGGGTTGCGTCGCAGGGACTTCAGTGCCGGTTGAATCATCCGATGTGCCATTGATATGCAATTCGCTGCCATCCGGAAGTGTTATTGTATCCCCTGAACCTCCACTCCCTTCGCACGCCCAGATCGCAAATGCGAAAATTAATGTGATAATAACAAGACAGATTTGACGTTTTTTCTTCATAAATTCCTCCTATAAAATTCACACCACCTACCACGGCTTGTTTTCTGCATATGTCATACCAACTTTTTTTTGGTTGGATTGATAAAAAGATTAATGATTTCAATGAGAGTGTGGATAAAATAGGCTCAATTTTTGACACCTCATCAAAATTTTGACGGAATTTGTCAGTTCAGATCTGTGGGTATTAGGGCGTGTCGTCAGTTAGCATAATAGTGTGATATTTGAACCTTTTTTTTCAAGAGCCTTGTCATCCTGAGCGTACAGACTGTGTCATAATTGGTTTTTTAATGTAGCCGCGGGCTTTGAGAGGGCGTTATAATGCGCAGGCTAAAGCCTGCGGCTACAAAAGTCGAATTATGACACAGTCTCTTTGCTCAGAATGACAGCGTTGCTAACTGACGACACACCCTAGAGCATATTGGATTATGCCTGTTTTTTGTTTTTATAACGAATAACACGATAAATCCGGCAGGCTTTAATGTCTCTTGTGCCATTCCAAAAATGCGCTTCCTTTGGTGTCCACATCGTCTGTCGGGCTTTCGACGGTCGTGTTTATGATCCAACCGTTGCCAAGCCGCCTTCTTAGGCCAACCTCTCCCTTGCTCTCTCCATCCGTCGCGATAGTGAGGGATGTTCCATCCGCTATCTTCAGCTTCGCCGAGACGGTCTTCGTATCCGGATTGTAACCTATCCTCTGAATCGGCGTCGAGGCAAAGAGGTACATCGAGGTGAGGGCTAACGCCCTGTTTGCAAATGCGTCGTTCATACCGCCGACCGATTCCGCGTCGGTCTTGTCCAGATTGCTGTACGGCTCACCATATATCAGAGTCGAGATGATATCCTCCTGTGACATCGGAGGGTTGGATGAAAGGATAACTGCAGGATGTTTCACCGGCCCCTCCACACCGATGTTCACAGTATAATCGGCGTATTTTACGGAAGCCAGCCCATTCACATCGGAGAGATTGATCGGATCCTCAAGCTTCAAATTCAATCTTTCAAGTTTCGCTTTGCGCCTGAAAAGATCGATGGAAAATTGCTGAACATTTACCGAGCCTGAAAATTTACCATTCTCAGCTGCTACATCTATAGCTATCGGCACTGGAGTTTTGGCAAGATTAGATAAGAGTATAAGAGGCTTTCCCTTATTTGTCTTCAATGAGGCCTTGTAGTTTAACTGGAATGCTTTCTCCTTCTTCTGCTTAGGACCTTCAGCTAACTTAATCCGGGGGTCTGGGAAGAGTTGGGGGATAGCTACCGGCGATAGATTTGGAAGCTGCAATTGAACTTCGGTCAATTCAACATCAGCCACGACATCGATCTTTGTGATCTCCATATCCTTCATATGGAGATCGGCGTAACCTCTTCCGTCTATGTTGAGTTTTTGATGTTCCGAGCCAAGGCGCGTTTGAATCTCAATCGGCAGATGGCTGAAGCTCAAAGGAAAATCAAACGCCCCCTTCACCTTAAGCGAGACCCTGCCATCGAGCGAATTGAGAGGGGCCGGGATCGAATATGGCGTCGAGACCAAAAACCTCACCAGCTTCGAATAATTTTCTATGGCAAAATCAATATCAACATTCGCATTGATCTTCCATGTGTCGGGAAATCCTGAGAGCACTCCTTCAAAAATGACATTTGTCTCTCCCCTGTTTGATATGAGTTTACCGCTAATTGGCTTTAAATTAATTTTAGCATTTCCTGAGATGCTGCTGTTTTCGTTCGGAAGAAACGGCATGTCGGCATCAGCGGTCAGCTGCACCCTCAGCTGATCAGGCGCATCGTAAAACAACTCGGCCCCTTTCGGCATCTTGATCGTTTTAAGAAAGAGATCAAGAGGACATGAAAGGCTTGCCTTTCCAAGGGAGCTCCTAAAGCTTTTTTTCTTTAGCGAAATGCGGCAATCGCTCATCATAATTTTAGGCACACCCGAGGTGGGATTTTCGATCTTACCATTGATAACCGCCTCTACCAGATCTGAGGAATATTTCCCTGCAATATTGAGAAAGCTTTTAATCGTTCCCTTATCATAATTTCCATCAAGGCTGTATTTCAATTTTTTTCCGTCGTGAAGGGCTGAAAGTGCGAACTTAAAAACGGCATTCTTTTTTAGCTGGCCTGTTATTTTACCCTTCGCCGCCCAATCCCCTTTAATAAAATGAGA